>VGRJ01000083.1 GCA_016875405.1 Deltaproteobacteria bacterium | reverse complement strand
GAGTGCTCGTCCGACGATCCGTTCGCTCTCGCCTTCGACGTAAGCGTTCGCGGTATCGAACACCCGGACGCCGCGCTCGAGCGCACGCTTCACGATCCGCTCGGCTTCGAGGGCCGGGGTGCGCTTGCCGAAATTCATCGTGCCGAGCGCGACGATCGCGGACTCACCCGCCTCCCGAGGCCGCGCCCACCTCGGCACCGCGTCGGGGTTCGCCCGCTCGGCCGAGGCCAAACCCTCGTCGCTCACGGGAGGCACGCGTCCGGAAACCCGGCCTTGCAGAGCCGCTTCGCGAGGGCTTGCCCCTGCCGCGGCTCCGCCTTGCCGCCGAAGCCGCGCTGCAGCGCCGTCGCGAGCGCGAGGCAGTCGTGGTGCGTCGCCTCCCGGCTCTCGTCGCACGCGGCCTCGAGCGTCTTGCGAGCGTCTCCCCAGGCAATCCCCCGCACGAGCGACGCGTTCCGCGCGGCGACCATCGCGAGGTTCGCGCAGCCGAGTGAGCTCCCCTTCGCGCAGGCCTGCTGGTAGCGGTCGGCCGCCGCCTTCGCGCTGCGACCACCGAGCAATTTGCGCTCTTCGAAGAAGCCGAGGTTGTTGCACGCGAGCCCCGAGCCCGCGTCGCAGCTCCCACCGAGCGTACGCTCGATCGCACCGAACAACTCGGCGTCGGTCACCCGCCCGACGATGCCGATCTGGTACCCGGCGTCCGAGCACGCGGAGACCTCGGCGTGCGCGACGCATGCCTCGCGTTGCACCTGCTTCGCCGCCGAGGAACCGAGCGCCGCGAGCTCCACGCAGGCCGGGCCCGAACCGGCCTTGCAGCCGCGCTCGAAGGCGGCCCGGGCCCCCGACGCGTCGAGGCTTCCGCCGGCAAAACCGAGGCGCTCCTGGCTTCGACGATGGCCATTGCAGTCGTTCGAGCGGCAACGCGCCACCCACAGCTCGACGCGCGCGCCGGCGGTGCGATACCCGAGCTTCGCCGCGCCGAGGAGCAGGCAGCTCGCCGCGTCGTCGCGCTCGCACCCCGCGCGCCACCCGGCCTCGCCATCGCCGACCATCGACGCGAGCTCGTCACAAGCGCGCCGACCCGGGTTGTCGTCGGCGACCGCGGTCAGGCCCACCGGCATCGACGCGCAGCTTCGACCGAGCGACGCCGCGTATTCGGCACGCGTGACGCACTCGCCCTTCGACGCGATCGTCCCCCCCGTGCAGCGCGGCGTCCCCTCGCAGCGTCCGCTCGACCAGCGCTGACCGGGCCAGCAACACCCCTCGTCGACGACGACCTTGCCTCCCTTGCAGACAGGCTTCGCCGCGTGAGCCGAGCCGCCGGGCGACAGCGTGGAGAGGAGCAGTGCCGCCAGCGCGAGACCGCGGGGAGTGAGAGGCCTCGGATCAGTCGTCGTCGTCATCGTCATCGTCGCCGCCATCCGCGCCCTTCTTGGCACCCTTGTCGTCGCTCTTCTCGTCGTCCTTGTCGTCGTCGTCGTCGCTGCCATTCGCCGCGAGGAACTCGGCATCCCGCTGCGCGATTTCCTCCGGGGTTGGCAGGACGATCTCGGGCGAGACCGGATTTTCGAGGATCTCGTTCAGCGCACCGCACTCGACGTGCGGGACGCCGATGCCCTTGTACATGTAGTGAAAGACCTTCGCGATCTCGTTGCAGGTGCCGCCCGTGCCGCAGTTCGCGACGTAGGCGTAGGTGCGATCCTGGCCGCGAACGCCGTATTGGCGGAAGCTGACCTGACGCGCGATCCCGGGCTCGATCGCCTCGACGCGTTGGAGGTAACGGCGGCGCCCGAGGATCCAGCCCACCTTGTTCCAGGGCAGCTTCTTCGAAGCGAGCCAGAAGTCGGCGGCCTTCTGCCAGTCACTCGCGGCGATGCGCCACTTCGCGAGCTCGCGACGCTGCGCCATCGTTCCCTTGTAGAGGACGGACGGCGTCGCATCGATGACCGCGCCCGACGTGGCGGTGGAGGCCGGCACGGACGCCGAGCTCGATGCAGGCGTGGACGGCACTGCAGGCGTGGACGGCACTGCAGGCGTGGACGGCACTGCAGGCGTGGACGGCGCCGCAGGCGCGGGGACACCCGACGAGGGCGAGGTCGCGGAGCTCGGCTTCGAACCCTTGTCACCCTCGCCATCCTCATCGTCGTCGTCGTCGTCGTCCTTGGAGGCCGCCGGCTTCGCGGGAGTCACCGAGGCCGAGGCAGGCGCACCGAGGGCGGGAGCGCTGCTGCTCGGCGCGGTGCTCCCCGCGGGAGTCGCGGTCGTCGAGGGCGCGAGCGGCGCGGGCCGTTGCAGCTCGACCGAAATCTCCCGGTTTTCCTTGCAGATCGCGAACGACTCCTCGTACGTCGCGTACCCCTGCCGACCGACCGTCAGCTTGTGACTGCCCACGGCGACGTCGAGTCTCCCGCCGGGAACGCGCGCACCATCGAGCGAGACTTCGAGGTCGGCGGTCTTGACCTCCTCGGGGTTCGCACCTTCGCTCGGGCGGGCCGTCACCTTGAGCACGATCGTCGAGCGCAGCTCGGGCGCAAGGGCGGTCAGACGCGCACGCGCCTGCGCCACCTTCGCGGCCGCGATGCCGCGCTTCTCGAGCTCGACGACGCTCTGGTAGGACGCGAAAGCCGCGCACGGATCGGCCATCTTTTCCTGCACCTCACCCATCTTGAGGCGTGCGTGGGCGAGCTTGTCGAGCGCCTCCTCCTCCTGGACGTCGAACTTCGACCAGCCGAGGACGGCGAAGGCGTTCTGGCACTTCGGATTCGCCTGCTTGATCTCCGAGCCGGACGCGAGGCCGGCGGGGAAGAGAGCGAGCACGAGGGACAGCGTCGAAAACCAGCGCTTCATGGCGGCGCGAGCCTAGCGCAACAGGGCCCCCCGAAGAAGGGGCGGATCGCGGGCGTTTCGTGCCGGACCTGGGCTCGTGTAGCGTCACGCCCATGGTGCTCGGACGCTTCAGGCTCGATGGGAAGCTCGCGGTGGTGACGGGCGCCTCGAGCGGCATCGGTCGCGCCTCGGCGCTGGCCCTCGCCGAGTCGGGAGCGCGCGTCGTCCTCGCGGCGCGTGGCCAGGAGCGACTCGAGGCGGTCGCGGCCGAACTTCGGGCGAGCAGAGCCGAGGCGCTCGTCGTCCCGACCGACGTCACGGATTCCGCCTCCCTCGACGCGCTCGTCGCCCGCGCCCTCGACCTCGGAGGCGTCGACGTGCTCGTCAACGTCGCGGGTGGTACCCCGCCGACGGTCGCGCTCGCGACGAGCGACGCCGATCTCGAGGCGGCGTTCCACTTCAACGTCACCTCCGCCTTTCACCTGTGCCGTGCGCTCGCGCCGAGCCTCGCCGCACGCAGCGGCGCGATCGTCAACATCTCGAGCGCGATGTCCCACCGCGTCGACGCAGGCTTCGTCGCATACGGAACGGCGAAGGCCGCCCTCGATCACCTCACCCGGCTGCTCGCCCACGAGTGGGCGCCGAAGATCCGCGTCAACGCGGTCGCCGCGGGAGCGACGAGGACCGAGGCGCTGTCCTTCGTGACCGCGCTGCCCGAGCTCGAACACGGCATGATCGCGCGCACGCCGCTCGCGCGCCTCGGCGAAGCGGAGGACATCGCGGCCGCGGTGCTCTACCTCGCGTCACCGGCGAGCGGCTACGTGACGGGCCAGGTGCTCGCGGTCGATGGCGGCGCGCCGACCTCGGTGTGGCCGATGCCAATCCCGAGCGGCCTTTGAGAGAGCCTCACTGCTCGAAACAGTAGAGCGCGGCGAGGTTGTTCGTGCAGGCGACGCCGAAGGTGTTGCAGTTCCCGAGGCGAGTCCACCCGCCGTCCGAAGCCCCCGCGTCGCCCCAGTTGTTCTGACTTGTCCCAGGCACCGAGGTCCAATCGCCACAGTCCCACTTCGGATCGGAGGCGGTAGGTTCGCCAGCGTACGCGAACGTGCCGTCGGCCGTCGTCTGAGACCACACGGGGGTCATCGTCTCAGAGCACGCACTCGTGGTGGGCGCAGACGCGCCTTTTTCCGTCTGGTCGATCGCGTGCTGGAGCGAACCGTCGGTC
Organism: Deltaproteobacteria bacterium; assembly: GCA_016875405.1. Lineage (GTDB taxonomy): Bacteria > Myxococcota_A > Polyangia > Polyangiales > Polyangiaceae > SYFR01. The sequence continues at coordinate 17,559 of VGRJ01000083.1, read as the reverse complement.
AGATCGGCCCAATCGTTCGCGACGAGCGTCCCGTCCACGAGGGCCCAGCCAGGTCCATCCTTCTTGAAGCGCGACGCCGGCGACGCCTTGTCGGTGCTGAGCCACGCGAGGTACGTCCCGCGAAGCCCGGCGTCGTCTGCGAGCTTTTGGCAGAGCGCGTCGGCCTTGGTCAAGCCACCGATCGATGCTCCGAACATCGTCTTGCTCGTCACGAATACCCGACGCTTCGTCGTCGCGCCGTGCAAGTACAAGACTTCGTCACCGCAGCCCTCGCTCGTCAGGCACTGCTCGGGGTCGACCTCCTCGGAGCGGCACTCCCCTTCGATGCATGTCTCACCGGTGGCGCACACCTTGCCGACGCACCGCTCGGTCAATGCGATCGGCAGGGCGAAGGGCCGCTGCGGCAGAAAGGCGATCGAGCGGCGCGCGATGACGCAATCCACGGCCGCGTCGGTCGCGCCCGCCTGGAGGTCCTTGACGCACGTCTCGGCGTCCTTCTCGTCGACGCCGGCGACCAACCTCACGCCCACCTTCGCGTCGCGCTCGCCGCTCGGGACGATCATGACCGACCCGAGGGATGCCTCCGTCGCGACCTGACCGCCCATCTCGCAGAACGCGTTGACTGTCGCGGGATCCTTCGTCGAGACCTCCCCGGGCGACCCGGCAACGATGGCGACGCCGCGGAGCTTCGAGCACTCGATGTCCGTCGACATCACGACCTCGAACTGGGTCGGTGGCTGGCATGCGAGCAGCGCCGTCAGGCCCGCTGCAGCGATGACGAGTTTTCTTCGTGGCGTGAGCATCAGAGCACCTCGCGAACTCAAAAGGTGACGAGCGGAGCGGAAATCTGGCCGGGCTCGATCGTACCGCTGTCCGCCGCTCGCTCGGTCGTCAGCACGACACCGAGCGTGACCCCCGTGACGACGGCCGCGCCGACTGCGCTCCAGAGCCACCAGCGCTTGTAGAGTGGCGTCGTGGGCTTGAGTGGAACGTCGACGGTCTTTCGCTCACCCTTCGCGAGCGTGACCGCGACCTCCGCGTCCTCGTAACCCTCCCCGCCGACGACGACGCGGTGCCCGCCGGGCTGGAGATAGCTCTCCGACGGCGCGTTCCCGACGCTCCGACCGTCGATGCGGACGAACGCGCCAGCGACCGGCGAGGTCGCGACGAGCACGGCGGTGGTGTCCTTCGGCTGCAGCGTCACCGAGAGCTCTTGCTCGGGCCGCTTCGAGAAATCGAGGCGCCGCTCGACCGAGTGGTACCCCTCCTTGCGAAGCGCGAGGACGACGCCGTCCTTGCGGTTGAGTCTGAGAGGGCTCGCGAGCGGCCCGGTGCCGGCCGCCCGTCCATCGACGAGCACCTCGACGCCTTCGGGAGCGAGCGAGAGGTTCAGCGTGGCCACCTTGCTGCGCACCTCTGCGAGGAGCTCATCGAGCTTCGCCACTTTCTGCAGGAGGTCGGGAGGCGCCTCGCGTTGAAACTGCTCGAAGGCTTCGAGCGCCTCGGGCATCCGGTCGAGCAGCTGGAGCGCGCGTCCGCGGTTGTAGAGCAGCGCGGGACCAGGCTCGAGGGCGTACGCTGCGTCGTATGCTTCGAGGGCCTCCGAGAAACGCAGCGCCTGCATGGCCGCGTCGCCGCGCGCCTTCGCGTCGAACGCCTTTTTCTTGCGCTCGAGAGTCGCCAACGTACCCGCCCCCGCCGCGGTCGGCTTCGCAGGGTCGGCCGCGCTCGCCAGTGAGGGTGCCCCGACCCCAACCACCAGCGCGCCAACGATCAGCAGGGCCGCCGCCCCCCTTGACCCCACGGACCCCCGTTCGGACATTGCGGCTCGACGCTACCACGCCTTCGCCTCGACCGGGTCCTCGCGAGCGCCTCCGCCCATGACGGAGAGGCCGAACTGCGGTAGCGTCCACCGCATTGGCCGCGTCGACCCCCTCTCTCGAGCCCGGAACGGTGCTCTCGGGCAAGTACGAGCTCCTCGGACTGCTCGGGCAGGGCGGCATGGGTGTCGTCTACGCCGGACGCCACCTGAAGCTCGGCCGCCGCGTCGCCATCAAGACGCTGAAGACGGACACGTTGGTCGATCCCGACGCCTGCCTTCGGTTCGAGCGTGAGGCGCGCGCCGCCGCATCCTTGAAGAGCCGCTACGTCGCGTCCGTCGAGGACGTCGACACGCTGGCCGACGGGACGCCGTACATGGTGATGGAGCTGCTCGAGGGGCGCTCGCTCGACGCCGTGCTCGATGAGCGGGGAAGGCTCGAGGCCAGCGAGGCGGTCGAGTTCGTCCTTCACGCGTGCTCCGCGCTCCAAGAGGCGCACCTCGCGAACATCGTCCACCGCGACATCAAACCGGCGAACCTGTTCGTCGCAAGCGAGGGCGGCGACCCGGTGATCAAGGTCCTCGACTTCGGTATCTCGAAGCTGGTGGATGGAGACGACAAGCGCGTGACGCAAACGGGGCTCGCGCTCGGGACCCCGATGTACATGTCGCCTGAGCAGATCCGCTCGTCGAGGACGGTCGATCACCGCAGCGACATCTGGTCGCTCGGCGTCGTGCTCTACGAGTCGCTGACGGGTCGGCCACCGTTCGACGGAGCGTCGGCGGCCTCGGTGATCGCCGCCATCACGGCGGACGACCCGATGCCTCCTCACGAGGTCGAGCCCGACATTCCAGAGGCGCTCTCTGCCGTGGTGATGAAGGCCCTCGCGAAGAGGGCAGACCGTCGCTACGCATCGATCGCAGAGTTCGGCGTGGCTCTGCAGCCGTTCACGGAGTCCTTCCGCTTCGCTCCTTCCGGTCCCGCGCCGGCGCCAGCCGGCACCTCGAGCGACGCGACGACCACCCGCCAGGTCGGGCACATCTCGCTCAGCGGCGACGCGTCGACGACCCGCGCCGAAATGCCGACTCGCCCCATCCACCGTTCGGACTTCACCTCGTCGACCGAACGGGAGCCCGTCCGAGCGCGGGTCGCCGTCGCCGTCGCCGTTGGGCTGCTCGTCCTCGGCGGTGTCGTCATCGCCTCACGAAGGTCCTCGCAGGCGGTAGCAGAGCGCTCGAACGCCACCACCACGGAGGCGACCGAGAGCGGGGCGGCGACCGCGGAGCTGAGCGCCGCAGCGCCCTCCAAGGAGCAACCGCCCATGACGGCATCGGCGGCCCCGGAGTCCACGGGGCTCGAGGACAAGAAGGTCGCTTCAAGCTCGGCGGACCCGACCTCGTCGTCCTCGCCCCGAGACGCCACGACGACGGGCTCCGCGAGCGTGAGCTCCGCTTCGGCCGCGCCACCATCCGCTCCGCCGGTGAGCTCGGCGGCCCCGTCGAGCCCGCCCGGCAAACGCAAGCCGGTCGGAGGCGACGGGTACCTCTTCAACCTTTGAGCGCGCCGCGCGGACGCCCTCGCGACAGGGCCTCAGCCGGACCGACGCCGCTCGCGCCCGCACGGGGCGCACCAACGGCAAGCGTTCACCAGCGGTCGTCTGGTGCAACGCTTGTCAGACGCCTTATCCCGCAACGGCCGGTCGCAGCCTTCCCTCCTTAAGCTCACGAAGAGCAGCACTTCGGACCTCAAGCTCATCCTGCGAAATCACCGAACGCCGATACAAATCGCGTAAGAAATCGGTGGCGTCCTTCCCCTGCTTACGAGAATTGCAATGATGACAGGACGCGACGACGTTGCGATACAAATGGTCGCAGCCTTTGACCTGTGGAACGACGCGGTGGAGTCTACAGAGTTCTGCGGTCTCGATCCTGCGGAGGCAGTAGAAACACTGATCGTCCTCGCGTTTCAGGACCTCGTCGAGGCACTTCCTGCCGGTGTAGAAGTCCAGGTCGTCGATGTCGATGGCGCTCTCGTTGTCAGTCGTCCTCCGAACGAGGCCCAAGTCATCCGGCAGCCGTTCACGAATCACGTGTTCAGCACGTTCCACGCTACACACGATGCCACCGTGCTTCTACAGCGCGCACAGTTGGGCCGCCTCAGTCAGTCTTGCAGGTCGACGTGCAGGCGGTCTTCGAAGCGGCACTTCGGACAGAACATCGAGTTGCCGCGAACCTTGAGGCGATACGCGCCTGGGTCGAGCCCCTTCCCCTCGAGGACCGGGCACGGGTCGTAGAGGTCCGAGGTCTTGACCTTGGTCGACCCGTCATCCTGGTAGAGCTCGACCTCCGCCAAGACCGAGCCGAGCATCGTCTCACTCTTCTTGGCGCCGTCGCAGGAGCCGCCGAACACCGGGAGCACCCAGGCGGCGATGCGCGACTTGCCGGGCGGCACGACGAGCGTGAACCCGTCGAGATCGTCCTGCGGGTCGACGCGCGCGAGAGTGTCGCTCGCGTAGGGCTGCGCCTTCGCGGCAGGCTCGTTCGGGTCGACCTCGGCCTGGGTCCGCTCGGGCTCGCACTTGGAGCGGGCCGTCGTCGATACTCTTGCTCGGCGGCACGGGGTGCGCGCGGTGAAGCTGCGGTGGTGGCGAAGCCGGCTCCGGCAGGAAGCGCGGGAGACTCCCCAAGCGCGTCCTCGGCGACAGCACGGGCGAGCGGATGGTCGATCTCTACACCGGCTACAACCAGGTCACCACGCCCGGGCGACGCCGCCGCGCCGGCTGCCTCGCGCACCCGCCGCCGCAAGGTCTTCGAGGCGAAAGAGAACCCGGACGCACTGCTCGCGCTCGACATCATCCGCGACATCTACGTGGTCGAGCACGATGCGTGCGCAGCAGGGTGCGAGCGAACGGACAAGCATCTGCAGATGCGTCGCGAGCGCACTCGCCCGCTGATGGCCCGTCTCCTGTCCTGGGCCCGCCGCCAAAGGCGCACGGCCACGCCGAAGTCCCCGGTGGGAACAGCCGCGGGCTACATCGTGCGCAACCGCAGGGCGCTCACTCGGTTCCTCTCCGTCGCCGCGCTTCTGCCCGACAACAACCGCTCGGAGGCCGCGCTCAGGCGCGTTGCCCTCGCACGTCGCGCGCACGCCCTCGCGACGAGGACGAGCCCTCTCCGACGCGGGCTCGGCTCAGCGGCCGATTTTCGCGAGCGCGCTCGCGATGTCCTCGCCCTGCTTGATGAGGCCGGGCTCGCTGTCCCCCGAGCCATCCGCCGCGGGCTGCCCCTCGACGAGGCCGCGCGTCTCGGCGAGCGCAAGCGCGAGCTGGGCGACGAACTGCTGCGACGTGAAGCCCCTGACGCTGGTCTCGTCGACCGGGACGAGCGGCCCATCTTCAAGCTTGGCGATCGCGGCGGTGAGGCGCTTGGCCTTGAACTCCTTGCCGGCCTTGTCCTGCCCCGAGGGCGGCTTGGTCACGGTGTACTCCGCGGGCGGAGCGCCCTTCATCGGGAACGGCTCCTTGTTCGGCACGAGCAGCGCGAAATAGTCCTCGCCGCGCTTGTCGAGGACGATCGAGAAGTTCACGACGGGATCTTTCTTTACCGCCCAGTACTTCGTGATGGCGACCTTGACGTTGTTGTTGTTGAGCTGGCCCGAGAGACGATCGATCTTCTTGTTGAGATCCTCGACGCCCTTCGTGAACTTGATGAGCGCGACGAACAGCTCCTTCGGGTACGCCCCGACGCCGCGCCCCTCGAACTTCGACGCATCGAAGGCGACCTTGTTCTGGCGGACGAAGGTCGCGAGGTCCTCGGGGAACGCCTCGTTGCCGAAGCCCTCTTGACCGCGCATCAGCTGGTCCCCGAGGTCCTTCATCTTGGTGACGGCGTCGCCGACGTCCTTCGACAGCGCGCCCGCGCCCGCGACGGCCTTCTTCGACTGCTGGCCGCCCTCGTACACCTTGCCGAGCAGACCGCCGAGCACGAGGCAGACGAGCGCGGCGAGCGCGACGTACAAGCGCCACTGCTTCGCGACGCGGTTGCGCTCCTCGATGATCTCGTTCTCGTCGACCTTGATCGTCTGCTGGACGGGAGCGACCTTCACGGGCTCGGGCGGCGGCGGCGGCGGCGCGAACGCCGACGACACCGGCGCGGGCACGAACGCCGCGCCGGCCTGCGAGAGCATCTTCGGAGGCGGTACGCTGCCATGCACCGCTGGCGGCGGGAAGGAGAGCGGATCCTCCGACGCGCGCGGAACGGCCGCCATCGAGCTCGTGGCGCGCACGCTGCTGAGGCGCGACTTCAGGTCGATCTTCGTCTTCTTCGGCTTCTGGCCGTCGTCCGAGCCACCGGCGGATTCTGCGTCAGACATTGGTCTCCACTTCGAGTAATGAGCCGCCAGGATGAAGCTGGGGAGCGGGGACGTTAGCGGCGGGCCGGTCGCGCTGTCAATCGCGCCGCTGGGGCACGAGGAGCCGCGCGGATGACCGCTCGCAGGCCGAGGGTCGCGCTCGTCGACCACTACGACTCGTTCACCCACAACCTGGTGCACGCGCTCGCCCGCGCGGGAGCCGACTGCACCGTGCTGCTGCACGACCGCGCGACCGTCGCGGAGGTCCTCGCTTACGACGGCGTCGTCCTCTCCGCGGGCCCTTGTTCCCCACGCGAGACCGCCGTCACGCTTCCCGTGATCCGCGCCCTCGCCGCGCAGCCAGGGCCTCCGCTCCTCGGCGTCTGCCTCGGCCACCAGTGCATCGCGGAAGCGCTCGGCGGTAAGGTCGGCCGAAGCCGCTCGCCGCTCCACGGACGCGTCGCGATGGTAACGCACGACGGCCGTGGGGTCTTCGAAGGCCTGCCGAACCCATCGCCCTTCGCGCGTTACAACTCGCTCACCGTCACGAAGCTCGGGCCCGACCTCGAGGCGACCGCGAGCGACGAACAGGGTGAGCTGATGGCGTTGCGCCACCCGCGCCTCGCGATGGAGGGCGTGCAGTTCCACCCCGAGTCGCACCTCTCTCGAGACGGAGCGCCCCTGCTCGCGCGCTGGGTCGCTCGTGTCTCGCACGCCCTCGGCTTGCAGGCGCGCGGCGAGTGAGGCAGCGTCCGCGCGATGCGCTGGCTCGCCGTCTGCACGCTCGTCTCCACCTCCGCGCTGGCCCTCGGCTGTGCGCCGCTCGCGACCTCACCGAGCTGGGCCGGCGGGGGCATGTCTGTGACCGGCCCCGTCGGCGTGCCACGGTTCGAGCCAGACGTCCCCGTCGACGAGGTCGCGGAGGACACCGGTGAGACCATCGGCGCGCGCCACATCCTCGTCATGCACCTGGGCTCGCAGGCGCGCCCCGAGAGCGTCGTGCGCTCACGCGACGAGGCGCTCGCGAGGGCTCGCGAGGTACTCGGGAAGCTGAAGGCGGGGGCCGACTTCGCAGCGCTCGTCGACGCCTACAGCGACGAGCCGGGAGCCGCGGAGCGCGGCGGAGATCTCGGGGTGTTCCCACGCAACGCCATGGTGAAGCCATTCAGCGACGCGGCGTTCAAGCTGACGGTTGGCGAGCTGAGCGACGTGGTCGAGACGCGCTACGGGTTCCACGTCATCAAGCGGACGAAGTGACGCCCTGCGAGCCGACGACGCGCGATTGACCATCGTCAAGCGCGTGGGTGGGCGCGCCGGTACTGCCGCCGGACGTGATCGGTGACGACGTGGGTGTAGACCTCGGTCGTCGCGATGTCGGCGTGACCGAGCATCGTCTGCACGCTGCGCAGGTCGGCCCCGTGCTCGAGAAGGTGCGTCGCGAAGCTGTGGCGCAGCTTGTGCGGCGACGTCGGCTTCTGAATCCCCGCCGCGCGCGCGTGGAGGACGACGCGCTTCCAGAACGCCTGGCGGGTCAACGCCTTGCCCGAAGGCGCGAGGAACAGGACGCGGCTCGAGGCGGCGCGCGGATGCAGCGCGCGATCCGTGAGGTAGGCTTCGAGCGAGGCGAGCGCCATCTCGCCGACCGGGACGAGGCGCCGCTTCCGACCTTTTCCGAAGGCCGTGACGACACCGCGGCGTCGGTCGACGTCGGCGACGCCGAGCCGAACGAGCTCGCTCACGCGCAGGCCCGCCGCGTACATCATCTGCAACATCGCGCGGTCGCGCCGCCCGCGAGGGTGGGTGGGGTCCGGCGCCTCGAGCAGGCGCCACACCTCCTCGACGGTGAGAAAGGACGGGAGGCGGCGTCCGAGGCGCGGCCTGTCGACGAGCTCGCACGGGTCCTGGCTCAGCACGCGCTCGGCGACGAGGTGACGACAGAGACCCCGCACGGCCGAGAGGTGCCGCGCCGAAGAGCGCGCCCCGAGGCCCTCTCGCCCGAGTCGAACGAGAAAGCTCGAGACGGCGCTCGTTGTGATCTCGGTCACGTCTGCGAGGCCGGACTCCTCGAGGTGCCCGGCGAACTTCGCGAGATCGCGCGCGTACGCCGCGAGGCTGTTGTCGGCGAGGCCGCGCTCCACGCGCACGTGGTCGAGGTACTCGTCGATGCGACGGTCGATGGCGTCTCCCACGGCGACGAGGATGATGGGCGACCTGCCCTCGTCCGGCCAAGTCCGAATGCCCCGGTTCCCGCGAGCCTCCGGCCACGGGTCGACGCCGCTGGAACCGGGAAGGAGGCGCGCGCGACTCGGTACCCGGTTCCGGTCTGGAGCGGCTGAGGTATGCTTCCCGACTCATGACGAGGACGGAAGGCGGCGCGGCGGCGCACGAAGGGTCGGAAACGCCGGAGCTCGACGCGTGGCGCGACGATTACTGGCGCCTCGTTCGGGGCGCGGGCACGCCCGGCCGACTCTCGAGCGCGTGGCTCGAGGAGCGCCGCGTCTCCCTCGGGCTCGACGAGGCCGATGCGCAGACGGTCGCCGACGCTTTTTACCGCGCGTTCGACGATTTCGAGGAATCGCTTGCCGATACGGAGGGGCTCGGTCAGCTCGACGAAGAGTCGCTCGAGTCGCTCGAGGCCGCGCGCCTTCAGGCGTGCATCTCGCGGAGCGAAGCCGGTGAGCTCGTGCGCACCTACGGGCTCGTACGTCTGCCCGTCGACGCGAGCCGCGACGCGCTCCCGGGCTGGTTCGCCGCCGCGATGAAGGCCGAGGGCGTGGCGCTGCCTCCCCTCCGCAGGACGACGGTCGATGGCGGAGACCCCGAGGACGAGGCGAACGCCGAGCTCGCCGCGTTCGCGGCCGACGATGACGCCTACGCCGACCGGGTCGCCGAGCTGACCGCCGCCGAGAGCTGGGACGCGCTCGTCGAGCTTCACGTCGCGCGCGTCGAGACGCGCGAGGATGTGCACGAGCAGACGAGCCTGCTCCGCGAGGTCGCGCGGCTGTTCCGCGACGAGCTGACGGACGTCGCGCAGGCGTTCGAGACCCTCGAGACGGCCTTCACGCTCGACCCAACCGACGATGAAACGGTGGCCGACCTCGAGCTCGTCACCGCGCACACCCAGGGCTGGAACCAGCTGCTCCGGACCGCCAACGCGATGCTCGACGAGGCCTCGGAGCCGCGCTCCCAAATCGCGCTCTGCCTGCGCCTCGCCAAGTGGTACGAGGCCGATCTCGGCCGGAAGGACTACGCGCTGCCGCTCTACGCGCGCGTGCTCGAACTCGAGCCGAACAACGTGCTCGCACGCCGCAAGGCCGCGACCTACCTCTACGATCAGGGAGACTGGCGCGGCGCCGGGCAGCGGCTCGAGGAGGCCCTCGCCTTCGCGACGCGCCCCGCCGAACGCGCAGCGATCCTCACCGACATCGGCGACTTGCTCGAGCGCTTCGCGGGCGAACCCGAACAGAGCCTCGTGCGCTATCAGCGGGCCATCGAGGCCGACCCGACGTACCTGCCCGCCCTCGACGCGCTCGAGAAGATCCACGAGACCAAGGGCCAGACGAGCGAGCTTGCCGCCATCCTCGAGCGCAAGCTGGCCGTGGTGAAGGAGCCGCTCCGCGCGAACGAGCTGCGCGTGAAGCTCGGTACGCTGCTCGAGAGCCTCGGGGCCCCCGTCAACAAGGTCGTCGCGCTCTACCTCGGCGTGCTCGAGCACGACGCGAAGAGCCTGCCCGCGACGCGCGGCCTCGAGCGAATCTACGAGACGCACGGACGTTGGAAGGAGCAGGTCGAGCTGCTCGAGCGCAGGCTCGGAGCCGCATCGACCGACGGTGACCGCGTGGCCCTGCTCCTCCGCATCGCGGCGCTCCACGAGGAGGAGTTTCGCAAGCCGGACCAAGCCGCCGAGCGCCTCGAGCAAGCCGCAAACCTCGACGCCTCCAACCCAAGGATCTTCGAGCCACTGGCACGCTGCTACCAGAAGCAAAAGCGCTGGGAGGCCCTCGTCGGATGCCTCGACCGCTACGCCACCGCGGTCGACGACCGCGCGAAGAAGCTCGACGTGCTCATGTGGAAGGGCGAGGTCCTCGCCGACGAGCTCGCCAGCGACGCGCGCGCGGTCGACGCCTACCTGACGGTCGTCGCAATTGATGGCGATCATGTCGGCGCGCTCGGCGCGCTCGCGAAGCTCCACGACCGAATGGGTCAGCCGCAGCGTGCGATCGAGTTCGCGAGCCGCGTCGCCGAACTCGCATCGGACGGCGCGCAGCGCGTCGAGTCGCTCTACCGGATCGGCAAGCAGCTCGAGGAGAAGAAGGCCGACCGCTCCGAGGCGCGCGCCCGCTACGAGCAAGCGCTCGATCTCGACCCGCACCACCTGCCCTCCCTCGCGGCCCTCCGCGCGATCGTCACCGACGAGGGCGACTACTACCAAGCCGCGCGCTATCTCGACACCGAGCAGCAGCACACCAACTCGCCCCGCCTCCGCGGAAAGCTGCTCGTCGACCTCGGCAACCTCCGCAAGGACCGCCTCGGCGAGCCCGAAGAGGCGCGACGCGCGTTCGACCTCGCGTACACCTTAGACTCCGACAACGAAGACGCGGCCCTCGAGCTCGCGCGCTGGCACGTCTCCCGCGGGGCGTTTGCCGAGGCCGAGCCGTTCACGGTGCTCCTCGAGAAGAAGGCCCCGGCGAAGGAGCGCGCGCTGAAGGTCGAGAGCTACCTGCTCTTCGGTCGAGTCCAGCTCGAGCTCGGCAACGGCGCCGAGGCGGTGCGGGCCTTCTCCGCCGCCACCCGGGCCGACCTGATGAGCCGCGAGGCGAACCGCGGCCTCGGCGACGCGAACTTCTTCGTGAAGGACTGGGCCGGCGCGCTCTCGAGCTACCAGAAGGTCCTCACGTCGCTGAACGACGACGAAAGCGCGGTGCGGGCCGAGGTCCTCCACCGGGTCGCCTGCGTGAAGCGCGAGCAAGGTCAGCCGAAGCAGGCGATCTACACCTTCGAGAAGGCGCTCCAGCTCGTCCCGACTCGTCGTCCGACCCTCGAGGCCCTCGCCGACCTCCACGCCGAGGCCGGGGAGTGGGTCGCGTCCTGCAACTACCGCCATACGATCATCGATGCCGTCCAGGACGAGGACGAGCGGCTGAAATTGCTGCTCGAGCTTGCCGAGGTCGCGGAGAAAAAGCTCGACGACAGCGCGCGCGCCATCGGAGCGCTCGAGGCGACGAGCCGCCTTCGCCCCGACGACAACCAGCTCCGGCATCGCCTCCTCGCGCTCTACCAAAAGACCGAGCGCTGGCCCGACGTGGTCCGCACGATCGGCGAGCTCGCCGACGGCGATCCGAGCCCGCGCCGTCGCGCGCGCTACACGTTCACGACGGCCCAGGTGGTGCGCGAGAAGCTGCTCGACGTCACGCGCGCGGCCGACCTCTTCGACAAGGCCCTCGACCTCGACGCCGAGTACGCGGAGGCGTTCGAGCGGCTCGTGAAGATGCTCTCCGCAGCCGAGGAGTGGGAGCGCCTCGAGGCCGCCTATCTCCGCATGCTTGGGCGCGTCTCGGACCAGGGAAAGACCGACCTCGAGTACACGCTGCACCACGAGCTCGGCATCCTCTACCGCGATCAGCTAGGCGACTCGAACCGCGCCGCAGACGCGTTCCGCGAGGCGATCGCGCGCAAGCCCGACGACCTCGAGGAGCGCCGCCTCCTCGCCGAGCTCGCCGTCAACACCGGCGACGCCGCGAACGCGCTCGAGCAGTACCGCAGCGTCCTCGCGCAAGACCCGCTCAACGTCGACGCCTACCGCTCGATCTACACGCTGCACGTGCAAGAGGAGGCGTACGACGCGGCATGGTGCGTGGCCAGCGTCCTCGCTTACCTGGGCGCGGCGACCGAAGAGGAGGCGCAGTTCTACGCGGACTGGCGCGCCGAACAGCTCGCGTCGCTCTCGAGCGGCCTGGACGCAGGGCTGTGGGCGAGCCAGCTCGTCCACGATACGCAAGACCCGCACATCAGCACCATTCTGGAGGCGGTGTTCCCCTCGGCGCTCAAGGCGAAGCTCGCCGACCTCACCGCGCGCAACCAGCGCCCGACGCTGCCCGAGAACCTCCGCCAGGATCCGGCGAGCGCGACGGGACCGCTGCCGAAGGCGTTCTGGTGGTCCGCCAATGCCCTCGGTCTCCCGTCGCCACAGCTCTACGCGGTGCCGGGACAGGCGGGGCTCTTCGCGGCGGTCCCGAGCATCCCGCTCGCCTGCGCGGCGGGTCAGAACGTGCTCACGGGGTTGTCGCTCTCGGAGCGCACGTTCCTGTGCGGCCGTCACCTCGCGATGTACCGCGGCGACCACCTCGCGAAGCTGTTCTTCCCCACGGTGACCGAGCTCACCGTGCTCTTGTTCGGTGCGCTGCGGCTCGTCTCGCAGCTCCCGGCGCCGCCCGAGTACGCCGCGCAGGTGCAGAGTACGACGCAGGCTCTCGGCAAGTTCATCGAGCCCATCGAGCGCGAGGCGCTGAAGCGAGCCGTCAACGACTTCGTCGAGGCCGGCGGGCGGACGAACATCAAGCGCTGGGCGCGCGCGGTCGACACCACCGCCGCGCGAGCGGGCCTCTTGCTCTCGGGCGATCTCGCGGTGGCGCAGAAGGTGCTCGTTGCCGAGCCCGCGATCCCAGGCGATCTGACGCCACCTGAGCGCATGAAGGAGCTCATGCTCTTCAGCATCAGCGACGAGTACCTGAACCTGCGCAAGCACATCGGGCTCGCGATCAAGACCGACGAGTGAAGGCGTGGAGCCTTTTCTGCTCATCGAACCAGAGGACGACTCACCCGTGCTCGTCGAGGTGCCGCACGCTGGCCTGGCGCTCGATCCGCCCTCGATGAGCTGGACCGTCGCGCCCACGCGCTCGGTCGCGAGGGACGCAGACCTGTACGTGGACTCGCTCTTCGCCGACGCTCCCGCGCTCGGCGCAAGCCTCCTTCGGGCCCATACGAGCCGCTACGTCGTCGACCTCAATCGCTCGGCGGATGACTATGACGGCCAGACCGTGGAGGGAGGCTCGACCGGCGACAGGCCACGCGGCGTGGTGTGGCGCCTCACCTCGGAGGGCTACGCGGTGCTACGCGAGCGCCTCCCGCGGGACGAGCTCGAGCGTCGACTCGATGCCGTGTGGCGGCCGTACCACCGCACGCTCGCGAGCGTGCTCGAGCGCAAGCGTGAGCGCTTCGGGTTCGCCTTGCTCCTCTGCGCGCACTCGATGCCGAGCCCGCGCGCGCGTGGGCTTCGGACGCTGGTGCCGCCGTTCCTCGCCGACGTCGTCCCCGGAACGCGTGGTCGCACATCGTCGGCCGAGCGCTGGATCGACCTCGTCGACACCACCGCCCGAGCGCATGGCCTCTCGGTCGAGCACGACGTTCCGTACCGCGGCGGCTACAGCACGGGACACTACGGTCGCCCCGACCTCGGCGTACACGCGGTGCAGGTCGAGCTCGCCCGGCGCCTCTACATGGACGAAGAATCGCTCGCCCTCGACCCAAAGGGCGCAGAGCGACTGCTTCAGTTCGTGCGCTCGCTGGTGACGCGGCTCGTCACCGAAGCGCGCACGGCGGCTCGCGGGACGGAGGCCTCGTCGCAACCATGAGCTCGTCCGAACCGCCGCAGGAGGATGCGCTACCTGAGGACGGCCCTAGCCCCGAGGCGCGCCGAACGCGCGCGAGCGCCCTGCCGCCGTCGCGCCCACTGCTCGCCTCCGAGGCGCTGAAGGATGATCTCGCGCCGTTCGAGCCATTCGCCCGGGAGGGACGCCGCCTCGCGCTCGGAGCTGGCATGCTCTTCGGCGCGATGGCGCTCGCGCCGGCCTGGCGACCCTCGGGGTGGCCATGGGTCGAGGTGGCAACGAGCGCCGTCCTCCTCGCGGCGGGCTCGTTTCCCCTGCGCTATTCCTGGCGCGCCGCCCTGCTCCTCGGCGCTGGCCTCGCCAGCGGGCTCGCGGGTGTCCTGGGCCTCGGTGGCGCGAGCGTGGCGGCGTACGCGCTCGGAGAGTGGGGCGTCGTGCACCTGCTCGCAGCGCTCGTCCTTCCGTGCGCGCTGCTCTTCCGCTGTCACTACCGGGCTTATCCCATCGCTCGCCCGCTCGTCGCCGCGGCGCTCGTACTCTCGCTCCCGTTTGCTGTCGCGACCGCGCGCGCGTTCGATGGAACCGCCACGCTGTGGGTCGAGCTCACGAGCGCGGTAGCCCTCGCCTCGCTCGGGGCCGGGCTCCTCGGGTTCACGGGCGCACAGACCCCGCTGCCTGCGGGCTGGCTCGCGACCGTCGTCGTGACCGCGATGCTCTGCCCCATCCCGGCGCACGCGGGCGCAAGGCTCGGCCTCTCGTCGGCGACGGAGTGGCTCTCGGTCGTGGCGAGCACGCTCGCCTTCGGTTCGGCCGCGGGCGCGGCTGCGGTCGGCGCGTTCCAGCTGCTCGCCGGGCGGCACTGGACTCGGGCTCGCTCAATTGACGTCCATCATGCGCCAACGGAGGCGCCCTCGGCCGCCTCGTCCGCGCCCTCGCTGACCGACACCTGGGACGATCGACGTTGACGCTCACCAGGCTTTTGCCGAGGACGTGAAGCTTGTAGCGTGCGCCGCGTGACCCGCGTCCACATCGGTCTGAATCGCTGGAACGGCAAGCTCGCAAACTACGCGAAGCGCTACGGCCTGCTCGAGCTCGACGGGGACGAGCTTCCCCCCTCGAACGCGCTCCGCAAGTGGCGACGACAGGTCTCAAAGGACTTCGTCTTCGCGATCCTCTTGCCAAGCGCAGTCGCGACGCTCGCGAAGGGTGGGGCCCGTGACGATGTGCTCCGACGAGCGCGGGCTGCAGCCTTCACGCTCGACGCGAAGGTCCTCGTACTCGCCACGCCGCCGAGCGTTCGACCGACGCGCGAGAACATCGAGCGGCTCGTCGATCTCGCCGCGGTCCTCCGCGAGGACGGCCGAGCCGTCGCCTGGGAGCCAAGCGGGATCTGGAGTCCCGAGGAGGTCCGCAGGGTCGTCGCGACGACCGGCTGGCTGCCCGTCGTCGATGGGGCCGAGCACGAGATCCCCGAGGGAGAGCGCGTGTACACACGGCTTCGGGCCATTGGGAAGGCGACGCGGCTCGGGCCACAACGCCTTCAGCGGCTCGCCGCACAGCTCGCCGAGCGCGAGGAGGCGTACGTGATCGCCGACGCCTCGCTCGGGCCGAAGCTCCTTGCCACGCTCCAAGCCGCGATCGAGCACGTCGCTGCAGAGCCGCTGGCGGCGCGGGTCTTTCTCCCTGCCGGGGCGGAGGACGAGGACCTCGAGGGTGGACTCTTCGACGACGAGGGAGAGGACGAGGGCTCGCTCGACGACGACGAGGGCGAGGACGCGGGCTCGCTCGACGACGAGGACGAGGACGAGGACGAGGACTCGCTCGACGACGACGACGACGACGACGACGACGACGAGGACGACGCGTCATGAGCGCCGGAAAAGCCGCGAGCACGCACGCCGACGCGGAGGCCGCCGCGGCGCTGCTCCTCGACGAGGGGGCGACGAGCGTCGACGCGGTGATCGGCGGCTTCCTGTCGGCAGCCGCCATCGATCCGGGCGCGCTGCTCGCGCCGATGACGATGCTGGTCGCTGGGGTCGGTCGCGGCGCGCGGTGCATCGACGGCCGCGCGATCCAGCCGGGCCTCGGGACGCGCCGTCCGCGCGGCTTCGCGCCTGGGCAGCCGACCCCCGACGCCGCGTTTGCAGCCGTCCCCCGTAGCCTCGGAGTGCTCGCGCTCGCGCACACGCACGGGGCGGCGAGGCCACTGTCGAGCCTCGCGAAGGCGGCGAGCGCGGTCGCCCGCAAGCGCGGCGCCGAAGGCCGCGGTCGGCTGCTCACGCTGATCGGTGAGCGCGGTGCCCGCGCGCTGCAGCAGGGGGACGTGTCCCGCGCGCTGCTGCTCGCCGCAGGGCCGACGGCCGGAGGCACGCTCGTCGAAGACGACCTCGCCGATCCTCTTCCCTCGGACGAGCGCGCTCCTCTGCTCACGCTCGCCGACGGCACCGGTGCGGCCCTGCCGTCGTTTCAGGGCACGACCTCGAGCACGCGCCCCGGCGACGGAGCGCGCCGCAGCGATCACCGCACGGCCGAAGCGCTCGTCGCCGCCGACGTGCACGGGACGGTGGCGGCGCTCGCGTGGAGCCCAGACCCCGAAGGTGTCCTCGTGCCCGAGCTCGAGGTTCGCTTGCCGCGCGACGCGGCGCCCGTCCTTCGCGGTGTCCCACGGGTAAACCCGGGGACGCCTCGTCCAGCCGCGCTCCCGCTCTTGGTCCTCACTCGCCCGAGTGACGGCTGGTACGCCGCGCTCGGGATCGGTGGGCGCCCGGACGTCGAGCACGCCGAGCTGACGCTCGAGGCCGGTGGTCTCGCCTCGCTCCTCGAGCGACTCGCGGACGTGCAGCGCGGGTCCCTCGCGGTTGCGGTCACCGTCGCCCGGAGCAAGGTCCAGGCCCTGCGAGTCGGCGGGCGACGGTGAGCCACGACTTGACCATCGTCAATCGTTCGAGAAGGCGATCGGGTACGTCACCCGCACGACGCCCCCGTCCGGCGCGGGGAATTGCAGCCCCCGGAAGGCGCTCGCGACGCAGCCCGTCACGCCCGAGTCGGGCAGCGTCCCGCCACCGGACGCCGTGACGACCGCGCCGTCGCGACCGATCACGAACTGGACCGCGACCGTCCCTTGCAAGGCTGGGTTGGTGCGCAGGCCGCTCTCGTAGCACGCGCGGAACCGACCAAAATTCTGCCTCACGATCGCCTGGATGGTCTCGGGAGGCAGTCGCCCGCCATGAAACGCGGTGGCCCCCATGTGGACCTGAGGCGCCTTCGCGCGGTGGGCGCGCCCGACACCGAAGCCGCCGGCGAAGCCGATCCCATCGCCCTTGCCGAGCCCTGCGCCGTGCCCGATGGTGCCGATGCCGCCGAGCCCTAGGCCCTCGCCGCGGCCGCCGCCGCCCTCGCCGATCCCCATGAGGCCGAGGCCGCCAAGCCCGGACGACTCGCCGACCGCGTCGCCCCACATGCCACCCCGCGCGCTCATCGGATCGTTGCCGAGCGAGTCGTCGCGGCCCCACGGAGCGGTCGGTGCATCGGGGTCGCCACCGGTGCCGTTCTGGAGCAGCCCGATCATGCCGAAGTCGGCCGCGTCGCGAAGGGCCGCCTGACGCGCGAGGTGCGGGTCCTGGTTCGCCGAGTCGCCGGCGACGTTGTAGCGGAGGCCGTGCTCTCGCGAGTTCACGGCACCCATCGATCCCTCGTCAACCTTGGCGCGTGTCCCGGTCCCGCCGCGTGGGGCGCTCTCGACGGGAGACTCGACGACGACGCCGGCCGGGGCGGCCTCGGGC
>VGRJ01000082.1 GCA_016875405.1 Deltaproteobacteria bacterium | reverse complement strand
CCCCGCGTCCGTCCCGTCGAGCCAGCTCTTGTGCTTCTCAAGCCGACCGAGGAGGGAGTCCACGCCTTCACCCCGTAAGGCGATGCAGCGCACGATCGAGGGCTCCCATTCGTCGTCGTGGGGGCGTCCCGAGGCGCTCGCGTGGTCTGCGTGAGGCTTTCCGTGGTGCCCAGTCTCATCGAACGAGAGCACACCATGAAGCCCGCCGTGACCATGGTGCCCGTGGCCGACCGTCGCTGCGCGCACCCCGCGCCGAGTCGTGTGTCCGAGCGATATCATGAGCTCTAGGTCGCGCACCGTGGCGTCGGCCCCCTCGCGGTCGGACTTGTTGACGGCGAAGACGTCGGCGCACTCGAGAATACCCGCCTTGATCGCCTGCACGTCGTCGCCCATCCCGGGCGCCATCACGACGAGCGTGGTGTCGACCGTACGAGTGACCTCGAGCTCGTCCTGCCCGACACCGACGGTCTCGACGAGCACCACGTCGGCCCCCCACGCGTCGGCCACGCGGACCACGTCCGCGGCGGAACGTGACAGGCCTCCGAGCGCTCCGCGTGTCGCGAGCGAACGGATGAAGACACCAGGATCCTCGAAGTGCTGCTGCATGCGGATCCGGTCCCCGAGGATCGCCCCGCCGGAGAATGGGCTCGTGGGATCGATCGCGATCACCGCGACGCGCTTTCCTTGCGACCGGAGCGCCGCGACGAGCTTGTCGGTCAGCGTGCTCTTGCCTGCGCCAGGGGTGCCGGTGATGCCGACGGTCCACGCTCGTCCCGTGTGCGGGAAGAGATCCTTCAAGATCGTGCGGTACTCGCCGACGCCATCGTCGACGAGTCGACAGACGCGCGCCAACGCTCGCGGGTCGCCTGCGATCACCTTCGCGGCGAGAGGATGCTGGTCCATGGGTTCTTGCTCGTGCGCGAGCCAGCGCAATTCAAGGGCAGAGGGTGCGAGCCCGTCAGAAGCCGGCCTGGACGAGCTCCTCGATCGTGCGCGTGCTCATGCTCCCAGAGAGCACATCGGGGTGCTGAAGCAGCGCTTGATGGAGCGGGATGTTGGTGCGGATCCCGCCAATGATGAACTCGTCGAGCGCGACGCGCATCTTCGCTATCGCCTCCTGACGGGTCGAGCCGAAGCTGATGACCTTCGCGATGAGTGAGTCGTAGCAACTCGGGACGCGCCAGCCCCCGAACACGCCGGAGTCGACGCGGACCCCGCCGCCGCCGGGAGGGTGGTACTCGGTGATGAGGCCCGGCCAGGGCGCGAAGCTCTTGGGGTCTTCGGCGTTGATGCGACACTCGATCGCGTGCCCTCGGAATCGCCAAGGGCGCGTGTCCGGCAAGCTCACCGCAGCGCCCGAGGCCGAGACGAGCTGCTGCTCGACCAGATCGACGCCCGTCACCGACTCGGTCACCGGGTGCTCGACCTGGACGCGAGTGTTCATCTCCATGAAGTAAAGCTCACCGCGCTCGTCCATCAGGAACTCGAGCGTCCCGAGCGTGTGATAGCCCGTCTCGCGGATCGCCACGCGGATGCGCTCACCGATCTCGGCCCGCTTCTCCTCGGTCATCGCGACGCTGGGCGCTTCCTCGATGACCTTCTGGTGGCGTCGCTGGAGCGAACACTCGCGCTCGCCGAGAGTCCAGACGCCACCGTGCGTGTCGGCGAGGACCTGAAACTCGATGTGGCGCGGGCGCTCGACGAAGCGCTCGAGGTAGACGTCGGGGTTGCCGAACGACTTGGCGGCCTCGGCGGTCGCGAGCAGGAAGGCGTTCTCGACTTCGCCCTCGTCGCGCACGACGCGCATGCCACGACCTCCGCCTCCGCCGGCAGCCTTCAGGATCACCGGGAAACCGACGCGTATCGCCTCGCTGCGGGCGTGGGCCGGGCTCTCGAGGACGCCCGACCCGGGCAAGAGCGGGAGGCCGAACCTCACCGCCTGAGCGCGCGCCGCGACCTTGTCGCCCCAGGCGCGCATCGCCGCCGGAGTCGGGCCGATGAATTTGAGACGGCACTGCCCGCAGATCTCCGCGAAGTCGGAGCGCTCGGAGAGGAAGCCGTAGCCCGGGTGCACGGCGTCCGCGCCCGTGACCTCGGCGGCCGCGATGATCGCGGGGATGTTCAGGTAGCTCTGAGTCGCCTCGGGCGGACCGATGCAGACCGCCTCATCGGCGAAGCGGACGTGGAGCGCGCCCTCATCGGCCGTCGAGTGAACGGCCACCGTGCGAATGCCGAGCGAGCGACACGCCCGGATGACACGCATCGCGATCTCGCCCCGGTTCGCGATCAGGACTTTCTTGAACATGGGAGACGACCTCGGACCGATCGCGGGCTCAGCCCCGCGCGATGCGGAAGAGCGGTTGGCCGAACTCGACGGGCTTGCCGTTCTCGACGAGGAACTCCTTCACGACCCCAGCGCAGTCGGCCTCGATCTCGTTCATCAGCTTCATCGCCTCGACGATGCAGAGCGTCTGGCCGACCGTCACGCGAGTCCCGACCTCGACGAAGCTCGCGGCGTCCGGCGATGGAGAACGGTAGAAAGTTCCCACGAACGGCGAGGTCACGGTCACGAGCGAGTCCGACGCGACCTCCTCTGCTGCGGGTCCGGGGCTCGGAGCCCCCGCGGCCACCGCGGTCGATGGCAGACTCGCCACTGGACCCGGGATGGCAAAGCCGGTTGCGGCGCGCGGACCACGCACGAGACGAATGCGCGCCTCGTTCTCGCGGTACTCGAACTCGGACACGTCCCCCTCCGCGAGCGTGCGGAGCAGAGCTTTGAGCTTCTTCAGATCGATATCCATCACGACAGCTCACCTACGAACTCCGGCATGTGAGCGCGGAGCAGATAGCGAGCTCGGCCGAGGTTGCCCCCGGACTCGAGCGCGATTGCCACGAAGTAAGATGCGGTCATCATTCGGACGACGATCGTCAGCGCGTTCGTCGCAAAGCTAAGTTCCTCGGCCGCCCCGAGCTCGAGCATCGTCGCGGCCTGATGGGCCGATCGGAGGACGAGCGTAAGTTCGATGCCGATCGTCTTGATGTCGACGCTCTCGCCAGAGCGCGTGTAGCTCTCGAGGGTGATTCCATCGAGGTCCATCACGATCGACGCGAGCCCACCCTCGGTCGACTCCACGAGGTCCTGGAGGAGCGCCTGGAACATTCGCGGCGAACCCTATCACGCCCGCCTCTCTCGGGGAGAGTGAGCTTCCGACATTCCTATGAATCCGAGCCCTTCGACGACGTATCTGCCTCATCGTGGCCTCGCGAGAGCGCCCGAATCAAGTCGACTCGGAAGCTCCTTGCGTCGCGCACTCAGCTGGGCCAAGGCCACTGGTGGCGGGCCACCTCTGCCGACGAGCCTTGACCGGCCGAACGGGCACCGACTAAGGTCCGTGGTTCACCAACACTCGAGAGCGCGTCCCCCAAGCCGGGCGGCGCGCTCCGAGAAGGATGAACCCGAAGTCATGCGCGCACGAGCTGGTGACCCGCCTCGCACCATGCCCCAGAAGGTCCTCGCAGGACGCTCCGGCGACCCGCAGCTGCGAGGAGACCTCATTCGAGTGAAGGTTGACCAGGTGATCCTCACGCGCTCACCGGCGCGTGCGGTCGCCGAAGGTCTCCGCGTGGGGATGAAGCGAGCACTGCCCGAGGTCACCATCGCCTACGAGGGCTACGCGGTCTCGGATCCGTGCACGCTTGTCGCGGCCGCGAATGGCGCGCCGGACTCGGTATCCTCGGCCTTCCCCGAGTACAACATCCTCGTCGGTCGCGCGGGCATCGGGTACCCGGCCCCCGTGCACATCGAGCGCTTCGCGGCCCCCGCGCGGCTCGCGCTCACCGATGACCCGCGCCTCGCAACGGTGGGCGGACTCGGTATGCTCGCGCTCGTCGTCTCACCGACCCAGCTGGGCGAGGCAATGGCGACGGGTCAGGTGTGGCTCCGCCCGCCGCGCTCGATTCAGATCCACCTCTCTGGCAAGACCCGCCCCTTCGTCTGCGCGCGCGACGTCGCGCTCGAGCTGATCCGCCGCGATCTTCGCGCCCTCGTCCAGGAGGTGGAGGCACGCCATCACGCCCCCGTCGTGCTCGAGTTCGCAGGCCCGAGCGCACGCCTTCTGTCGGTCGGGAGCCGCTCGGTGCTGTGCGGCATCGCCCACCAGGTGGGCGCCTCGGCCGCCCTCTTCATCAGCGACGACAAGTCGGAAGCGTTCCTGCGCGACCAGCGTCGCAGTAAGGCCCACCGCGCGCTCGCGCCGGACCCGGGCGCCCCGTGCGACGAGGTCATCACCCTCGACCTCAACACCGTCGACCCGCTCATCATGGACGAGGATGGTCGCGTCCGCGCCGCGCGTGAGCTCGCCGGCAAGCCCGTCGGACAGGTCGTCCTCGGCGGTGACTCGGGAGCGACCCTCCGCGACCTGCTCGCAGCCGCAAGCCTCCTCAAGAGCAAGCGGATCCCGCCACGACTCGACCTCCTGCTCGCGCCGCCATCGCGGCAGGTCCTCGAGGTGCTCGGTCAGGACGGTGCGCTCGTCGATCTCGTGGCCACCGGCGCGCGCATCATCGAGCCGGATCGCCGCGTGGCGACGGGTGATATCTACCCTGCCCCGCTGGGCGCGGTGTCGATGCGAAACATGGACCCCGAGCCACAGGTCGAAGGTCGCCGCTCCTTCCTCGTCGCGTCGGCCGAGACGCTCTCGTACGCGGTCGCGCACGGACAAGTTGGCGATCCGCGCTCGTTCAAGCGGCCGGCTCGCGTCACGGTACCACGCATCCTACCAACCGAGGACGTGCTCGTCGTCCGCAAGAAGGGCCAGAAGAAGGGCCCGGGGCACCAGCCGTTCAAGCCGACTCCGCTCGCTCAGCCCCAGCCCCTCAAGCTGCCGCTGAGCCTCGACGCTCACCCGGGGCTCCCGCAAGGAGGCAACAAGGTGCCCGAAGCTCCTTCGGTCGCGCTCGTGCTGTCGAAGCCCGAAGAAGTTCGCGCCGCGTGCGACGGAGTCCTCGCCGGAACGCTGAAGATCCGGGCGATCGTCGCGCCGGCGGTCCCGCGTCAGATCGTGACGGCGCTGGCGAGCGAAGGCGTCGCCGCCTTCCAACTCTCGGCTGCCGCGGTCAGCGCGTTCGGAAAGCAGAAGGACGCGAAGCTCGCGATCCCGGCGAAGGCATGGGCCGCGGACCTCGAGGCGACGCTCGGAAAGGCCCAGGTGACGCTCCGTTGGCTCGCGGTCGATCGAGAGCAGGCCTGGACGCAAGCCGGCCGCTCGTGAGCCTGGCCCACGGGCGCTCCGCCCGTCGGTGACGCCACCGCTCGTGAGTCTGGCTCACGCGCGTTCGTCCCTGCCATGTTGACGAGCACGAGAGCGCCGGTCAGCGGGCTTCGAGCGCCTCGCGGTAGACCTCGAGGTGCTCGCTTGCGGAGCGCTCCCAGCTGAATTTACGGGCGCGCTCGAGTCCCTTCGCCGAGAGGTCGGCGGCGAGGTGTGGGTCGAACGCGAGGGCGCGGATCTGCTTCGCGACGTCCTCGAGGTCGAGCGGGTCGGCGAGGAGAGCCGCATCGCCGACGACCTCCGGCATCGCCGACACGTTCGAGGTGATCACGGGACAACCGCACGCGAGCGCCTCGAGCGCAGGGAGCCCGAAGCCCTCTGCGCGCGACACGAAGAGCAGCCCCGTCGCGCCGTTGTAGAGCATGGCGAGCTCATCGTCGGAGACCGTCTGGATGCTTACGTATCGCTCGGCGACGCCGAGCTCCTCGGCTCTCAACGCGAGGCGCGCGGCGTTTCCGCGGCGGCTCACCACGACGAGCGCCGGCGCGTCACGCCGATCGCCGACCGCGCGGGCGTAGGACTCGAGCGTGCGCGCGTGGTTCTTGTTCGGTGACATGCCCCCTACGCAAAGAAAAAACGGGCGATCCCCGACAATTCGCCGGCACGTCGCGGCGACGCGCTCGCGGTCCGACTCGCGCCCGAACGGCTTCGAGACGCCGTGATGAATCACCCGCAGCTTGCGCTTCGTCTTGGGGAATCGGTCGACGAGCGCGTCCGCGGTGGCTTCGCTGACGCAGACGATCCGATCGGCACGAGAGAGCGACTCGGGGATCGCGACGAGGAAGTACGCCCACTCAACACCGCTCACCAGGATCGACTTGCTGGTGTTGGACGGCTGATGGAAGTGAAAGAGGTCGTGCATCGTGAGCACGGTCGCGCACTCGAGGCCGCGCGGCAGCACGTGAAATGGGCTGTGGTAGACGTCGGCCGGCCGTCCTCCGAGCTTGCGGCCGAGCACGAGGCTCGTCCACGGGCCGTACACCTCGTGATCGAACGGCAGGACCCCGTCCCGGTCGAGGGGGCGCTCGTCACCGCCGTGCTTCACCACGAACCGAAAGCGAAGGTCGGGAGCTTGCTGCTGCATACGCGCGAGGACCTCGGCGCAGTAGCGGCCCGTGCCGCTCGGGTTCGGGCCGAGATAGCGCCCGTCGAACATCACGCCGAAGCTGTTCATCGCGAGGTCTTGCGCGTACCGCGACGCCTCGCGCCCCGCAAGCCATCACCCATCGACGCAGGCAGACGAGGAGGCCGCGCCGACGACGAATGTCCTTCGACAAGCCGCATCCGCGCACTACCATCGGGACGGCGATGGACACCGAAGCGAACGAGCGCATTCAGGGAGCCCGCGCGCGCCTCGACGCCGTCTGCGACGAAGTCTCACGCGTCTACATCGGGACCAACGTCGCGCTCGAGCGGATGCTGATCGCGCTGCTCGCGCGAGGTCATGTCCTGCTCGAGGGGGTCCCCGGCATCGCGAAGACGACGCTCGCGAAGGCCTTCGCCGATGCGCTCGGCGTCACGGTCCGACGAATTCAATTCACCCCCGACCTTCTGCCCTCCGACATCACCGGCACCTACGTGCTGTCACCCAAAGACGGGACGTTTAGCTTCCGTCGCGGCCCGGTGTTCGCCAACGTCGTGCTCGCGGATGAGCTGAATCGCGCCCCGCCGAAGACCCAGGCGGCGCTCCTCGAGGCCATGCAAGAGCAGCAGGTCACCATCGAAGGCGACGGCTTCGCGCTGCCGCGCCCATTCATCGTCGTCGCGACCCAGAACCCCATCGACCTCGAGGGCACCTACCCCCTCCCCGAGGCCCAGATCGACCGCTTCCTCGTGCACGTGGCGATGGGCTATCCGAAGCGCGAGCACGAGGTCGCGATGCTGCGGGCCCATGAGGCCAATGCGTCCGAGGCGCGGCCGGTTCTCGACGAGCAAGCGCTGCTCGAGCTCCAAGGGCTGGCGCGAGGCATTCACGTCGAGGCGGACCTCTACGACTACGCCGTGGGGCTCTCCGAGCACACACGCTCGGATCCGCGAGTCCTGCTCGGAGCCTCGCCCCGCGCCACGCTGGGACTCGTTCAGGCCTCGAAGGCGATGGCCTTGCTACGAGGGCGAGGCTACGTCACGCCTGATGACCTCCGCGCTCTCGCGCCTGCCGTGCTCGCTCATCGCTTGATCCTGCGCGACGACGTCGCCGGGGATCCCACCGCGCGCGAGGAGGTCGTGCGCAGCGCAGTCGCGCGCGTGAGCTACCGCAAGGCCGTGCAGCCGGTCTGACATGAACATCTACCCGACACGTACCGCAGCCGAGCTCGCTCTCGCCGGTCTCGCGGTGTTCGCGGTGGGCGTCGTGCTGCGTGAGCCGAACGTCCTCGCCTGGGGAGGCGCGCTCGTGCTCGGTGTGGCTGCGACGCGCGCCGTGACCCTGCTCAGCGTGCTGCGGATCCGAAACGCGGGGTTCGAGATGCTCTGGCCGGATGCGCGTCGCATGCGCGAAGTCCGTCGGGGCGAGACGTTCATCCTGCGCGCGGAGGTACGCAACCGCGACAGTCTCGCGGCGCGCTACGACAAACTGCGCGTCATCGCCTCGCCTGACCTCGAGTGCACGGTCGAGCCGCCGGCGGGCGAAGTAAAGGCGAGCAGCTCGGTGGAGCTTACCGTTCGCGTGCGCGCCCGTCGCGTCGGGTACCATGGCATCTACGGGCTCGCCCTCGAGGTGCGCGGCGCTCCTGGGCTCTTCGAGGTCCCCCTCACCTTCGCGAACCCGTTCGGAGTCGTAGCGCTCCCGCGCGCCAGCGGCCGACTGCTCGCGTCGCCGAATGGTGGACGCAGCGCGACCGCAGCGCCCGCGGGACGGTCGAGCGCGAGGAGAGGCGACGGTACCGAGCTCCGCGAGCTGCGCGAGCTCGTGGCGGGGGACTCGTTCCGGCGCATCGCATGGAAGGCGAGCGCGCGGCGAGGAAAGCTGATGGCGCGCGAGCTCGAGCGTGAGGAACACGACACGGTACTGCTGCTCCTCGATGCCTCGGTCGAGCTCTGGGCCGGCACGGCGGGCGAAGCGCCCCTCGACATGGCGATCGACGCGGTAGCGGGCCTTGCGACCGACCACGTCGCGCGCGGAGACACTGTCGGACTCGTCGTTTTCGCTGCGCGTGAGCTCGGCAGAGTGCCCTTCGATCGCGGCCGTCCACAGCTCGAGGCGATCGTGCGCGCGGTGGTGACGAAGACAGGCATCCTCGACGCAGACCGCTCGGGATGGGGGGAGACGGACATCGCCGTGCAGGTCGCGGAGCACCTCCGCCCGATCGACGCACGCGGCCTGCGTGACCTACGCCGTGGTCGCCTCGACCGCCTCGCCGAGCGGGCGACGACGGCCTTGAAGGAGGCCCCCTTCTCGCTCGCGCCGCCCGCGGGGTTCTCGCCGACCGACGCCGCGCTGAGGCATTACGCCGCGAGCTTCGGGCTGCACGGTCCACCGCGCCTCGACCCCGAGCGCGAGCGCTCGAGCGAGGTGCTGCAGCGCCTCCTCCTCGAGGCATCGTCGATGAAGCGGCCGAGGCCGAGCGTCGTGCACGTCGTCGCACCGCCACCGCTGAGCGAGTCGGTCGAAGGACTGCGCAGCGCCGTCCGCGCGCTGCGCCGCAAGGGAGTCGTCATCCGGTGGTCGACCCCGCCGCTCGCCGCAGGACTCGCCGCGGAGACGCTGCGGGGCCACGGCGAGTCGGGCGACGAGCCCGAGGCCATGATCGAACCGACGCCTGCCCTCGTCGCGGCACTGCGACGAGCCACCGAAGCGCGCGCGGGCGTCGCGGAGCGAAAGGGCGACGTCGTCCTGCGTAGCCTTGGGGTGAAGGTCTCCCGGGCGAGCGCGATGACGCGCGGACCGCGAGCCGTCACGAGCGCGCCGCCAGGGTCCGGTTCGGAGGTCGCATGACGAAGGAGCGCTGGTCGAGCGCGAAGGTCCTGCGAGAGCGCGGGCTCGCACCGAAGAAGTCCTTTGGGCAGAATTTCCTTCAAGACGCGGCGATCGCGGATCGCATCGCCGAGCTCGCGACGACCCCGGTCGGCGGTACCGTGGTCGAGATCGGCGCGGGCGCGGGAGCCCTGACAGCCCCCCTCGCTGCTCGCGCCCATCGCGTCGTCGCGATCGAACGCGATCGCGACCTCGTGCCGGTGCTCGCGGAGCTCTTCCACGACTCTCCCAACGTCGAAGTCCTCGAGGCCGACGCCGCGCAGGTCGACTGGGCGCGCCACTTCGCGGAGGGTCCTCGACCACACGTCCTCGCGGGGAACCTCCCGTACCAAATCACAGGGCGACTCCTCGAGCTCGCGGTGCACGCCTCGCGCGCCCTCGACCGAGCCGTCTTCATGGTGCAGCGCGAGGTCGCTGACCGCCTCGTCGCGCGCCCCGGAGAAGACGACTACGGCGCCCTCAGCGTCTTCACGCAGGCCGCGTTCCATGTCGAGCGCGCGTTGAAAGTCCCTCCCGGCGCGTTCTTTCCGGCTCCGAGCGTCGACTCGGCCGTGGTCACGCTGACGCCGCTCGCTCCTCCGCGAGCCGAGGAGACCGAAGCCTTCCGCGAGCTCGTCCGCCGAGCCTTTGCGCAGCGACGCAAGACGCTTAGGAACGCTTGGAAAGGTGTCTTCGGGTGGCGCCTCGAGGAGCTCGATGAGGCCGCGGCCGCCGCGCGCGTCGACCTCACCGTTCGGGGCGAGACGCTCGCCGTCGAAGACTTCGCGCGCATGGCGACGCTCGACCGCGCAGGTCTTCCCCGCTCCTCGACGTGAGGTGTGCTCAGCAGGGCTTGTCCTTGCGCTTGCCCTTCAGCTTTGCGCGCATCTTCGGGCACACCTCGCGGATCGACTTCACGCGGTCGAGGTAGCGTGCCTTCATCCGCTCATAGACCTCGGGCCGGCTGCGGCGCAGGTCCTTCTTCTCGCCTGGATCGTCGACGAGATCGTAGACCTCGAAGCGGTAGTCATCGTCGTAGGCGATCACCTTGTAGCGGTCCCACACAAGCGCGCGCCTTCGGAAGCTGTCGCTGGTGCGCGGGAGGTCGACGATCACGTCGCGCGGGAGCGGTGTCACGCCGGCCTTGACCTCGGGGACCAAGCTTTTTCCCTGAAAATCGGAGGGTGCCGCGACGCCGAGGAGTTCCAGGATCGTCGGCGCCAAATCGATCGCGCTTCGCGGCGTGTCGACGCGGCGGGGAGCCGCGCCTGGGACCTTCACGATGAGCGGCACGCGGACGAGCATCTCCCAGATTTCAAAGCCGTGGCGAACCATGCGGTGCTCGCCAAACGCCTCTCCATGATCGGCGGTCACGACGATGGCCGTGCGGTCGCCCCATGGCTGCGAGCGCACGAACTCGAAGAGCTTCCCGAGGTGGCGGTCGGTGAAGAACACCTCGCCGTCGTAGAGGTCGCGGGCCTTGCCGCCGAAGCGAATACCCTCGTGCGCGCGGTAGATGTCGTGGGGGTCGAGGAAGTGAAACCAAGCGAAGAACTGTCCGCCGGTGTTCTTCGGTTCTCGAAGCATGTCGAGCGCGAGCGCGAGGTGCTCCGGGCTTGTGATCTCGCGCGCGGTATTTCGGTCCTCGACGAGGCCCGGCACGATGCGGTAGTCGTCAAATCCCTGGCGAAACCCGGACTTCTGGTCGAAATAAAAATGAGCGTGCGCGGCCATCGTCCGAACGCCTGCGCGCTGCAATAGCTCGGGGAAGAACGTGACCTCGTCGGGGTAAGCGCTGAAGAAGTAGCCGCTGCGCTCGAGCTCTGCCGGGTACCGACCCGCGAGCAGCCCCCCGATGCTCATCGCGGTGTAGGACGAGATCGAATAGGCGCGGCCGTAGACGACGCTCTCCTTCGCGAGGGCCGTGAGGTTCGGCGCGATGTCCCGCGGATATCCCGCCCAGGGCATATCGGCACGCAGCGCATCGACGGTCACGAGCAGCACGTTGAGCTTGGGCGGTGCCTCGACGGGTGCGGCAGCGAGAGGTGCCGCCGTCGGCGCGCTCGCTGGGCTAGCCGAAGGCGCCGCGCCAACCGGCGCCGGGCTCGACGCGACGACGATGGAAGCCGAAGCAGGCGCGACGACGGAGGAGGCCGGCGCCTGCAACGATGCCGGGGCGGGCGGCGCGACTCGCGGCGTGAGCGCCGGGCCGGTCCACGAGGGCGTCTGGGCGACGGACTCGATGGGAGCCGAGGGTGCGCTCGAGCATGCTGCTAGGAGCAACAAGAGGACGCGAAAGCGGCGCATGCTCGGCTTATCGCCAACGGAGACGCTGCGGGCAACTTCTCGCGGCCGTAGCGCGCGACGAAGCCAGGTCGATGCTCGCCGCGCTCAAGGAGGCGGCGGACGAGCCGCGAGCGCGTCGAGGATCGCCCCGACGACCTCTGCCGCACCGGTGACGTCGCGGCGCGACGTGGTCGAGCGTCGGCCGTCCACCAGCGTGGCCTCCGCGCGCCGCATGAGTTTGTCGGCCTCGAGCCCGCGGGCGAGCAGCTTGCCATCGATCGCACGTCGCCGCGCGGCCGCCTCGAGCAACATGCCGAGCGACGTGGTCTCGGGCTCTCCGAGCGAGAGCGAGAGCGACTCGACGAGCGACGTGCGCAGCTCGAGCATGGCGAGTTCGGGTGCGGCCCCCGGCGAGGCCAGCACCGCGAGGCGCCCCGCGACGCCCCCCTGCGCGGCGAGAGGCACCGTCCTCGCGAACCGCGGCAAGCGCGGAGCGTAGAGGCGCATCGAGGCACGCAGCGACCAGGTCAGGAGGACGAGACCGCACGTCGCCGCGACGAGCGTATGCAGCCACCAAGGGAAGCCATGGTCGCGAAGGTCCTCGAGCCCTGCCGTGAGCGTGTGCAAGCTGCGCTCGAGGTTTTTTCGAAGCGGCGCCTCCCCTGCGAACGAGTTCAGCTCTTCAAAGTCGTTCACGAGCACGATCAAGCGGCCGCCTCGTCGCGCGCCCCCTTCGCCCTCCGTGAGGTACCGGACGACTCCCGTCGCGAAGGCCTGATTCCCGGGAAAGCGGAGCATCAGGTTCATGAACGCCGAGGGGTCTCCGACCGCGAAGAGGCGGCCGCGCTCGACCTGTCCCGCGATCGCGACCGGGACCGAGGTCACGGGGCTCGACGCGCCACCGTCGGCGCCTCGGACTTCGAGGACGGTCGTGAGCTCTGGGTGGGCGAATCCGGTCCCGTGGTTGAGGACCACGGCGGGCACATCGACGACGGTGGGGTGAACGCCGCCGTTGGCCTCGGCGACCGGAGACGCAACCGCGAGCGCGTGGTTCTGACGCACGAAGCGCTCGGGCACCTCGGGCAGCGGGCGTCGCTCGACCTTGAAGCTCTTCAGCAAGCGATCGCCGTTGCCGTGGTCATCGAGCACCGCGACGCGCCCGCCGACCCGCATGAAAGCCGCGGCCTCGTCGGGATCGACGAGGGCCGTGGGGTGCACAAGGAGCAGCGAGTCGGTCGGCGTGAGCTGTCGCCAATCGAGCGCCTTCGACGCGATGACCCGGTCGGCACCGAGCTCGGAGCGCGCGAGCTCGACGAAGCCGCTCAGGCCCTCCCAGCCCGTATCCTCGACTTCGAAGGCGGCGAGGCCAGGCGACGCGAGCGCGACCATGGCAGCCGCGACGGCCAAGGCCCCGAATCGGCGAGCGGGAACGCGCCGCGTCATACCCCAGTCATACCATCGGCGGGCGTCGGTCGCGTGCCCCTCTCTTGACCGGAAGGGCCCGATTGCTAGATTGAGGAAGAGCATCCGGGGCTCTCGCATGCTTCCCCCATTCATCATCGAGCAGATTCGTCAGCGCGAAGAGCGCGAACGCCAGAAGCGGGACGAGAGTCGTCCTCGCCTCGAGCTTCCTCTGTCGCCGATGCCAGCCAAACCGCGAGGCGCCGTGGAACCTTCCGACGACGACCCCGACCGCGGCGTGGTCATCGTGGACTTGCTCGGCTGACCGCGGTTGTCATCTCGGGGCGGTGGCTGTAGGTTCCGCGCCGGTGGACGGCAGGCGAACGGGCGAGAAACATGTCGCGGTAGGGTTGAGCGTGCTCGCGCTCGCTGCGTCCTCGTGCGTCCTCGGCTCAGATGGACTCCCGCCGGTTCCGTCGCTGATTTACTACCCGACGGGCCTCGCCGTCTCAGCCGGGCGCACCGCCCTCTACGTCGCGAACTCCGACTTCGACCTAAAGTACACCGGCGGGTCGGTGCAGCTCTTCGACGCCCGTGCCTTGCGGTCGGCGATCCTGCCCATCGCGCGCGGGCTAGGCGAGCATCGAGCCGCCGTCGAGGTCTGCGCTGAAGGGGGGCTCGCGCGCAACGACGCCCCCTACCTGAACCCCGGACCGTGCGAGGCGTTCCCGGTGGGCTCGTTCCTCGTCAACTCGGTCTTCATCGGGGCGTTCGCATCGCGCCTGCTGCTCACGCACAACCCAAACGGCGAAGGCGCGCGCCTCTTCAGCCCGGTGCGGGGCGATCCATCGCTAACCTACATCGACGTCGAGGACGACCGCGTGCCGGCCGAAGCGCCGACCTTCGCGCTCGACTGCAACGTCGGCGCCGACGGCTTTTGCGGGAACGAGCACCGCGTGGGACGCAACCCGGAGCGGACGCTCCGCGGCATCCAGCTTCCGCCCGACCCGGTCGGCACCGCGAGCTCCGTCGATGGCACGACGCTCGTCACGGCACACCAGACGCAGGGCGCGGCGAGCCTCGTCGCAAACCCGTGGTCGGCGACGCCATTTCTGGCCTATTACGCGTCAAACTATGCCTCAGGTCCGACCGACCTCGCGGCGATCCCTCGGCCTGCGATGGTCGACCTCGCGGACGCGGCGGCACGCGACCTCGGACGCGAGTTTACGTACCGCGACGGCTTCGTCCTCACGTACCGCGGCGCGTCGCAGCTCGACCTCGTCGAGCACTTCCCCGACAGCGGCTCGATCCCGCCGCGCCCGTTCCTCGTTCGCGCGGGCCAAATCCCGCTGAACGTCAGCTCGTCGAACGTCGACTCACGTGGGATCGTGATCGTCTCAACGGCGCGGCGCGCCTGCGAGCAGGCCTGCGGTGATGCCGGGCTCGAGTGCCTCGCGCGCTGCGCAGAAGAGATCCCCCTTGGGATTTACGTGGCCAACCGCAACCCCGCGAGCTTGCTCGTCGGACGCGTATACACGAACCTCGTGCGCGAAGCCGCGACCGCCGCGAGTCCGGAGCGCATCACCGCAGCCTTCCACACCATCGCGATGCATGGCGCTCTACCGCTCGACTTTGGACCGGCTCACGTGAAGGTCGGCCAGGTCGTCGGGCAGGACGGCTCGCTCGTCGACCGCGTGTTCGCGCTCGCCTTCGACTCACGCTCGGTCTTCATCGTCGATCCGCGAACCGACACGATGGAAGCCGTCGTTCGAACAGGCCGCGGCCCGCAGGAGCTCGCGATCGACTCGGGGCGCGACGCAGGCAGCGCCTACAGCCTCGGCTACGTCGCGCACTTCACGGATTCGTACCTCGGCGTGATCGACCTCGACCTTCGTCGGCCCGCGACCTACGGCCAGTTTGTTGCGTCGGTCGGCGAGCCGCTCCCTCCGGCGGAGGCTCGATGAGCCGCACCCCGCCCTTTAAGGGTGGAACGCGTCGAACCCGAGCATCTGCGAATGTGCTCGGCGCGGCGCTTTCCATCGTCGGGCTCGCGGCTGGGACCGGAGCGGGCTGCACGCAAAACCAAACGGTGAGCCGCGTGCGGGCCCTGCAGCAGGCGGGCGCGACGACGTTCCTGTGCCTCGCGCCGTCGCCGAGCGGGAGCGAGACGGAGCCGAAGCCACCGGCGGATACCGCCGCATCGGTCGCCGCCGTCGCGCTCCCCCTCACGGAGTGTGGCGCGGGCCGAACGGACGATCCCACCGTGCCGCACCTGTACGCGCTCGCGCTGCAGCCGTTGCGCGGCGAGGTCGCGGTCATCGACCTTACGGCCGAAGACGCGCCCCTCGTCGACGCGGACCCGCTGACGCCCGGCACGAACTTCCTGCCGGTCGGCGCCGCCCCGACGGACATCGTCGCGACGCCAGGCGGCACGGCGGCCTTCGTGTCGGTGGGTGAGCCAGGCTACGAAGGCATCTACGCGTTGCCCGCGGATCGGCTGCGCGGCGCCGCGCCGAAGCTCTCGGACTGGCCCTCGTGCTCGCTGCCCGAGAGGCCCGGGTCGGTCGAGCTGCTCGTCGATGCGCCTGGAGCGAACGGAGCCCTGCGCCCTCGCTGCGACGCGGCTTATGGAGCCGACGAGACCGAGACGTCGTGCGGCACAGCGGCCGCGAGCCATTGCCACGGCGATCTCGCCGCCGACGCCGAATCGGTTGGAAATCCTGGGCGATACAAACTTCTGGTGACGCTGCCGCATGCAGGCGGGGTCGCGGTCCTCGACGCCCAATCGATCCTCGACGGGGAAGCGGGTTCGTTCGCTCCATGTCCGGTCGAGCGCTTCGTGCCGCTCGAGGTGAAGCTCACGACCGAGGCTTCGCCTCCTCCGTCGCCCGCAGAGGCGTGCGTCCCAACGGAGGTCGTGCCGCCGCGCACGACGGGCTTCACAGCCGAGCCGTCCGACATCGCGTTCGCGCCGCGAGGTGACCGCGGCTACCGGCTGTTCGTCTCGGACGCCGCTGCCCCTGTGATCCACCGCCTCGACCTTCCGACCGCGTGCGACGTCACCGAGCTCGATCCGCTGCTCGCGACCTCCGCCGAGGACCCCGGACGCACGGTGACGACCTCGCGCGTCGCCGTGAGCCCGCTCACCTTCGACCTGAAGCGGTACCTCTACGCGGTCGACGAGCTCGACGGCAGCCTCATCGCGTACGACGTGAGTGAGAACTCCACGACGAAGACCCCGCTCCATCGACCGCACTCCGAGCGCAACCCGTTCCAGCCGCCGGATCGCGTCCGGTTTGGGTCCCCGCCTCGCGAGATCCTGTTCGCAGAGCGCCGTGGAGACGCGGTCGACCCGTCGACCGGGACGAACGTGGCGCTGCGCTGCGATCCGAACGCCGGCGCGAGCGCGGAGGCGGCGGGCTACCGGACGGCGAGCGATTTCACGAGTGGCGCTGGACCGAGGAAGCTCCGCGGGACCTTTGGGTTCGCGGTGCTCGCGAGCGGCAACGTCGTCGCGCTCGACGTCGACGACCTTGACGCCGCATGCCGTGGTCCTCGCGACCACCACCCGCTCTACGGCTGCGACGACGCGTCGACCGGGATCGAGGGCGCCAGCACCGAGTACAGCTGCCAAACCGTGGCGCCCCACCAACCTCGCTCGAGCGCGTACCTCGCCTATCGCGAGAACGTCGTGGCGACGCAACCCGGGCTCGAGGCGTTGCCGCTTTTGTTCGACAAGGACGGTGTGGTGCTCGCAGCGACCGACGAAGGCGCCCCGCGTATGCGCGCCACCATCCCGGTCGAGACACCACCGTTCGACCTGACACTGCCCATCGCGTCCGGCTCACTGGCGATCGATCCGTCGACCGGTCTGCTCGCGAGCACCGAGGCCGACGCGGCCGACGCCCACGTGCTGGCGATGAATCACGACGACCCGCGGGCGCACATCCTCGCGCAATCGTGGACGGTGACGTACGAAGGCGCGATCCCAGGCTTCACCGGCCACTTCGCGTCGCTGGTCCCGACGGCCAATGGCTTCGAGGTCCGCGACCCGGCGAGCGGCTTCTGCGGGCGTGGCGTGCAAGGCGCGAGCGCGGTGGCCGACGAGCTCGTCGCGCTCGAAGGAGTGACGCCCGAGCAAGCGACGCTCGAGGCGCGTGCGCTCGCCGACTACGTGCAGGTCACGAGCGACACGCCGGTGCTCGGCGACAAGTACTGGACCGAGCAGGCGGCGTGCAGCTTCGCGGCTTGTCAGCAGGCGTACGGGACGTCACGCAACCCGCTCCCGACGCGCGATCTTCGCATCATGGTCGCGAAAGACGACATCCTCTTCGTCGAGCCGCGCGAGGGCGCCACCAGCCCTGACCTGAAGTGCTGCTTCCCGAACGTGGTGGAGTTTCAAGTCCGCGGCGGCTCGCAGTGGATCGTCCTCGGCTCGAAGGTAGGCTTCTTGAACCGCGGGGCCGCGGATGGGAGCGGCGTGTGCCGTTCGCGCTGCGACTCCCGCCTCGAGCGCCTCGAGGGGCGCGTGCGCGAGGTAACCCTCGACGAGCCCATTCGCGACGACTCGCCGCGCGCGTTCCGCAACCCGTTCTTCCACTTCGCCATCCGCAGCGGCGACAAGGCGACGCGCGAGATGCGCTTCGAGTTCGCCACCCAGGGACAGTTTGCGCCGCTCCAGCTCGCGCTGCTCGGGAGCAGCAACTCGACCGACATCCAGCCTGCGGCGGCGACCTTCCTCCCGACGACCGGCGAGCTTGTCGTGAGCGATGGGTCGCTCCAGGGCTTGGCATTCGTCAAGCTCGACACGTTCACCGTCTCGCGTCAGTACCAGTGACGCACTCCCGGCGTTGAAGGAGCGGACCTTGTACGCACCGTCGACGAAGAAGCTGACGCCGGTCATGGAACAGTATCGGGACGCGAAGGCGGCCTTCCCCGACGCGATCCTGTTCTTTCGGCTCGGCGACTTCTACGAGATGTTCAACGAGGACGCGGTGGTCGCCGCTCGCGAGCTGCAGCTCACGCTGACGAGTCGAAACAAGGGCGCCCCCGACCAGGTCCCGATGGCCGGCGTCCCTTACCACGCCGCGCACGGCTACCTCGCGCGGCTGATCGCACGCGGCCACAAGGTCGCGATCTGCGAGCAGCTCGGCGATCCGAGCAAGCTGAAGGGCCTCGTGCCGCGGAAGGTCGTCCGCGTCGTGACGCCAGGCCTCGTCACCGCCGACGATCAGCTCGAGGCAAAGCGGCACAACCATCTGGTCGCGCTCGAGTACGACCGCGCGAGCGACGGCTATGGGCTCGCGGTCCTCGACGTATCGACGGGCGAGCTGTCCGCAGCGTCGCTCCCGACCGCGGCGCTGCTCCTCGCCGAAGTGGCGCGAGCCGAGCCTGCCGAGCTGCTCGTGCCCGCGGTCGAGGACGACCTGCGCCGAACGCTCGTGACGGCCTTCCCGGGCACCGCGCTGCGAGACGACGAAGACCTCGACGACCCTCGGCCGCACCTCGACGGTCAGGTCGCCGCCCCGCTTCACGACGACGCCTGCCGAGATCACGGTCCGCTCGCCGTCCGCGCGGCCGCACGGGTGCTGCGCTTCGCGGCTCGGAACCTCCCCGACACCGTCCTCCCGGTGCGCCGCATCGCGCGCCTCGACACCGCCCTGCACATGCAGCTCGACGAGACCGCACAGAGCCACCTCGAGCTCGTGCGCTCGGTCGACGGGAGGCGCGAGGGCACGCTGCTCGCCGCGATCGATGCCACCGTAACCGCGGTTGGTGGTCGGCTCCTGCGTCGACAGCTCCTCGCGCCGCTGACCGACGTCGCGGCCATTCGTCGAAGGCTCGACGCGGTCGAACTGATGCTCGGGAACGCGCGCGCGCGCACCGAGCTGAGGGAGGCGCTCGCGCGCACCGGAGACATCGAGCGCCTCGTCGTTCGGGCAAGCCTGCGCGAGAGCACGCCGCGCGATCTCGTCGCATTGCTCGGGAGCCTCGAGGCGTTGCCCGATGCGCTCGCAGCGCTTCGCTCGATCCGCGAGCTCGACGTCGCGGGGCTCGACCTCGACGGCGACCCCGAGTCTGCGCTCGCGGCACGGCTTGCCTCGGCGCTCGAACGGGAGCCGCCCGCGCGCCTCTCGGACGGAGGAGTGATTCGGGCAGGCTACGACGGGGACCTCGACGAGCTCCGCGCGCTACGAACGAGCGGCGGCGAGCGTGTCGAGGCCCTCGAGCTCCGGCTGCGCGACGAGCTGGGCATCGGGTCGCTGAAGATCAAGTACACGCGCGGCTTCGGGTGGTACGTCGAGGTCACGCGAGCGCACGTCGCGAAGATCCCGCCGAGCTTTCGCCGCAAGCAGTCACTCGTCAACGCCGAGCGCTTCACCTGCGACGAGCTCGATGACCTCGCGGAGCGCGTCCTCGGTGCCGAGGAGCGCTTCTCCGAGCGCGAAGCCGAGCTCTTCCACGTGCTCGTAGGCGAGGTCGCGGGGCGCGCCGAAGCGCTGCGCGCGCTCGCGGGGTACATCGCTCGATGGGACGTCGCCGCCGCGCTCGCCGAGACGGCCCACCGCCTCGGCTACCATCGGCCCGAGGTCGACGAGGGCGCGAGGCTCTTGCTTGAGGAGGCTCGACATCCCGTCGTGGAGCGACACGTGCCGCCGGGGACCTTCGTCCCCAACGACACGACTCTCGACCTCGACGGAGAGCGCATGCTGCTCGTCACCGGCCCTAACATGGCGGGCAAATCCACCCTGATGCGACAAGTGGCCCTCGTTACCATCCTCGCGCAGATGGGGAGCTTCGTGCCCGCGCGCCGCGCTCGCATCGGCGTCGTCGACCGCGTACTGTCGCGCGTCGGAGCAAGCGACAACCTCGCGCGCGGCGAGAGCACCTTCATGGTGGAGATGCGCGAGACGTCTGCGATTCTTCGGAACGCGACGCACCGCTCACTCGTGATCCTGGACGAGATCGGACGCGGCACGAGCACCTACGACGGCCTGGCGATCGCATGGGCGGTCGCCGAACACCTCCACGAGCGCGTGCGCTGCCGCGCGATCTTCGCGACGCACTACCACGAGCTCACCGCGCTCGCAGAGTCCACGCCCGGGATCGCCAACTGGTCGGTCTCGGCGCGCGAGCACGGGAGCGACGTGGTGTTCCTTCATCGCCTCACGCGAGGCGCGGTGAACCGGAGCTTCGGGATCGCAGTGGCCCGCCTCGCGGGGCTCCCCGACGCGGTCGTCGCGCGCGCGCGGGAGCTCCTCGCCACGCTCGAAGACGAAGGGACGCCGACGAAGGGTGGGCCGCGCGGCAGGCGCGACGAGCGTCGGCAGCTGGGCTTGTTCGAACCCCAGGCCGCGCCGCCTTCCCCTGCGCCGCCGCCCTCCCCCGCGCACGCGATCGCCGCGGAGCTCCGCGCACTCGACTTGGATCGGATGACGCCGCTCACCGCTCTCCAGCAGCTGGCCGAGTGGCGGCGACGCCTCGACGAACGACGGGGCTGACGGCGTTCGACCGAACGGCCGACCTGAGATCCGGTTGACGGTGTCGCCTGGTCGTTGATACCTCTCCACGGGTGCCTTCGCTTCGGCAAACCACGGCTTTCTCGCTCCTCGCCCTGTTGACCGCCGCGTGCGCCACCGCCGGAGACGGCGCGTCCAGCGGCACCGAGGGGACCACTACGACCGCGAACTCGCCCGTCGGCGTAGGGGTCGGAGTCGGCGGAAGCGAGGCCGGGACGAGCACGACGAGCAGCGACGACGCAGGCAGCACCTCGGGCGCAGGGGGCACGTCGAGCACCTCGGGGAGCGGCGGAGATCCCAACACCAGCTCCTCGACCAGCGGCACCGCGACCAGCGCGACGAGCGGTGCAGGCGGGGGAAACCCAGGCTTCTGCGGCGACGGCTTGCTCGACGCCGATGAGCAGTGCGACGACGGCGCCAAGAACGCCGACTCCGCCGCGTGCACCTCCAAGTGCAAGAAGGCCGCGTGCGGCGACGGGCTCCTTCAGCTCGGCGTCGAGCAGTGCGACGACGGCGCCAAGAACGCCGACTCCGCCGCGTGCACCTCCAAGTGCAAGAAGGCCCTGTGCGGCGACGGGCTCCTCCAGCTCGGCGTCGAGCAGTGCGACGATGGCAACCTGCTCGACGGGGACGCGTGCAGCAAGACCTGCACGACCGTCTCCGGGCCGGTCTGGACGAAGACCTACGACCTCTTCGACGACTTCTGGACGGGCGCCGCGGTCGACCCGAACGGCAACGTCGTGGTCGTCGGCGGCTCGACGAACGCGTTCGGCGATCTCGACGTCGTCGTACGAAAGTACGATACGAAAGGCGCGGTCCTCTGGACGAAGACCTACGACAACGGCGGTAACGAGCTCGCGAACGGGGTTGCGGTCGACGCCGCAGGCAACGCCTTCGTCATCGGTTACGAGGAGGATTTTCTCGGCCTTCAGAGCATCCTCGTCCGCAAGTACGGCACGAATGGCAACCTCGTGTGGTCCCAGACCTACGGGACCGGCTTCGATGAGGGAGATGACGTCGGAATCGGGATCGCCGTGAACGCTGCGGGTGATGCCTTCCTCGCCGGCGAGGTCCGGAGTGACACGGTCTCGGACGCCGATCGAGTCGTCGCCAAGATCAGCGGAGCAGGCGGCGACGTCGTCTGGAACGAGGTGACGGACGGCGGCATCGGTGACGACGCGGCGAACGCGGTGACGGTCGACTCCGCCGGCGACGTCGTCGCGGTCAGCTCGGTGGCGGTAGCCGGCGGTAAATTCGACGCCATGCTCCGCAAGTACAAGGACGGCGCGACGCCCACGATCCTCTGGACAAAGACCTACGGGGACGCGATCCCGCTCGCGGTGGACACCGACTCGAAGGGCAACGTGCTGGTCGCGGGTGGCGATCGCGCCGGCGGCGCCGACTACAACGTGTGGATCCAGAAGTATGCGTCGAACGGGACGCTCGTGTGGACCAAGGGCTACGGCAACGCCGCCAAGCTGACGGACGCAGCCTTCGGGGTCGCCGTCGATTCGAAGGACGACGTGGTCGTCTGCGGCTACGAGCAGAAGCTCACCACGAACAGCGACATGTGGATCCGCAAGTACGACGCGAACGGCAACATCGTCTGGACGCAAGGCTTCGCGGGCGCCGCCAACGATCTCGACGAGGCGTACGGAGT
>VGRJ01000081.1 GCA_016875405.1 Deltaproteobacteria bacterium | reverse complement strand
GAACCTCCACATGAGGACGACCGAGGACGTCGCGCCGCTCTCGGGGATCGCCTCGCAGTCGCGCGCGCTGCGAGCGCTCGAGTTCGGCCTCGACATCCAGCAGCCGCGGTTCCACGTCGTCGCGGTCGGGGATCCGGGGGGTGGGCGTACCTTCAGCGCCCGCTCCGTCGCGCAGCGCATCGCCGCGACGCGCCCCACGCCCGATGACCTCCTGCTCCTGCCCAACCCGCAGAAGCCAACGCAGCCGACAGTGCTCATGATGCCCGCGGGGGAGGGCAGGGCGCTCGTCGAGACGATGGAAGAGCTGCACGAGTCGCTCGTCGAGGTCTTGCGTCATGTCCCGGAGGGCGAGCGCTTCAAGCACGCGCGGTCGCGTCTCGAGCGGCGTGCTCGTGAAAGAGAGGCCGAGCTCGAGGGGGCGCTGGTCGAGGTCGGCGAGTCGCTTGGCCTCGATATCGCGCGCGCCGAGGACGAGGTGAAGGTGTCGGCGCGTGAAGGGGAAGAGCCCTCGAGCGACGCGCTCCTCGCGATCGGAAACGCCGTTGAAGAGTTCGAGGAGCAGCTCGTCGACATCCAGGAAGAGGTCGAGAAGGAGCTGCGCGCCGAGCTCAAGCGCCTGATGCTCGAGGCCGTTCGCGCTCGCTTCGCGCCGGTCGTCGAGCGCTACGCGTCTCGCCTCGACATCCACGCCTACTTGACCGAAGTCGAGAAGGTCGTGAGCCGAGAGATCCGCGGGATCATCGATGACACTCACCCTGAAGACGCGCCGACGTTGGCGCGCGGGACGGTTGTCCCGACGCTGCTCACCGAACACGAGCCCGGCAGCGGTGCGCCGGTCGTCGAGGTCTCCTATCCCACTCTGTCGGCCTTGTTCGGTCGGGCGCACGTCCCACCCGACTCGCCTTTCCCGCCGGAGCCTGGCTTCGCCGTCGCAGGGGCGCTTCACCGTGCGAACGGAGGCTTTCTCATCCTCCCGGCGGCGACGCTGCTGAAGAACGTCGCCGTCTACGAGCAGCTGAAGGCGTGCTTGCTCGCGGGCAAGTTCATCGTGCCGGAGCAAGACCCGACCTACTTCCGCGGGACGGTCGAAGAGCTCCTCCTCCCCTCGATCCCTCTCGACCTCAAGGTGATCCTCGTCGCGAGCCCTGCGCTCTATCAGGAGCTGCACGAGCTCGACCCGGAGTTCTCGCAGCTCTTTAAGGTCCAGGCGCGCTTCGAGCACCAGCTCTCCGTCGGGCAGGCGATGGTTACGTATCCCGCGTTTCTGGCCGGGTTTCTCAGGGACCGCGGCCTCCCGCCGATGACGTCGAAGGCGCTGTGCGAGCTCCTCGCCTACGGCTGTCGCTTGAATGAGAGTCAGTCGAAGGTGTCGGCGCAGCTCGGGCTCGTCGCCGAGGTCGCGAGCGAGGCCGCCTACCGTGCGCGCCGCGATGGACTCGACGTCATCGATGGCCCCTTGGTGAAGGAGGCGCTCGAGGCCGCGCACTGGCGAGGCCGCTACTTCCAAGACGAGATCCAACGCCTGCTGTCGGACGGAACGATCCGGATCGAGGTGAACGGCGAGCGCGTCGGTCAGGTGAACGCGATCAGCGTGATGAGCGACGGACCGCTGTCGTTCGGCAAGCCATGCCGCGTGACGGCGGTGACCTACCCCGGCATCGAGGGGCCGATCAACATCGCTCGCGAGGTCGAGATGAGCGGGCCTATCCACTCGAAGGGCGTGCTCATCCTGAAGGGTTTCCTCGCGGCGCGCTTCGCGCAGCGGCGGCCGCTCCTGTTCGGCGCGTCGCTCGTCTTCGAGCAGACCTACGAGGCAATCGACGGCGACAGCGCCTCGACGACCGAGCTCTACGCGCTGCTCTCGTCGCTCTCGGAGGTCCCCATTCGGCAGCGGTTTGCCGTCACCGGGTCCGTCGACCAGCACGGCGCGGTCCAGCCGGTCGGAGCGATCAACGAGAAGGTCGAGTCGTTCTTCGACGTGTGCTCGGCGAAGGGCGGGCTCACCGGAGATCAAGGGGTGCTCATCCCTTCGCGGAACTGCGAGGCGCTCATGCTCCGGGAGGACGTGGTCGAGGCCGTGCGCGCCGGGCTCTTCCACATCCACTCGGTCGAGACGGTGGACGAGGGCATCGAGCTTCTCACCGGCATGCCGGCTGGCGTCCCGGACTCGCGTGGTCACTACTCGCAGAACACGATCTACGGGCGCGTCGAGGCACGCCTCAAGGCGTTCCGCGGCGTGATCCGAAGCTATCGCTGAGCGGAGGCTCGCGCCCGCGGCGATCTGGCCAGCTGCGGTGGGATGGCGCAAACTAACCACATGATCCGCTCGTTCTTGGCTTCGGCGCTGCTCTTCGGGCTCGGCGTGTCGGCGTGCGCGCCTCCGCCCCTGCCACCGAGGAAGAAGGCCAAGGTACAGCTCACCGACCCGTCGATCGATCACGATCGCGGCGTCGACCCTGGCAAGGCTCGCAAGCTGCTCGTCCGTGCGGAGGTCGCGCTCATCAAGCGTGACCTCGCTTCAATGAAGCGCTTCACCGAGCAGGCCGAGCCGTTCGCCGACGAGGCGGTCCGTGAAGAGATCCGGGACCTGTTGCAGCGCGCCGATCGCTCGGTCGCGAAGGACGCCGCGCCCGCGATCCTCGAGCTCGCGAAGACCGGGCAATGTCAGAAGGCCGCCGAGGAGACCGCGCGCATCGGTGATGCCAACCGTGGCAAGGCGGTGAGCCGCTTTCTCCGCGACGAGGTCTCGAAGGCGATCCTTGGCTGCGTGCTCGATGCCCTCGCGATCGACGTATCGGTGGCGCGAGAGCTCGCCGAGATCGGGGCCATCAAGAAGGCGCTCCACACCATCGATTTCGATCAGTGGGAGGCCCGCCTCGACGAGACGATTGTCGGTTCGCTCGTCGCGAGCTTGAAGGCGACCATCGCGTCTCGCAACTGGCCGAAGGCGGTGCGCGAGCTCGACGACATGGTCGAGCGTAAGGAGGCGGGGCCGCGCGACGTCGCGCGCGTCATGAAGGTGATCCGCGGCGGCATCGTTGACGACGTCCTGAAGAAGAGCTCGGCCGGCGTCGGCGTGAAGATCGGCGCGAGCGCGCTCCTCAAGGACATCGACGCGATGATCGACGCCGGTCGCTGGTCGGAGGCCGAGCCGATGCCCGACGCGCTCCGCGAGCGTAGCGAGGAGGTCGCGCTCTGGGCCATCTGCGCGGCGCAGGACTGCACGCTCTCGGTGCCTCAGGCGATGTGGGCGAACGGGCTGCTCGAGCCGAAGCCAACGCTCGATCTCGCGGGCTCCGTCTCGCAGCGCATCAAGCACGGCCGCAAGGTGTGGCGCCTGACCGAGGGCAGGGGTCTCGTGCTCATCGCAGACCGCGACCCTGGCGTGCTCGATGGGGTTGGCGCGCGCATCCCGGTGGCCCTCGGCTGGGTTCCCGCGGCGAGCCTCGCAGCGAGCGACACGAGCGATCGGCTCCCGCCCGGAGACGCCATCGTCGGAACCCGCGTCTGGGGTCCGCTGCGCGGTCCGACGAAGGAGTGGGAGCTCGGCGTCGTCCGCGAGACGAAGGGCGACTCACTCACCATCGAGCGCATCTCGGACGGAAAGAACGCGACGTTGCGGCGCGCCGAGGTACGCTTCGGGCTCGTCCGCCCCGGCCTCAAGGTCCTCGCTCTCTGCGTTCACGCGGTGA
The DNA here is from genome assembly GCA_016875405.1 of Deltaproteobacteria bacterium. GTDB lineage: Bacteria > Myxococcota_A > Polyangia > Polyangiales > Polyangiaceae > SYFR01. The sequence continues at coordinate 18,660 of VGRJ01000081.1, read as the reverse complement.
AGCTCGAGGCGGCCCTCGTCGAGGAGGTCGTGCCGATGTCGCCCGGCGACCCCCACGTGCGCCTTACCTGCCTCGACGGAAAGGGCGAGCGCACCGAGGTGAAGCGCGAGGTGCTGCTCGGCTCGCTCCGCAGCCAGGCGAGCTTCATGCCTCCAGGCTCCTGAGGCTCTGCTCGAGGTAGCGCGGCTTGACTCGTGGAGGGCCCCGCGCCATGTGCACGGCCCCATGCCTGCGAGCTACTTCGACGTCGATGGCACGCTCGTCTCCACGAACCTCGTGCCGCCGACGCTGTATTACCTCCTGAACCAGCCGACGCCGATTCACGTGGCGCGCTCGATCGCACGTGCGCTGTTCAAGGCCCCGATGATGGCGTGGGGCGAGATGCAGGACCGCCGCATCTTCAACGAGGTGCTGTTCTCGGTCTTCGAGGGCATGAGCGAGGATCGCCTCGTGACCCTGGCGGATGACGTGTTCGAGCGCGTCCTCAAGCCGAACCTGTATCCGGGCGCTCGCGACCTCATCCGTACCTGCGTGGACAAGGGGCACGAGGTGGTGCTCATCTCAGGCGCGCTCGAGGTCGTCGTCCACCACCTCGCCAGGCATCTCGGCGCGACCGGCGTCATCGCCAACAAGCTCGAGTTCAAGGATCGTACCGCGACCGGCAAGCTCTTGCGGCCCGTCGTGGCGGGGCCCAACAAGGCGCTCCTCGTCCGCGACCATGCGCGCGCACGCGGCTACAACCTCGACGAGTGCTACGCCTTCTCGGACAGCTACTCGGACGTGCCGATGATGTCGATCGTCGGGTACCCCGTGGCGGTGAACCCGGACCGGAAGCTGAAGGCGCTCGCCAACGCGTACCACTGGCCGGTGATCGACCTGTCCGCCACCGCCGCATGACCGACGCGTAAGCCGCTACGCAGCCTGCGGCGCGCGTACCGCGTGACGCGCCTTGACTCGCGAGGGGCCCTGCGCGAAAGCCATCGCGCCGTGAGCCACCCCTGCCTCATCACCCTTGATTCGCGCAGCGCCCCGCGCACCCTGTTCTCGGGCGACCGCCTGGTGGAGGTCGATCTGCCGACCGGCACCCGCGTGCTCTACTCGAAGCCGCCGATCGAGCCGCTGAAGGATGTCGACGCTGCGATTCGCTACGCGCTGAACCACCCCGAGAACAGCGAGCCGCTCTACGCACGGCTCCGCCCGGGGATGAAGGTGTGCATCGCGATCGACGACATCTCGCTGCCGCTTCCGCCGATGCGTCGACCTGACGTGCGAGAGCGCGTCCTCACGATCGTCCTCGCGCTGCTCGCCGACTACGCCGTCGATGACGTCGAGATCATCATCGCGACGAGCGTCCACCGACGCATGAAGGCGTTCGAGGTACGGCACGTCGTCGGCGATCGCATCTTCGACAAGTACTGGCCGGACAAGCTCTACAACCACGACGCCGAGGACAAGGACAACATGGTCTACCTCGGCACCACCGAGCTCGGTGAAGAGGTCGAGATCAACCGTCGTGCCGTCGAGAGCGACCTCGTCATCTACGTGAACCTGAACCTCGTCCCGATGGACGGCGGCCACAAGTCGGTCGCGGTCGGGCTCTGCGGGTACCGAAGCCTCCGTGCTCATCACAACCCGCGCGTCATGCGCGACTGCTACTCGTACATGAACCCCGAGACCTCGTCGCTCGCCCGCAGCGTCGACCGCATGGGCAAGCTCGTGAACGAGAAGCTCAAGGTGTTCACGATCGAGACGGTGGTGAACAACCGCATGTTCGACAAGCCGCTCGAGTTCCTCGCCAAGAACGAGGACGACCTGTCGCCCGCCGAGAAGACGGCGCTCCGCGCGCTGCGCTTCACCCTCGACAAGGTGCCCCAGCCAGCGCGTCAGGCGATCTTTCAGCGCGTGCCGTCTCCGTATGGCGTGATCGCAGTCAATGCCGGAGAGACGGTCGCCGCGCATAAGAAGACGCTCCACAAGAACTACGAGCAGTACTGCGTGCCCGTCGAGGGCCAGGCGGACATCCTCGTCACCGGCATCCCGTACATCTCGCCGTACAACGTGAACAGCTTCCTGAACCCGCTGCTCGTGCAGGTGATGGCGCAGGGCTACATGTTCAACCTCTACAAGGGGGCGCCGATGGTGAAGCGCGGGGGCACGATGATCGTGCTCCACCCGTGCACGGATCTCTTCGATAACGAGCATCATGCTCCGTACATCGAGTTCGTCCACCGGCTCCTCCCCGAGACGCGCGACGCGCTCGAGCTTCATCGCCGCTACGAGCGCGAGTTCGCCAACAACGCCGCGTACATCGAGATGTACCGGAAGGGGAACGCGTACCATCCGACGCATCCGTTCTTCATGTGGTACTGGGGCGAGGCCGGGCGTCAGCACTTGGGGCGGGTGATCGTCGTCGGCGCCGACAACGAGTACATCCCGAAGCTGCTCGGCTGGGAGACCGCGCGCTCGATGGAGGAGGCGCTGCGCATGGCGCGACTCACGGCCCCGGCGAACCCGGACATCCTCTGCTTGCACCTCCCGCCGATCGGCATGGCCGACGTGTCGGTGCCGCCGGGGGCTGGCGGGGTGCACGCGCCAAGCGATCACCGCTGAGCGGCCTGGCGGTGGCCCATGTGCCTGGACGTACCGGGGCGCAGTTGCACCGAGAGGAGGTCGGATAGTACGCTGCCGCGGAGCAACACGATGGGTTTCACTCGCACAGCCAAGGCTCGTCTCTCCTCTCTGACCGCCGTGGCGGCCTTCGTCGGGACCGCGCTCGCATCCGCGCCTGCGTCGGCCGAGGCGGTGTCCGCGACGGGCAAGGGCGTCACGGGCGGCGTGCTCCTCGGCGCCGAGCTCGCGATGATCCCGCAGGCGCTCGTCGGCGTCGACAAGTGGTGGGCCTACGCGCTCGGCGGCGGTCTGGGTGCGGCCGCGGGCGGAGTCGGGGGGTATTTCATCGAGACCCAGGTCAGCACCGCCGAGCCGTCGCTCTACATGCTCGCTGGCGGGCTGGCCCTCGTGATCCCGACGGTCGTGCTCACCCTGAACGCGACCGCGTACAAGCCCGAGGTCGAGGAGGGCGAGACGGCTTCGGACGACAGCGTCTCTGACGTCTCGGCCGAGCCCTCCGGCGACGCTCCGACCGAGGCCCCTCCCGTGGAAGCGGGCCCCGGTCAGCCTCCGGCTCCAGGCCCTGCGCCGGCTACCCCGCCGCCCTCTGGACCGCAGGCGCGTCGCTCGAAGAAGGGCGCTCCATCACGCGCGACCTTCGTGCCCGGGCTCCTCGGCGTCGATCTCTCGGGCCCGCGCGTCTCGCTCGTCCCCGGTGTCCCGACCGTCGACGTTCAGCCGCTCTACACGGCCCGCGAGGTCTCGCAGTACGGTGGCGCCGCCGGTCACCAGGTGACGTTCCCCGCGCTCGCAGGTCGCTTCTAACGCGCGCCCCCGCGCGTGTTGATGGGCCGCCTCGATGTGCGGGCGATTCACGCTGACGGTGCAGCACGTCACGGACGTGGCCGCGGCCGTCGAGGCGCTCGTCGATCCCCTCCACGCCGAGCTTTATCGACCGCGCTACAACATCGCGCCTACGAGCAAGCATTTCATCCTTCGGCTCGAAGAGTCGCGGCGCCTGCTCGTCCCGGCGAGCTGGGGCCTCGTGAACCGCTGGGCCCCCGATCGCTCGGGCGCGGCGCGCCAGTTCAACGCGCGGAGCGAGACGGTGTCCGTGAAGCCCGCCTATCGCGGAGCCTTTCGCTCGCGTCGCTGCGCAGTGCCGATCGATGGGTTCTACGAGTGGCGCGGCCCGAAGGGCGCTCGTGAGCCGGTTCGTTTTCACGCGCGCGACGAGCGAGTCCTGTGGCTCGCCGGGCTGTACGAAGACTGGACGTCACCCAAGACGGGGGAGGTGACGCTCTCGTTCAGCGTGCTCACGACCGACGCGAACGAGGTCGTGCGCCCCGTCCACGATCGCATGCCCGTGCTGCTCGACCTCGACGCGCTGCCGACCTGGCTCGACGTCTCTGCGCGCAACGACGAGGCGCTTCGTGCGCTCATGGTGCCGGCGTCACCGGGCCACCTCGTCATGACGCCTGCGTCGCGTCGCGTAGGTTCGGTTCGCGCCGATGATCCGGCGCTGCTCGAGCCGGATCCTGAGCCAGGTCCGCGTCAACTCGGCCTCTTTCGATGACTCGCGCTTGGCAGGGTAGCGGAGTCCCGCTATGTCCCCGTGCATGGGCGAATCGGCAGGCCTGCCCCCTAAGAAGGACGTCATGCTCGCGCTTCTCGAGGGGCCGAGCGTTTACGTCCACCTCGATCCGCGTCGCGAGGGCGTTGTCGTCCCGAAGTGGTTCATGAACCAGCCGCAGCTCGTCCTTCAGGTGGGCCTCAACATGGCGGTCCGCATCCCCGATCTCGACGTGAACGAGGACGGGGTTAGCTGCACGCTGTCGTTCAACCGCTCGCCGTTCTGGTGCCACCTGCCGTGGTCGGCGGTCTACGGGCTGGTCGGCGAGGACAGCCGTGGAATGGTCTGGCCGGACGACGTGCCGACCGAGCTCTCGGGCCCGCCCCGGCAGCGACCGCGACTCGAGGCCGTCGCGGATACTCCTGTCGCGGAGACTCCCGCTGCTGTGGCTCCCGCTGCCGATGCGCCGGTCGCCGAGAAGAAGCCGCGCGGCCGCGGAGGCCGAAAGAAGGCCGAGAAGGCGCCGCAGGTCGACGCGATGACCTCCGCCTCGGCGCCGCCGCGGCCCGCCCTCGCCCCTGCTCCCGCACCCGCTGCCGCCCCCCGCGCTCGGAGCGCCGCGCCCCAAGGCGCGCCCTCGAAGCCCAGCGGCTCGAAGCCCAGCGGCTCGAAGCCCAGCGGCTCGAAGCCCAGCGGCTCGAAGCCCAGCGGCTCGAAGCCCAGCGGCTCGAAGCCTTCGGGGTCGAAGCCCAAGCGTGAGCTGCCTCCTTACTTGCGCATCGTCAAGTGACCTCGTGAGGCGAGGGTGACCTCGCGACGGCGAGACGCCCAAGCTCCCCGTGCTATACCTCGCGCCATGCTGCGCGAGCCCCGACGCCACCGCGACCTCGAGAGCGCCATCGACGCGGTGGCCGCGAGCTATCACGGCCCCGAGGCGATCAACAACCTCGAGAGCGCCGTCTTACCGAGTCGACGCAAGGTCGTCGAGGCGTTCGGGCACCTCGAGCGAGCGATTTTTCTGGGATTCTCGAGCGACCGCACGCTGAACCGCGACAACCTTCGTCATGGATTGAGCGAGCACCTCTACCGCGCGTACGAGCTCTTGCTCGACTCGATCGACCGCGCCCTCGCGTACCAGCGTCGCCGTGGGCAGGCGCCCGACGTGGGGTCGGATTTCTGCGAGGAGGTCGTGCTTCGACTGTTCGCGCAGCTCCCAGCGCTCCGACGCGCGCTCGACGCCGACGTCATGGCCGCTTACCGAGGCGACCCCGCGGCGCGGAGCCTCGAGGAGGTGGTGTCGAGCTACCCATCGATCTCCGCCGTCACCGCGCACCGCATCGCCCACGCGCTGCAGCGCGCCGACGTCCCGATGATCCCCCGAATCATCGCTGAGCACGCGCACTCGACGACCGGCATCGACATTCACCCGGGCGCGACCATCGGCGCGAGCTTCTTCATCGACCACGGGACCGGCGTCGTGATCGGCGAGACCGCCGTCATCGGCGACCGCGTGAAGCTCTACCAGAACGTCACGCTCGGCGCGCTCAGCACCTCCCGCCCGGACGGAGACTCCGGCTCCGGCAAGCGGCACCCCACGATCGAGGACGACGTCACCATCTACTCGGGCGCGACGATCCTCGGAGGCGACACCGTGATCGGGCGGGGCTCGGTCGTCGGCGGCAACGTCTGGCTCGTCCGCTCCGTCCCGCCTCACAGCAAGGTCTTCGGCCGCGCCCGCGAGCAGGGCGAGGATGCGTAGCGCGTCGAACTTGGGTACTCTCCCGCCATGCGTGCGTCTGCCCGAGTCTTGACGAGCTTCGCGTTCCTCTCCGGTATTTTTTGGGTCGGCGCGTGCACCTCGGTGCTCGGAGGGTTCGACGTCACGAGCGGGAGCGGCGGCGCCGGCAGCAGCACCGTAGCGGCAGCCTCGGGGAGCGGCGGGGACGCGGGGAGCGGCGGGGACGCGGAGAGCGGCGGCACGACCGCGGGCGCAGGAGGCTCGACGCCGGTCGGTTACGTGTGCGCTTGGAGCGAGACCAAGCCCACGGTCCTTCAATCGTATCCGAGCGACGGAAAGGCGTTACTCAGCGAGGCGTACATCGCCGAGCGCGGCGCATCGGGCAAGGCGCGCGTCGTCACGTACGTGCGTGAGGCCGACAAGGGCAAGCTCGTCGTCTACGACGCCGACGCGCCGAGCACCTCGTTCGAGCAACTCGACGTCAGCGAGGTGCTTCACGTCGGTCGACTGTCGTCCATCGCCACGGGCATCCTCGCTGTGCTCAAGAGCGGCGTTGACTACCGGCTGGTGATGCTCGAGCTCCCCGACAGCACCAACAAACTCGTCGAGCACCTCCTGCTCGCGCCCGCGAATTGGTCGATTTACCCGAAAAACCCGCACTTCTCGGGCCGCTTCGTGCCGGTCGATCTGCAGACCTCTGCGTGGAACGCCGACGTCGTCGTCGCGTTCAACAGCGTCAGCACGACCATGAGCGCCCGCTACGGAAACTTCACCGCCCAGGGTGGTAAGATGGTGACGTTCGTGGACCCGAAGCTCGCGCAGTTCACGGATGACATGCGCGTGACGAGCGCATTCCGCCTGAAGGCGACGAATACGACCTACGCCTTCATCTCGCCGAACCTGGTGACTGCGAGCACGAGTGAGTTCACGTTGAACGCGGCGGTGTCTGGGTTCGTCTCGCCAAGGAGCTGCGAGGCGGGCGTGCAGGTGCTCGACACGCTCTCGCGCAAGGACGGCTTCAACGTCCTCATGCTCGGGGCCTTCGACCCCGTGGCGGAGGAGTTCTCCTTGTTCGCCGGGCAGCTCCCCTACGCTCGTGCCGGCAAGTTCAACGCGACCGAGGTCGCCAAACTCGGGACATACTCCATCTGGAAGGACAGCGACCTCCCGCTCGGAGATCCCGCGGTCGGCTGGTTTGGCGACGTCATGGGCTTCATCGGCGGCAAGACGCTCAACGCGCTGAACGGCTACGACGACGTCGGTCTGCTCTTCTTCGACACCGAGGGGCGCGTGGTCGTGAAGGCGACGCTCCCCTCGTCGGTCGCGGCTCCGCCACCGGGCTTCAAGCACCGCACGCTGCGCGACTTCGCGGTGGGGATCTCCGGCGGCGACCTCGACCCGAAGAGCCCGACCTTTCACGTCGCATGGAGCGACGTCAGCCAGGGGCAGACGGGCGACCATGTCGACCTCGGGGTCTCAACCCTCGTCTGCATGCCCGGCGCGACGCCCTGACCGTCTCCTTCGACTCTACGCTCGCCGAGCTGAAGCGCGCCGCCGATCACCTGAGTCACGCCGAGCGCGAGGCGGCTCGCGGTTGATCGCGTCGCGGCTCGTCTCGACGCCGCGGTACGCTGTTCGCGAGAAGGCAGGAACGCGCTGCATCGTCCGGATGGACGCGGGGAACGCGCGGCTCTTTGCGGTGAGGGGCTTGCGCGTCTCCGAGAGCAGGCTGCGGTGATGGTCGCGCTCGGCCTCCGGCTCCACGAGGGCTGCTGGAGCCTCTATCTCAACGAGCCGGATCTCGACGGGATCCTCGCCGCGTGGGTGCTCCTCCAGCACGACCGACTGACCGCCCATCGACGGGAGCGGCTCTTTGCCGTCGTCCCGCTGCTTCGAATCGAAGGACACGCCGACACGTACGGGCTCGAGCTGCCCGACCTCACGGGCCTTGGGCCGCGTCGCCTCGCCCGCGAGCGACGACGACTCGACCGCCTGCGAGGGGCCGAGATCGAGCTTCGGCGTCACGGGATGTGGGGCGAGGTCGACCCGCTCCTCTACGCCGCGGCGGTCCTCGAGGCGCTCGCTCGCTCGCTCATCGATGGGCACCTGCGTCGCATTTGAACCTCGGCATCGACGCGGCTCGACGCGCAGGCTCGCCGTCCTCATTCGCGCGAGCGTCGGGATCTACGAGGTCGAGCAGGCGCTGCGGGCGACGGTTACGGCTGGGGCGGCGCGGACGAGATCGGCGGGTCCCCTCGCCATCGTCCAACGCAGCTCCGGGGCGAGGAGGCGCATCGGCTCCTCGCTCGAATCGATGGGCTCGAGGAGGTCGTGAGCCCGTCAAGCCTGCGCCATGAAAGCGAGCCTGGCGCCCGGGTCACGCGGCATGATCGACCGAAGCGGTCGCGCCGTCACGTCGCGACGAGCGGAGGCGATCGCGCCACACGAGCGCCGACGGGAGGATGAGCACCGCGAAGACGAGGCACGCGACCTCTCCGAGGACCGCCGCGACGCCCATGCTGCGAACCGCGTAGTTTACCGAGCGGACGAGCGCGAGGTAGCCGAACATCGTCGTCGCGCTGCAGAGCACCACGGCGCCGCCCGTCTCGCGGACCGCGGTGATCATCCCGCCGGCCCCCTCCTTGGCGTAGCGCTGCATGATGTTGACCGCGTAGTCGACGCCGATCCCGAAGGTTAGCGGGAGGGCGATGAAGTTCAAGAAGTTGAGCTTCACGTCGCCAAGCGCGAGCGCGCCGGTCATCCATGCGATCCCGCCGAGCAGCGACGCGAGGATGATGGCCGTCGCCGCTCCGAGTCGGAAAGAGAGCGCGACGACGACGAGGGTCAGCGCGAGCGAGAGCGCCACGAGGCGCGGCACGTCCGCGACGACGGCCGACCAGATGTCGGCGTAGATGACCGCGCGTCCGGAGCCGAGGATCGTCCCCTTGCCGTTGGGCAGCTCGACCTTGCGGTAGGCGTCGGACCAGCGAAAAAGGTAGTGTGCGTCCTCGACGACGTCGCTGCTGATGGGCTCGATGTAGACGACCCTCCCGCGGGTGCCGTCGCGCTCCGTGAAGGCGCGTGCAGCCGACTCGGGGAGGTCGCCGAGTCCGTAGGGGCGCAGCCCGTCCGGCGGGAGGAAAGGCTCGATTTCGGCGAGCTCGTCCTTCGTGATGAGTCCGCGTCGCGTCGCGCGCCGGAGCCGGTCCTTCAGCTCCATGAGGAGAGGGATCTTCTTCTCCTGATCCTTCGCGACGAGATCCTGGAGGGTGTAGACCGCCTTGAAGGGCTTCGCGTCGGCTGGCGCCGCGTCGCGCCTTCGCTCGAGCTCCGTGACGAGCGGCGCGACCTGGTCGAGGCGATCGGCGAGGATCGCCATCCCGTCCGTGCCGACGAAGCGCGTCACGCTGACGGCGAGCTCGCCTGCGCGGACTTCGGCGGCCCGCTTGTTCATGTCGGTGCGCAGGTTCTTGAGGTCGTACTCCATCGGATCCCGCGCGACCCAGCGCGCGGTCGCGACCGTGCCAACCACCGCGATGAGTACGCCGAGGAGCGTCGTCGCGCGCGGCGCTCGGGCGACGAGGGCGGCGAAGGGCCGACCGAACTCGAGCCCACCGCTCGTCTGACGCGGCAGCAGGCCGAAGAGTCCGCCGCGCTCCAGGCTGAGGCCGACCGCGCGCTCGGCCACGATGAGGATCGGGGGCAGGAACGCGTACGTCGCGATCCAGCACAGCACCATGCCGATGCCGCCGATGATGCCGAAGTCACGGAACCCACGGAACTCGGTCGCGACCAGCGACGCGTAGGACGCGCCCGCCGCCGCCGCCGCCGTCAGCGTCGCGAGCCACGTGTCGGTGTGAGCAACCCGAATCGCCTCGTCGTAGGCCGTGCCCTTGCGGCGCTCCTCGAGGTAGCGGGCCATGTAGATGATGCCCGAGTTGATGCCGTTGCCCGCCACGATCGTGAACAGGAACCCCGTCGCCATGTTGAGCTGCCCGACGAGGAGCTGGGTCACGCCAAAGGTCAGGCTCACGCCGATGCCGATCGTGAGCGTCATCGCGAGCAGCATGCGGAGGCGCAGGTAGTAGAGGAACACCACCGCGATGAGCATCAGCGTCCCTGCGAGCCCGACCTCGGTGAGGTCCTCGTTGATCGCCTTGTACTCCGAGATCGCGGTGACGAGATCGCCGGCCATGCTGTAGCGAATGTCACGATGGAGCGCCTCGAGGTGTGCGTCGTCGATCGCACCTCGGATGCGCCGGAGCGCCTCGCGCCCGGCGGCGTAGTCCGTGCCGAGGATGGCCGAGCGCATCGTCACGACGACGACCTTGCCGTCGGCCGATTGGTAGTATCCATCCGGGTAGTCCGGCATCGTGGCGCGGCCGTCTTCCTCGAGCCCGAAGCGCTTCTTCAAGGACTTGGCGCCGAACTTGGCGCGGAGCGCATCGCGACGCTTTGCGCTCCCAGCCTCGGTCTCGTCGTCGCCTTCCTCCTCGTCGAGCGACGCTCCGGTGGCGCGTCCGACCTCTTCGTCCCAGTCATCGAGAAGGCTCTGCAGCTCGCTCGCCTCGGCGAAGAGGCCCGCGCGCGGCTTCAGGAATGCGAGCGCGTCGTGCGGCCCGCTCTCGACCGAGCCGACCCACGGGTGACCTAGCTTCTTCGCTTCGACGGCGATCGCGTCGGCAGCCTTTCGCAGCGAGGGCGTGTCGCCACCCTCCAGCACCACGAACACCGTCGAGACTCCAGTCGTGCGCGATTTGACCCGCTCGAGCTCCTGAACGCTCGGGCGTGACTTGGGCAGCAGCGCCTCGAACCCCGGCTGGATCTCGAGGCGCATCGCGAGTGCGAGCGAGGCTGCGGTGAGGAGCAGGGCGAGGCCGAGCACCGCCCAAGGGCGCGCGAGCTGCAGGGCCGCGAGGTGGAGGAGCCAGCGCGAGCGGCTGCGTGCGTCGGCCGTCTTCTGCGTGCGCGCTTCGGCATCCGAGCGGTCGCCGGAGGGATCGGGTCGGGCGTTCAAGGCACCCCTTCCTACAACGGATCGGTCGGCTTGAGCGCTCAGGAAATCCCGACACCCTAGCCGGCCCGCTGGCGGACGGCCCCGCAGCAGAGTTAACTTCGGGGGTGACTATGAACCGACTTTTTCTCAAGCTCGGGCTCGGCGCCGTGGGGCTCGTCGTTGGAGCGTGTGCGGCGGGCAGCACGCCGCAGGGGGGCAGTGGTGGTCAGGGAGGCGTCAGCTGGTCGTCGTCGAAGAGCGCAGGCCCGGGTGGCGCGGGCGGCGCGTCGGACGCCTCGAGCAGCGCGACCGAGGCCGCCTCGTCGTCGAGCGTCGCGGGCTCGGGGGGTCAGGGGGGGCAGGGGAGCTCGGCCGAGGTGACCTCGAGCTCGGCCGCCATCGCCTCGAGCTCATCGACGGCGGCGTCGAGCGGGGCGGGCGGGGCACCGCCTGCGGAGCGCGTGCTGCTCCTCGCCGGCGGCACCACGGTGGTGGCGGGTGTCCTTGATGCCGGTCAATGGTCGACGAAGTCCCTCGGAGGCGGTACGAACCGCGCGCTCGCCATCGGTGCGGTGAGCGACACGCTCGCTATCGGGGTGTTCCGGGATGCGACGACCGGCGCGCTCTCCTTCGTGAAGCACAACGGTGCGAGCTGGACCGCGCCCGCGGGGATTTCGATGGGCGTGACGACCCAGGCCGCGCCGTCGCTCGCGATTCGCGGCGCCGCGGTCGACGTCGTGTTCCACGGCGATGACTTCAAGCACTACTTCGCCAGCTACTCGGGCGCGTGGGCTCCAACGGCAGAGCAGGTGAAGCCCGTCGGCCAGGACCAAAGCTTTGGGCCGTCGGCCGGAGCCGTGGCCGTCGTTGGGCAGGAGCTCGCGCTTGCCTTCCCGGGCGGCGACGGCAAGCTCTACCATCAGTCGCGCACCCTCGGTGCGTGGAAGGGCGCCGCGGCGCATGACGCCTCCGACTGCGAGCACACGCCCGCCCTCGTGGCGCTCGACCAGGGCCCGGAGCTCCTGCTCGCGTACGTCAGAAAGGCCGACAAAAAGCTGATGTTCGCGACGCGCAAGGCCGGGACGTGGAGCGCGCCCGCGGTGCTCGAGACGAACAGCTTCTCGAGCGAGCCGCCGCGCGTGACGGCGCTCCCGGGTGGTGAGGCACTCATCGTCTTCCGGGGCACCGACGGCAAGCCCTACACCTCTCGCTACGAGCCTTCGAAGAGCCCGCCGTGGTCGCTGCCGAAGCCGATCGCAGCGATGAACCCGACGGTCGCCTCGGTTCCGGCGGTCACGCGCGGCGTCGACGGGCACGTCGCAGAGCTCGCGTACGTCGGTACCGACGGGAAGGCGTACCATGCGTCGTTCGATGGCGTGGCGTGGTCCATGCCGACGAGCGTGGCCGGGCCAGGGCTTCTGCACGTGGCGCTCGCGGCGACGCCATGAGGTCTCCCCGAAGCGCGTGGAGCGGGCGCGCGCAGTCGTAGTAGCCTGACGGGATGCGCGCGCTCGCGGCGTGGGTTTTCATGTCGTTGGTCGGTTGCAGCTCCTCGGCGTCCACGCCCGGCGGCTCCGTAGGGGCCGGTGGGCCGCCGCCGCGGACGGAGCCCCTCGCCGAGCTGCTCCCCACGCCGACCGGCACATGCCCTGCACTCGAGGACGGGTACGAGACCTTCTCGCCCGAGGGGCTCGCCCCACGCCGGGTGCGGCTCTGGCTCGACCCTGCCGCGGTGACCCCGGGGCCGCTCGTCTTCTACTGGCATGGCACTGGGAGCGAGCCCGAAGAGGCGCCGTATGGGCTCGGCAAGGACACGGTGTCGGCGATCGTCGCGAAGGGCGGCGTCGTCGCGGCGCCCGAGCATGATCCCGATGCGGGGCAATTCCCCTGGTTTCTCACGCTCGGCGCGGGACGCGACGATGACCTTCGGGTGGCCGACGAGGTGCTCGCGTGCGTCGATGCCGCACGCGGGGTCGACCGCCGCCGAATTCACAGCGCGGGCTTCAGCGCGGGTGCGCTCCAGTCGACGCAGCTCAGCTATCGGCGTTCGGGCTACGTCGCGAGCGTGGTCACCTACTCCGGCGGGAAGGTCGGCTATCCCGAGGACCAAGACCCCACGAACCTGTTCGCCGCCATGATCTTCCATGGCGGGCCGAAGGACGCCGTGATCGTGAAGTTCGCAGACCTCAGCGTCGCGTATCACGAGGATCTCGAGGCCACCGGGCGGTTCTCCTTCGTGTGCAACCATGGCCTCGGGCACAAGGTGCCGTTCGATGCGCGCCCGGCGGTCGCGCGCTTCCTCGAGGACCATCCCTTCGGCGCCTCGCCGTCGCCCTATGAGGCTGGCCTCCCCGAGGGCACGCCGGCCTACTGCTCGTTGGATTGATGCTCGGGCGACCGGGTCATGCGCGGCTGGGTCATGCGCGGCCGTGTCCAGCGCGGCCGTGTTGAGCGCGGAGGCGCGCGGTCAGAAGGCCGATCGGAGGCTCGCGCTCCAGAGGTGCGTCGCCTGCACCTCGGTGCCGACGAACACGTACTCGTAGCCCGCTTCGACTGCGACATGCTTCGTGATGTGGAAGTAGGGGTAGACCGCGGCCGCGACGCTCGTCGCCTGAATGTGTTCCCCGATGCGTGCGCCAGGGGCGCTCGCCGCGAAGGCGTCGGCGTAGATCGCGTTTCGGTAGCCGTTGAGATCGGCGCGCACGTCTGGCCCTACCGCGATGCCGGCTGGCCACGGCAACAGCCATCGCTGCGCTTCGACTCGGAGGAGGTTCGTCACCTGCAGCTCGGCGTTGTGCTGGTAGTCGCCGTCGTATGCGCCCGAGCCGACGAAGAGGCGCGCGAGGTAGCGTGCTCGCAGCAGGGTGTTGGGGCTCGTGAGCGCGACATCGAGCGTCGAGCCACCGCCGAAGAGGTGGACGTGGACGGAGGAGAACTTCTGGAGGTCGAGCCCGAGCGGCGCCGTCCCGCGGAGGAAGAGTCCCAGGTTCAAGCGCGGCGACTTGACGACATTGGCCGACACGAAGCCGCGCACGAGCCCGCTCCGGTCGGCCTGGAACAGGAGCGGACCCGACGGCGCCGTTCCCGCACCTATCGGCTCATCGGCGGAGAGGGCGAAGCCGCCCTCGACGCGAGCGTAACAGTCGTGGAGAGGCCCGAGCCGCCCGACCGAGTAGCCCGCCCCCACGGTGAAGATGCGCGTGTCGGCTCGCTGCCATGTCGCCGCATCCTCGCCGGGCCGCGCGTCGCCCAAGCGCCCGACGAACGAAGTGTCGAGATCGATCTCGCCTTCGCGTCGCCCGAGCGTCGGGAAGTCGAGCGCGTCGGCGCTCGCGGGCGTGATCGAGGTCAGCCCCGCGAGGCCGAGGAGCAGGGAGCCAACGTTTCGGAGGGCAGACATCGTGAGGGCGGGTCGGTGGAGGTCAGAGGAGTCGCTCACGGCGCCTGAGATGGTCACGGCGCCGAGGGAGTCGCCGGCATCGAAGTCTTCGAGCGCGGGGGCTCGCTCGCAAGTCGCTGGGCCTCACGGCAGGCTTGCTCGAGCTGACCGGCGCAGGCCCGGTCGAGGAGCTGCTTCGCGAGAGCTCGGTCCTCTCGGACACCCATCCCGCGCTCGGCCGCAAGTGCGAAGCGCATGCAGCCCAGCCGGTCGCCCTCCTCGCACGCGAATCGATAGAGGGCGACGGCGTACTCGCCCCGCTTGCCGACGCCTTCGCCGCGCTCGTACAAATACCCGAGGCGCGCGCACGCGACCGGCTCGCTGTCCCCGAGACAGCTCGACTTGTAGAGCTGCAGCGCCTTCTCGAGGTCACGCGCGACACCGCGACCCTCCTCGTAGGCCGCCCCAAGCTCGCTGCACCCGCGCGCATCGCCGCGCTCGCACGCCTTGCGCACGAGCTCTACGGCCGCGGCATCGTCGCGCGACACCGACCGACCTTCGAACATCAAGGCTGCGAGCCCGCTGCACCCGCGCGGATCGCCACCGTCGCACGCGCGCTTGAAGAGGAAAGCCGCGCGCGCGTCGTTCTGCGCGACCTTGTGTCCGCGCTCATACAGCTTGCCGAGCTGCGCGCACGCGATGAGGTGCCCTGCGTCGCAGCCCTTGTCGAGCTCCTTCACCGGTGCGGTCGGCCCCGACTTGAGCCGCGGCTTCGGCAACAACATCCCATCGTTGCGCGCTAGGACGCTGCCCGGCGGCTGTGGGCTCTCCTCGGTCGCGGCCGTCGCCGCCTCGCTGGCCTGCTCTTCGCGCGCGGCCTTCTCTCGAGCCGTCTTTTCCCTGGCCTCTCGCGCCTTCTCCTCGCGCGCGACCTTCGCTTCGGCCGCCTTCTCTTTGGCCTCTCGCGCTTTCTCTGCTCGAGCGTTGGCCGCGGCCTCGGCTCGTGTTCGAGCAGCCTCGGCTCGAGCGCGAGCCTCCTCCGCCTTTGCCTTCGCTCGCTCGCGCGCCTCGGCGGCCTTTGCGTCGGCCTTCGCGCGAGCATCGTCGAGCGTCGCTTTGCCCGCAGCCGTCGGGGACGCTTGTTCGTCCTTCGGTGACGCTTCCTCGTCCTCGCGCGGCTCAGCCTTCGCGCTGGCCTCGGCGGCGGGCTGCTCGTCCCCTTCGCCCGAGCCCTCCTCGGCCGCCTCCTTCACGCTGGCCGAGCCCACGGGCGCCGCGCTCGCCGAGGAGCGTGCCTCCGCGCAGCCGACGAGGTCGCCGCGCTCGCAAGCGCCAACGCGCAGCTGCTTCGCCTTGCCGCTCGGCTCCGCCGCGTAGATCGCCGAGAGCTGGTCGCAGCTCGAGGCATCGCCCGAGTCGCATGCGCGCTGGCAGCCCTCGACGTCGCCTGCCTTGCACCCGCCGTGCGGTCGCCCTTCGTCGTGTGCGCCGCTGGGCGCCGCGGCCGCATGGGCCTCACCCGTTGCGGAGCCGTGAGCCTCGCTCTTCGCGCCGTGGTCGCCCGACGCCGCGCCGTGCCCGGCCGCCGCTGCGCGCCCGGCGGTTCCGCTCGCCGCACCCTTCGTCGAGCCCGCTGGCTTGTCGCCGCCACAGCCGATGCCGAGCAGCGCAGCGAGGACCGCGTAACGCTTCATGCGCGACAAGGTGCCGAGTCTCGGCGGTCAGGTCAAGCAGGGGCCCGCTCCTCGACAAAAAACGAGACGCCGATCCGCACGAGGCGGACCGGCGTCGTTGGCCTGCGGCCCAGGGGCTCAGCGTTTGGCGCCGCCACCCGCGGGCTTCGCACCGGCCGCCGCCTTCTTGTCACCGGAGTGACCTGAGAAGGTGCGGGTCGGGGCGAACTCGCCCAGCTTGTGACCGACCATGTTCTCGGTGACGAACACCGGGACGAACTTGCGCCCGTTGTGCACCGCGAACGTGAGGCCGATCGCCTCCGGGACGATCGTCGAGCGACGCGACCAGGTCTTGATCGCCTTCTTGTCGCCGCTCGTACGAGCCTTGTTGATCTTGTCGAGCAGATGGCCGTCGATGAACGGACCCTTCTTGATACTACGCGGCATGGTTCACGTCCTCTGATCAGGCCTTGTTGCGGCGACGGACGATCATGCCGTCGGTGCGCTTGTTGTTGCGGGTCTTGAGGCCCTTCGCGAGCTGACCCCATGGCGAGCACGGGTGGCGACCGCCGGAGGTGCGACCCTCGCCACCGCCCATTGGGTGGTCGACGGGGTTCATGGTGACGCCGCGGTTGTGCGGGCGCTTGCCGAGCCAGCGCTTACGACCGGCCTTGCCGAGGCTGATGTTGGCGTGCTCGGTGTTCGACACCTGGCCGACGGTGGCGCGGCAGTCGAGGTGCACCTTGCGGATCTCGCCGCTGGGGAGCCTCACCTGCGCGTAGTCGCCGTCCTTCGCCATCAGCTGCGCTGCGTTGCCCGCCGAGCGCACGAGCTGACCACCCTTGCCCTTGCGGAGCTCGAGGTTGTGGATCGCCGTGCCCGTCGGGATGTGACGGAGCCGCAGGCTGTTGCCCGGCTTGATGTCCGCCTTCTGGCTCGCGATGATCTCGGCGCCGACCTCGAGCCCATCGGGCGCGAGGATGTAAGCCTTCTCACCGTCCGCGTAATGAAGGAGCGCGATGCGCGCCGTGCGGTTCGGATCGTACTCGATGGTCGCCACCTTCGCAGGGACGCCGATCTTCGCGCGACGGAAGTCGATCACGCGGAAGCGACGCTTGTGACCGCCGCCGCGGAACCGGCTGGTAATCCGACCGTAGTTGTTGCGGCCGCCCGTCGAGCTCATGCCCTCGACGAGCGAGCGCTCCGGCTGGTCGGTCGTGATCTCGCTGAAGTCGCTGACCGTGTAGTAGCGGCGCGCTGCCGATGTCGGCTTGTACTTCTTGATGCCCATGGTGCTACTCCGTCTCCTCCGCGGTCTCCGCGTAGAACGAGATCGAGGCGCCCTGTGCGAGCGTCACGATCGCCTTCTTCCAGTTGGGGAGCTTGCCATGCCCGCGGCCCATGCGGCGGAACTTCCCCCGCTGGTTCAGCGTGTTCACCGAAGTGACCTTCACGCTGAAGAGCTGCTCGATGGCTCGCTTGATCTGGATCTTGTTCGCGGTCCCTGCGACCTCGAACATGTACTGGTTCGTATCCTCGCGCAGCCGCGACGCCTTCTCGGTCAGAAGAATCGGGCGCTTGACGATGTGCTCTGCGTGCATGGCTCGGTCACTCCTTCTCCGCGAAGCGGCCCTGGATGGCGAGCGCAGCGTCGCGCGTCACGACCAGGTGCTTGTGCCTGAGGAGGTCGTACACGTTCACGCCCTCGGGGGGCAGGAAGTGCTTGTCCTTCATGTTCTGGATCGACAACTCCAGGTTCTTGTTGCCGACCTTGTCGACGACCAGCGCCTTACCCTCTACCTTGAGGGCGCCCAGGGTCTGGGCGAGGGCCTTGGTCTTGATCTCGGCGAGCTGGAAATTCTCGACCACGAGCAGCCGGTCCTCCTTGGCGAAGAGCGACAGCGCGCTCTTCAGGGCGCCGAGGCGCACCTTCCGCGGGGGACGGTAGCCGTAGTCACGCGGCTGAAGCTCGTGGGCGTGGCCGCCGCCGACGCGGTGCGGAGCGCGCTTGCCACCCTGACGTGCCGAGCCGGTGCCCTTCTGCTTGAAGAGCTTCTTGTTCGTACCGGAGACGGCCGAACGCTCCTTCGTCGCCTGCGTGCCCTGACGCCGCGAGGCGCGCTGAGCTGTCACGACCTCGTGGAGGAGGTGAGTCTTCACCTCCGCCGCCCACACCGCGTCGTCGAGGTCGATGTCGCCGACGGGCTCTCTCTTCAGGTTGTAGACCTTGAACTTCATGGTTGGGCCCTCACGTCTTGATCTCGACGTCCACACCGGACGACAGGTCGAGCTTCATCAGCGCGTCCAGCGTCTGCTGGGTCGGCTCGATGATGTCGAGCAGGCGCTTGTGGGTACGGATTTCGAACTGCTCGCGCGACTTCTTGTCGACGTGCGGTCCGCGAAGGACGGTGTAGCGGCGGAGCTCGGTCGGCAGCGGCACGGGGCCGGCGACGCGAGCGCCCGTGCGCTTCGCCGTCTCGACGATGTCGTTGGTCGACTTGTCGAGCAGCTGGTGATCGAACGCGCGCAGTCGAATACGGATCTTGGTCGAATCCATGGAGGTTCTCACTGGATGATCTTGGTGACGACGCCCGCGCCGACGGTCTTGCCGCCCTCGCGGATGGCGAAGCGCATCTGCTCCTCGAGCGCGACGGGGGCGATGAGCTCGATGTTCATGGTGACGTTGTCACC
>VGRJ01000080.1 GCA_016875405.1 Deltaproteobacteria bacterium | reverse complement strand
CGCCACCGCTCACGCCGGGCGAGGCCCAGCAGCTCCTCATTACGACCGCAGACGACATCGACGTCGCCGAGTCGCGGCTCCCCGGCAGCAAGTGGTACTGGTCGCAGCCGGGCTTCGATCAGCGCTTCGGCTACGGTCGCGTGAACGCCAGCACGGCCGTCGAGCACATCAAGGACGGGAAGATCCCGCCAGAGGTCGACATGGTCGAGCCCTACTGGTTCGAGGTCCTCTACAAGGACCAGGTCACGGGCCCCATCGACATCAAGGCGACCGTCAGCGCGAAGCGGGCGACCAGCTACGACTACGTCGTCGAGTGGGCGCCCGGCGTGCAGCCGCTCGAGGGTGACTTCAAGCCCATCGCGAGCCAGACGAACGTCCCCGGGAGCGAGCTCTCCGGCGCCGACGGCTCGCTCGCCTCGTTCGACGTCCGCAGCGTCGACACGACGCACGCGCCCGACTCGGATAGCCCGAACGGCGAGAACCGTTACACCATCACGGTGCGCGTTCGCGCGGTCGCACACTACGGCGGCGCGATCGGCGACGTGCCCGCGATCATGCACCGCACGTACTACGTGCACGAGGACTCGAGCCTCGTGAAGGGCTTCCCGGTGTACGTCGGAGACAGCGGCGAGAGCAGCCCGAAGCTCGCCGACCTCGACGGTGACGGCGTGCGCGACATCCTCTACCCGACGGGCGGCGGACAGATCGTGGGACTACGCATCACGCCGAACGGACCGGAGCCGCTCCCGGGATTTCCGTTCTCGACCGACCGCGTCGACGGGCTCGCCTCGAAGCCCATGCCGGGCAAGCCGACGTACCTCGATGGTAAAGCCTACAAGACCAAGGCGATCGACCCCGCGCTCGCCGGCGACGCGTTCGGCAACGGCATCGCGGTCGCCGACATCGACGCGGACGGGAAGCCCGAAATCGTGGCGACCACATGGAGCGGCCGCATTTACGTCATCGAGCACGACGGCGCGCGTAAGGCGGGCTTCCCCATCGCGCTCCCCGACGTCCCTTCTTGCCCGCTCGATGGAACGGAGCCGACCGGGCTCTGCAGCAGCACCGCGGCGATCGTCGATCAGGGCTCGTTCGCGGCCCCCGTGCTCGAGGACATGAACAAGGACGGCAAGCTCGACATCGTGCAGGCGGGCTTCGACGGGCGCGTCCACGTCTTCGACAGCGACGGAAAGCCCGTCGATGGGTGGCCGGTCGAGGTCCACTACGACGGCAAGCTCGCCGGGACCCCGAACCGCGGTCGCCTGATGTCGACGCCCGCGGTCGCCGACTTCAACGGAGACGGCTTCCCCGAGGTGGTCGTCTCGTCGAACGAGCGACTCGGCGAGGGACAGCAGTCCGGCGCGGTGTACCTCATCGACGGCCGTGGCTCGAAGGCGCCGCAGGCCTACCTACCGAACTGGCCGGTGACGATGACGTCGTTCTACCTATTCCCGCTCGTCGCTGAGGGCGTCCCGAACTCGCCGGTCATCGGCACCTTCGAAGGGACCCTCGCGGCGGTCTCGCACGGCAACGCGAGCTCGCCGATGCTCCTCCCGCTCGATCCGGGCAAGCAGACGCTCCTCAACCAGACGCCGCCGAACGTCCTGCCGCAGTACACGGATCCCGATACGGGCAACGTCCGCGTGGGCCTCGCCCCTTCGTCGACCTTCGGCGAACTCACCAAGGCCTACCGTCCGAACACGATGTTCCCGCTCTTCGCGCAGCCCTCAGTCGGTGACATTGATCAAGACGGCGTAGCCGACGTGATCACCGCGGGCGGCTCTCTCAACCTTGCGATTCAGCTGCAAGGCGGCGGCTTCGCCTCGCAAGCCCCAGGCGAGCACCTGCTCGCGGTGTGGAGCGGAAAGACCGGCTCGATGATGCCTGCGGCGCCGTTCGTCCTCGAGGACTACAGCTTCTTCAACAGCCAGGCGATCGCCGACCTCAACGGCGACGATTACCCCGAGGTAATCGCGGGCAGCGGCGGGTATTACCTCCACGCCTGGGACGCTTGCGGGCGTGAACCGAAGGGCTGGCCGAAGTTCACCGGGCAGTGGATCATCCCGACCCCTGCCGTGGGCGATCTCGACGGCGACGACTCGCTCGAGGTCGTCACCGGGACGCGATCGGGCTGGCTCTACGCCTGGCACACCGAGGGCAAGTCGAACGGCGTCATTGAGTGGGAGAGCTACCACCATGACAACCGCAACACAGGCAACAAGAACGCGCCGCTCGAGCAGGGTGACCCCACCCGCAAGGCATCGCGCCCGCTCGACATCGACTACTGCACCGAGCTCCTCGCTGAGCCCGTGACGCCCAACGACGAGCCGATCCGGGCGACGGGCGGGTGCACGGCGAGCTGCACCGTTGGCGGCGACACCGAGTCTCACACTCGCTACGGCGCAGCAGCCTTCGCGGGCTTGGTCGCTTGCGCGGCGGCGCGTCGACGTCGCCGTCGACGGGCCTGAGCCTCGAGGCTCCGCGGGCCATCACCCGCAGCGGCGTTCCCCGCAGAGGCGTTACCAGCCGAAAGCAGAGAGCCGACCAGGGCAACCGCCTCGGTCGGCTCTTCCGTTTCTTGTCGCCTCGGCCTCGCGCTTCGGGGAGGCCCCCGAAGTGAGTGCTCGCGAAAGCTCGGCTGCGCGACGCCCCGGGGAGCGGAGACTCCTCGGCGCTGCACCGCGCGGGGCTCAGGTCACGGGACGAAGCCGATCCACTTCCCTGCGAAGAGCGGCTTGTCGCTCGCCTTGTAGTACCCCCACATGTTCTTGTTTTGATAGAACCACGCGCCGTTCATCATCGTCGAGAAGACGTAGGGGTTCGAATCGTTGCCGACTCCACCCTTCGAGATGCCGATGATGCCGGACGACGCCGCAAGCTCGTCGAGGCGAATGTAGATGCGCCCGTTCGAGAGGAGCTTCGCGCGGAACGTATTTCCGCTCGACGTACCCCACGACGGGACGCTCGTGAACGAGATGGTGATCGAATCGGCGTCGTCGTGCTTGTAGCTCACGGTGCCGCCGGCCGAAGGATCGAAGTCGGCGTAGAGCATTCCGATGCGAGGTGCCTGCTCGTGAAAGCGAGCGCGATCGCGCTCGGCGGTCGCGCCATCTCCCGCGCCAAAGGTGAGGTTGCCGTCGGCGTTCACGAACACGCTCTCGTAGACGACCCCGTAGAACGGAAACGGGAAGCCGAGCGGGATCTCCTTCGTGTCATCGTCTGCGAGCGTCAGCACCGACTCGTCGAGCGGCGGCGGCTCGGGCGAGGGCGTGACGCCACCGTCCGTACTGAAAGCGATCACCTTGCCTACGAGGTCGAACGGCTTCGCGCCGAAGGCCTGGTAGAGGGTCTTCGTACCGCCGTACCCGATCGGCAGCGCGAGCGACGAGAGCACCTCGGCGGTCCCGGTATTGCCCGCGCCGCCCTTCGACACGCCAACGATCACCGAAGCGCTCGCGACCTGCCCGTAGGCGAGCTCGACGAGACCCGACTCGTGGAGGGTCACGCTCACCGAGTTCGACTGCTTCGACCCGTAGCGAGGCACGGCCTTGAAGTGAACGGTGAGCTTCTTATCACCCTTCTCGTACGTGACCGCGCCGCCGCTCGAAGGGTCGAGGTCCGCGTAGAGCGCAGCGATCCTCGGCACGTTGTCGAGGAAGCGCGACACGTCCCGGCTCTCGGACGCAGAGTCCCCCTTGCCGAAGGACAGGTTTCCGTCTGCGTTGACGAAGACGCTGGTGTAGCTCGTCCCGAAGAATGGGAACGCAAAGCCAAGCGCGACCGCCTGAGAGTCATCGTCGGCGAGTCCGAGGGCAACCTCGCTTGGAGGCGGAGGGAGCGGGTCTGGCCCCGGATTGGGCGGCGTATCGGGGGTGAAGACGAGCGTCTGGTTGGCGACCGTGAACGGCTTCTGTGAGCCGAAGGCGCTGTACACCGCGGAAGTTCCGCCCATCCCGTGTGACCCGCCGAGTACGACCTCGTTGGCGGTGTTGCCGGCGCCGCCGCGCGAGACGCCGACGACGTACGACGAGCCCGTGACGCTTCCGTAGGCGACCTCGACCTCCCCGTTCGCGCGGAGCGTCACCGTCGCCGTGCCCTTCCCTTCCCCATCGAACCGCG
The DNA here is from genome assembly GCA_016875405.1 of Deltaproteobacteria bacterium. Taxonomy (GTDB): domain Bacteria; phylum Myxococcota_A; class Polyangia; order Polyangiales; family Polyangiaceae; genus SYFR01. The sequence goes on along the minus strand of VGRJ01000080.1, from coordinate 18,276 downwards.
GCACACCATCGAAGCGCACGAACAGGCTCGAGGGGTCCTTCTTGCCGTAGCTGATCTTGCCGCCCGCGCTCGGGTTGAGATCGGCATACAGCGCGGCGATACGCGGCGCGGCGGTGAGGAAGCGCTGCTTGTCGCGCGCTACGGTCTTGTCGTCGGGCGAGCCGAACGTCAGGTTCCCGTCGGCGTTCAGGTACACCGCCGGGTAGCTCGTTCCGTAGAACGAAAACGAAAAGCCGAGGTCGAGCTTGCGACTGTCATCGTCGACCATCGTGATCGTCCGCTCGAACGGGTCGAACGTGTCGTCGCAAGCGTCGCCCTTGCCGTCTTGGTCCTGATCCTTCTGGTCCAAGTTCGGCTGCAGCTTGCAGTTGTCGTTCACGTCACGGATCCCGTCCATGTCCGTGTCGGTCGGATCCTCGGGCTTGTAGATGACGTACGTCGGGTTCTCCTCGAGCTGCGCCGTGCCGTACGCGAAGTAGCCGTAGCCGTCATCGCCCCAGCCGGTGCCCCAGCTGTTGCGCATGATCCACACGCCGTTGCCGTACTTGTGCGGGATCGTGTCGTCCCAGCCGACCAGCGCGACGATGTGGTTCGTGTAGTAGTTGTTGCACTCCTTCGAGTCGTAGATGCCGCCGTTGTAGCCCGGGATCGAGCCGCACACGCTCATCGTCACGCCGACCATCCCGTACTTCAGGATCGCCGCCTTGACGCCCTCGATGTCGCCCTCCTTCACGGCGTGGAACGACTCGATCGTGTAGGGGTAGTCGCTCTGCACGTTGCAGGACTGGTCGTACCCCTTGTACGGGTACGTCTGCTCGAGCACGGCGCCCTTGTTCTTCAGCAGGCTGTACGCCCAGTAGCCGCCTCCACAGGTGCCCTTGCCGCTGCAGTCAAGGACGTGTTGCTCGCTCAGGTTGACGAGCGTGTTGTCCGAGACGGCGATCGAGCCCTCGAGCGCGGCGATGGTTCCGAAGGCCCAACAGCTCCCGCACGACCCCTGCTGGCGGATGGGCGGGATCCCTGCGCCCTGCGTGCGCCAGTCCCACTTCTCTGGGAGCACGAGGTCGTACGCCATGGTGGCGATGTCCACGGCCGGCTTCATGGCGCCAACGTCCGCGGGCCGGAAGAACCCCACGAGCTCGGTGAGGTTCTGCTTGGTCTTTTCGGTCTCAGCGATCGTGTAGCTGAACTTGTACGCGTCGATGACGGCCTGGTGATACGCGAGCCGCTTCGCCCGCTCGACGGGATCCGTCGTCGCCAGGACCGGCCCAGGCTTGAAGTACTTCGAGGACGGGTCGATCGGGGGATAGCCCGCGTCCGTGTCCGAGTCGCTCCGCTGGTCATAGCGGAGCGCGCAACCACCACCCACGAGGCCAAGGCCCAGAGCGCCCAAGGCTACAAAACGCTTCATGTTCACCTCCGATACAATCACTAAACCGGCCAACTGGTTTAGTCAAAGATATATTATTCTAATGGTTTAGACAGCGTTTAAAGATACCTAACCTGCCAGCTGGACGACCAAGCTCAAGCGCCCAGGCCGGCCACCTGCGCCCCGCCGACGACCCTGGGCTCTCGGCGGCGTGGGCCTCTGGCCCGTCCGCGAATGTCCTTGGCGCTTGTCGGACGCTCATCTAGACGTTTCGACCGGAAGTCCGGGAAGCGGCCCACGACCGTGAACCGATGACCGAATCGCAGCAACGGACGTGGCTGACATGAGCGAAGCCCTCTTGACCCGCATCAAGCGCGTCGTCCGGGACGTGTTCCTCGGCGGCGACGAGTCGTTTCCGCTCGAGGACCAGATGTCGCTCCTCGAGAGCGGCGTCCTCGATTCGATGGGCCTCGTGCAGCTCGCCACCGCGCTCGAGGCCGAGTTCCCGGGCCTGAAGCTTCCCGACCAGGAGATCACCCACGAGCAGATGGGCACCGTCGCGGCTATCGCCGCGCTGCTCAGGCGGCGCGGAGTCACCTTGTGACGCCTGCCGCTCGGCTGAAGACCTCGACCCTCCTCGAGGCTCTGCAGCACCGACTCGACCACGACCCCGACGGCACGGCGGCCGTGTTCGTCTGGCCGGATCGCGACGACGAGCGCTGGACGTTTCGGCGGATGCTCGGGCTCGCGTGGGGCTTCGCCGAGCGCATCACGCACGCGACCACCGACGACGAGCAGGCCGACGAGCCTCGCCTCACCGCGATTTGCCTCGGTCACTCGCCCGAGCTCCACGCCGCGTTCCTCGGAGCGCTGCTCGCGGGTCGCGTCCCAACGATGGTCGCGCCGCCGTCGCCTCGCATGGAGCGCCGTAAGTACACCGACGCGTTCGCGCGGATGCTCGACCACGTGAGGCCGTCCGAGGTCATCACCTCGTCGAGCGTGCTCGCTTCGCTCGAGGAGCTCACCCCCGAGGCCCTCGCGGGACATCGACTCCTCGCAGCAGAGACGATCTCTCCTTCCCCCGCACGTGGCATACCCGTGGTCTCGGCCGACGACGTCGCGCTGGTGCAGCACTCCTCGGGCACGACCGGCCTCCAAAAAGGGGTCGCGATTACACACCGCGCGCTCTTCGCTCAGCTGCGGAGCTACGCCGACACGCTGTCGCTCACGAACGAGGACGTCATCGTGTCGTGGCTCCCGCTCTATCACGACATGGGATTCGTCGCGTGCTTCCTGCTCCCGCTCGTCACTGGGGTGCCGGTCGTGGAGCTATCGCCGTTCGATTGGGTGGCGCGTCCGCAGACCTTGCTCACGGCGATCGAGCGGCATCGAGGAACGCTCGCCTGGCTTCCGAACTTCGCGTTCAGCTTCCTCGGCAGCGTACGCACAAGCGATGGCGAGGGAGCGCCCGATCTCTCGTCGGTCCGCGCGTTCGTCAACTGCTCGGAGCCGGTCATGGCGGCGAGCCATCGCGCCTTCGCGAAGCGCTGGCCCGACGTGCGCCCGAGCCAGCTCACCACCTGCTACGCGATGGCCGAGAACGTGTTCGCGGTGACGCAGTCCCCGGTCGGCGAAGCCCCGCGCGTCGCCCAGCTCTCCCGTCGCGCCCTCGAGGTCGAGAGGCGAGCAGCCGCTGTCGTCGGCGACGAACCTGCCGTCGAGCTCACGAGCAACGGTCGCCCGATCGCGGGGGTGTCGGTCGCCATCCTCGACGCCGACGGAGCCTCGCTCCCGGAGGGCCGGGTGGGCGAGATCGGGGTCAAGGGGACGAGCCTCTTCGAAGGCTACTTCCACCGCCCGGACCTCACCGCCGCGGCGTTCGTCGACGGTTGGTACCGCACCGGTGATCTCGGCTTCATCGTCGACGGCGAACTGTACGTCACGGGACGTAAGAAGGACCTCGTCATCCTCGCGGGCCGAAATTTTCATCCAGGGGACATCGAGGCCGAGGTCTCGACCATCGAGGGCGTGCTCCCGGGGCGCGTCGCCGCGTTTGGTGACTCGGACGAGGCGAGCGGAACCGAGCTGCTCGTCATCGTGGCCGAGAGCGAGCTCGAAGACCGCGCCGTGAAGGCGAAGCTCGAGCTCGAGATTCGCAAGCGCGTCGCCCAGACCTTCGACTGCACCGTGGCACGCACCGCCATCGTGCCGCCGAGGTGGCTCGTGAAATCGACCTCCGGCAAGGTCGCTCGGGCGGACACCCGCGCGAAGTACCGCGAACTGGTGAAGCCGTGACGGCGCCGCACGCGGGCCTCCTCGTCTCGCTCGACTACTGGCTCACGTTCGTCGCGTGGGCCGTGCTCGATCGCGCGCTCGTCGGAGCGCTCTCGAGGCGCGCGCATCGGGGGCTCCTCGCGGTCGTCTCGGCCGTCTTTCTGTGGTGGTTCACCGCACTCGACGCTCGGGCGATCGGGCTGCTCTACGGCGCGCTCTCCGCCATCTACGTGGCGACACGCGCCGCTACGGCTGCGAAGACCAGCGAGGCGGCCCGCCGAGGCGCCGGGCTCGTCGGGCTCGCCGGGGCACTCGTCGTCGCCTGGGCGCTCGGGAAGGTCGGCGCGGCGCTCCACCAGCCAGCGCTATCGAGGCTCATGTTTCTGGGGGCGTCGTTCCTCCTCGTGAAGCTCCTGTCGTGGTGCAAGGACCTCGCCGATGGACGAATCGAGGCGCCGGACATTTTGAGTTTTCTCGCGTTCTGCACCTACTTTCCGTGCTTCGTCAGCGGGCCGATGCACCAGTACGCCGAGTTCCAGAGCGCCGTGAACGAGCGTAGCGGGCTCGACGCCGAGACCCTGGTCGGCGCGGTCTGGCGCGTGATGCACGGGCTCGTGAAGGTCCTCGTCGTCGCGCGACTCCTACGACCGCTCGGACTCGAGCCGCTCGTCGGGCACGGGCTCTCGTCGGTTGGCGTCGCCGAACTCGGCGTCCGGAGTCTCGTGTTCTCCGGCGTGATCTACCTCGATTTTTCGGGGTACTCCGACATCGTCATCGGCGCCTCGGTCCTGCCGGGGATCCGGGTACCGGAAAACTTCCGCTCGCCTTACCTCGCAGCGAACATCCGGGACTTCTGGCAGCGCTGGCACATCACGTTCACGCGCTTCTTGACCCAGTACCTGTTCGTCCCACTGACGCGCCGCTTGCAAGCCGCCCGCCCCTCGGCTGGCCCCGCGAGCATCGCCTTGATTGGCTATGCGGTCACCTTCGCGTGCTGCGGCTTCTGGCACGGTGCGACCCTGAACTTTCTCCTGTGGGGCCTCTACCATGGCGTCGCGCTCGCGCTCTACGACGTGCTCCGCCGCCGCGAGATGCAGCGAGCCCGCTTGCAGCAGAAGCCCCTCGGCACGCCACCGCGCTGGCGTCGCGTCCTGTCGGTCCTCGCGACCGTGGCGTTCGTCTCGATCGGGTGGACCTTCTTCGTCCTGCCCGCGGGGTTCTGGGTTCGATGATGCCGACGAGAAAAGAGCTGATCCTCGCGGGCCAATTGCTGCTCATCGCGCTCTACGCGGTGACGCTCTACCTGGCGACCACGGTCTTCAACGAGACCTACAGCGTGTTCGACTATGCCCGCTTCTGAGCCCCGGATTCGCTGGAGCCGCGTGCTCCTCGTCGCGCTCGCCCTCCTCATCTGCGGCGAGCTCGCGGCGCGCGTCGTGACCGAGCGGGTCGTCGGCCGACCGTTCAAGAGCTTCGACCCCTACTCCTTCACCGGCTACGGGATCTACCGAGAGAACCCGAACTACACGCACCCAAGCTTCGTCCACAATCGAGCGGGCTTTCGGAGCCTCGACGAGTTCACCGTCACGAAGCCACCGAGTACGCTGCGCGTCCTCGCGCTGGGAGCCTCGGTGCTCTACGCAGGCTCGGCGAGTACGCCCCGAGGCGCGTCGCCGAAGGTCCACACGAAGGACACGATCACCGCCTACCTGCAGCCAATGCTAGCGAAGAGCCCGGTCGCCGACGGGCGCGCGGTCGAGGTGATCAACGCCTCGGTCAACAAGACGAGGCTGCGCATGATGGTGCCTTGGTACATGGCCGAGCTAGGGCGCTACGAGCCCGACGTGGTGCTGCTCTTCGGCACGCACAACGACACCTACCCCCTCGACCATCCGCACGGGCTCGAGGACCTCTACTACCGACCCGAGAGCGCGGTGCCCGAGGAGGCGCGCGTCGAGCTGCTTCTCAACGACTCGTCGTGGAGCGGCGTCACCGAGAAGCTCTTTCGCGCCGGCTCCAACCGCTCGGCGCTCTTCGCAGGGGCGACGCGGGGGCTCGAGCGCGCGCTTCGAACCGTCAACCAACATCACGCCGAGCGTGCCGAAGCCGCGGAGCCTGCCGCTCGCCGCGACGTCACCATCGCCGATCGGGCGACGGTCGATCGCGCCGTCGACCGCTACCTCGCGACGCTCGGCGCGCTCCTCACGTACATCGAAGAGTCGGGCGCGCGGCCCATCGTCTTCTGGGAGTACCTGCTCGTCCAGCTCGAGGGGATCAAGCCCTACAGCCCCGGTGAAGCCGAGCTCGCCGCCTGGCTCAAGACGACGACGGGCGTCTACTCACCCGAGAAGATCGCCATGCGCTTCTACGTCCGCGATCGCGTCGCCGCTTACCTCGCGAAGCGCAAGGTCCCGCTCATCGACATGCAGGAGGATTTCCGGCGCCACTCGGGCACGGTGTTCAACGACTACCTCCACTACACGCCCGAGGGGAACCGCTTCGTGGCCGAGGTCGTCGCGCGGGAGCTCGAGCGAATCCTCACGTCGCCGTCCAAGTCCGACGCCGCATCGAACTGACGCCGGCCGCTCAGCGAGGCTTCGGCAGCTTGTGCGGCTCGGGCACGCCGCCGCGCTCGCGCACGTAGCTCGCGACCGCGACCGAGAGCTGACCGTCGACCTTCTCGCACTCCTTAGAGACGTCCCCGATGGTGACGCCTTTGCACTCTTTGCGGTGCGACTGGTAGAGCTTCGCGAGCTCGGGGGCGTCCTTCAGCGCGTCGCGGACGTGGAGCTCGAGGCGCTTCAGGACGACCCGAGCGCTCGCGATCTTCGGCGGGACCTGAAAGGTGAGCTCACCGTCCTGAAGCGTCACGCACGAGCCGTCCCAGCGAAGCACGTCGTAGCTCGTGCCCGCGCCGCTTACCTGAATGCCGCTCGAGTCGGCGCCTCGCTTGCGAAGAATCAAGAGCTCCTCGTGCATCGCCATGCGCTCGTTCGACGAAGCGCCACCCGAGGCGTTCCATGCGGCCGACGTGGTCGTCGAATACGCCCGGGTCCAAGGCGTGCTCCGCGCGAACATCGCGAGCGCCACCGTGGGATAGTCCTCGTTGCAGAGCGCGCGGGCGAGGTAGGCCGGAGGCAAGCAGACCGAGCTCGAGTCTCCCTCGGCGCAGCGCGAAGGCAGGCCCGTCGGCTCCGGTTCGGCGGCCTTCGTGGCGGCAGGCGCCGCTCGAGCGGCCGACGGCGCCGACGAGGGTGAACTCGCGCCCTTGGCCTTCGTGGCGACGGGCGCATCGTCGATGGTCCGGGTCGGCGGCGCGGCGCCACCGCACGCGAGCGTCGTCGTCAGGGTGAGGGCGAGGGCCAGCGTTCTCATCGCGGTCATCTTTGCTGAAGCGTGGCGAGGTTTGAAGCGCGACCGATGCTCGCATCGTCGGTTCGACGGTGTAGCCTCCCCTGTCATGCGCCCCTCGAGCACCGTCGTCTTCGCGCTGGGGCTCCTCGCGTGCGCGTCGAGCCGCACGAGCTACGTCGGACGCATCGCGACCCCCTCCGCCTCGCCCGAGACCATCCTCGTGCACCGCCCGAGCAGCCCGCCCTCCGAGCACGAGGTGCTCGGCGTCGTCACGGCGCGCTGCGACACGTACGACGGCGCGAGCGGCCTCGCTGAGTCGCCGTGCCACGAGGACGAGCTCACCCGAGAGGCGCGCGTGCGCGCGGCCGACGTCGGCGGCACGCTGCTCGTCGATCCTGCCTGCCGCACCACCGTGACGGAGCGCACCGTCGAGCGGACGAAGGGTGGCGGCGCGACGCTGCACACCCGCTCCCGGCTCGAGTGCCGCTACTCCGTCGCGCGAAAACTCACCGGTGTCGCGACGACGACGGCGGGCGCGAAGCCTCCCGCGGGACAGAGCCCCGCGGACGCCGCTACGTCGACGGTGACGGTGAGCGGCGTCCCGCTCACGCTGCGGGTCGAGTCGCTCCGCGCCACACCGGCCCCACGCGAGCTCGGGCCCGACGACGTCGGCGAGCTCGGGCGCGCACCCGCCAACGCCGTCCTCTACGGTCGGGCCTCCGCGACGTGCGACGACGAGTGCTCGAGCTCGATCGCGCGTCGAGGGCTGAAGACCGCGGCCGCGCGGCTCGGGGCCACGGTCTTGACCGACGTCAACTGCGAACCCGTCGCGGAGCGCTGGAGCTGCGCGGGTTCGGCGTACGGCGATTAGTGCGCCCTCGCGCACAGCGCGCTCAGGCTCGCTCGAAGGTGGGCAACGACGCGAAGCGCGCGAGGTGAAACTCCTCGTCGCCATAGAGCGTCCCGAGCACGTGCAGGCGCTTGAAGTAGAGCCCGATGTCGTGCTCATCGGTGACGCCGACCCCACCGTGGAGCTGGATCGACTGCTGCGACACGTAGCGCGCGCTCATGGCGAGCTGAGCCTTCGCGACCGACACCGCCCGCATTCGGTCGACGGGATCAGGAGACGCGACCTTGATCGCGCTCATCAGCATCGCGCTCTTCGCCAGCTCGGTCTCGACGAACATGTCGACCGCGCGGTGCTGAAGCGCTTGGAAGACGCCGATCTTCACGCCGAACTGCTCGCGCGTCTTCAGGTACTCGACCGTCATGTCGAGCGAAGCGCGCATCGCCCCGTACCCCTCGGCGATCGCGGCCGCCGCGCCATGGTCGAGGACCCTCTCCAACTCCGCGGTCGCCTGGCCCTCGTCTCCGAGTCGCCGGTCGGCGTCGACCACGCAGTCGAGCGTGATCCTCGCGGCTCTCTGGCCATCCATGGTCTTCACGGTCGCGCAGGTCACCCCCGGCGCGTCGCCGTCGACGACGAACAAGCTCACGCCCTCGCGGTCGCCCTCGGCACCCCCGGTGCGGGCCGAGACGACGAGCTGGTCGGCCGCGTGCCCGTTCAGCACCCACACCTTCTCGCCTCGGAGCCGATATCCGCCGCCAACCTTCTCGGCTCGGGTCGCGACGCGATGCGCGTCAAACCGCCCGCCTCGCTCCGCCCAGGCGAGCGCGAGGCTCGTCTCACCCGCGATCATCGGCGCGAGCCAGCGCTCCGCCTGCTCGGCGCTCCCCGTCCGGACCGCCATCGCGCCGACCACGGCCGACGCCGCGAAAGGTTCGCCCACGAGGTTCACCCCGAGCCGCTCGAGGATGAGCGCCGCGTCGACGAAGGAGCCGCCGAACCCTCCCACGGTGTCGGGGTGCATGATGCCGAGCCAGCCCAGCTCGCCCATCTGCTTCCAGACGTCCCTCGACCAGCCGGTCGCGTCCTCGCGCATGCGGCGCATCCGCTCGAGCGGGAGCTCCTTCTTCACGAAGGAGGCCGCGGTCTCGACGATCATCTTCTGGTCGGCGCTCAGCTCGAAGTCCATGGAAGTACCTTTCGTTCGTCAGAGGCTCGGGAGCCCGAGGATGAGCTTCGCGATGATGTTGCGTTGGATCTCGTTCGAGCCGCCGTAGATGGTCGTCGCGCGCGTGTAGTTGAACGACGACGGCACCCACTGCTCGATCGCCGGGACGGTGCCGGGCTCGTTGAACCACTCGAGCGAGTCATGTCCCATCACCTCCATCGCAAGCTCGAAGCACTGCTGGTTGATCTCGGAACCCCGGATCTTGAGGATGGACGACTCGGGGCCCGGCGCGTGCCCGCCCTGCGCGCCCGCGAGGGCTCGATAATTGGTCATCCGCAGCGCCTCGAGCTTCACCTCGAGCCGCGCGATCTTGGCTCGGAACACCGGGTCGTCGAGGAGCGCGCCATCGCCCACCCGTGTCGCGCGGGCGATGCGCTTGACGCGACCGATCGCGCGAGTCGAGGCGCCGACCGCGGCGATCAGCGTGCGCTCGTGACCGAGCAGCGCCTTGGCGAGCGTCCAGCCGCCGTTCTGGGGGCCGACGAGGTTCTCCTTCGGCACGACGACGTTCTCGAAAAAGGTGTCGCAGAAGGCGGGCGTCCCGCCGGTGGTCAGCGTCGGCCGGACCGACACGCCCGGCGCGTCCATCGGGCAGAGGATGAAGCTGATGCCAGCCTGCTTCTTTGCGCTCGCGTCGGTGCGCGCGAGGAGGAAGATCCAGGCGGCGTGCTGCGCGTAGGTCGTCCAGGTCTTCTGGCCGTTCAGGATGAAGTTGCCTTGACCGTCGTCTTCCGCGCGCAGCGCGAGCGAGGCGAGATCGCTGCCCGAGTTCGGCTCTGAATACCCCTGGCACCAGACCTCGTCACCGCTCACGATCTTCGGCAAATAACGGGCTTTCTGCGCCTCGGTGCCGAACTGCATGATGAGCGGCCCGACCATCACGAGGCCGAAGGGCGACAGAAAGGGCGTGCCCGCGAGCTCGAGCTCCTCGGTGAGGATGAAGCGGCAGGTCGCGTCGAGACCGGGGCCCCCGAACTGCTTCGGCCAGTGCGGCGCGACCCAGCCCTTTGCGTGCAGGACCTTGTGCCACTCCATCACCTCGTGGTGCTCGAAGTAGGCGTCCATCTCGGCCTTGGCCTTGATGTGAGGCGGGATGTTGGAGGCGAGCCAGCTCCGGACCTCGTCACGAAACGCCAGCTGCTCGGGTGAGAACGACATCTCCATGGCAAACGAGCTGTAGTCGTTTGCCAGTGACAGATCAAACGAGGACGCGCGAGGCCCGCGCGGTCGCCGTGCTTGACGCGCCCTGCCCCCGCCTCGATGGTCGGGCGATGAATCCGTACGCGCCCATTCAAGGGATCTCGCTCGAACGGTACGCCGACCTCGGAGCCGAGCTCGACGGGATCGAGGGCGAGGCCGAAAAAGAAGCGAAGATCGCCTCGCTCGGGGTGCCACTCGACGACTGGCGAGCCGCGGTCGAGGGCTGGACTGCGCGCATGCAGGACATGAGCCTGATGGGCCAGGTCGCCACGCGCTACATGCAGCACTACAACGCGGCGCTGGCCGCGAAGAAGGGCGTCGCGCACGTCTCGTTCGAAGATTTCTGCGCGATCTCCGCTTCGGTGCAGGTCTTCGGCTTCGAGGGCTCGATGAGGCACTTCGGCCTGTCCCAGGGCGAGTGGACGACGATCTCGTCGCACTGGATGGGCGAGCTCTCGCGCGATCCGATGAACCTCGCGGTGCGCCGCAACCAGCTCCAGGAGCAGGAGGCTCTGCGGCTGCGCTCGGGCGGCCAACCCGGGAAGGTGTCCGTCGAGCGAAGGGCCGCCGGAACCCCGGCCCCCAGCGGCGGGGTCGGCCTCGACCCGAACGCCGCGATGGCGATGCAGATGCAGGCCGCGATGGCCCACAACCAGCAGCACGCCTACGGCGGCGCGGCGGCGGCGGCGGCGGCCATGCAGCAGCAGGGCGCGCTCGGGATGATGGGCGGCCTCGGCATGATGAGCGGCTTCGGCGCGCCACCGCCGACGGGCGGGATCGAGCCAGGCAAGCAGGTGCTCGTCGCGTGGAGCGACGGCAACAAGTACCCCGCGACGGTAACGCAGGTGAACGGCGCTCAGGCAAACCTCGTCTTCCCGAACGGACAGACGATGTGGGTCGAGCTACGCCACCTGACGCCGGCGTGAGGCGTGCGCTGCACGCGAGCTGCCATCGAGATGTACGCCCCGGTTCAGTCCTGCAACCACTGCGGTGCGAGCCTATCGCTCGACGATCTCCGTCGCGCCGATTGCCCATACTGCGGCACCGTCTACCCCCACCGCGCGCAGGCCGAGCAGCACGCGCAGGCGATGGGACAGATGATGGGCCAGGTGATGCAGCAGGCGCTGCACATGCAGCAGCAGGTGCGCAGCGACGTCGCCTCTCAGCTCCCACACGTGATGGGATCGAGCTTCCGTTCGTGGCCTCACGGCGCCTCTCAGGGGCCGGACACCCACCGCACATCAATGCAGGCACCGCCTTACGGAGCGCCGCCCCATCTACCGCCGCAGGTGTCGGACTACGTGCAGCAGACGATGCACCGGACGAGGGCCAGCTCTCTCACGATCCTCGCGGGGGTGATGCTCCTGGTCGTCGGCGCCATCGCCGCCTTCGTGCTGCTCTTGCTCGCCTGAGGACGTCGCGCTCCGCTGCGCCCCGTGGAGAGGTGCGACCGAGACGCCTCAGCCGAGGACGTTCTTGGCGATGACCATGCGCTGAATCTGGCTCGTTCCCTCGTATATCTGGAGGAGCTTCGCGTCGCGGTAGAGCTTCTCGACAGGGTACTCCTTGACATAGCCGTTCCCGCCGAAGACCTGCACGGCGTCGGTCGCCGAAGCCACCGCGCTGTCGGCGCCGTAGACCTTCGCGAAGCTCGACACGATGGGATCGCGCACGCCGTTGTCCAGGTTCCACGCGGCCTTCAGGTAGAGGAGCCGCGTCGCCTCGACGCGTACCGCCATGTCCGCGATCATCGCCTGCACCATCTGGTGCTCGGCAATCGCCTTGCCAAACGTCTCGCGCTCCTTCGCGTACTTGACGCACTCGTCGAGGCACCGACGCATGATGCCCGTCGCCATCGCGCCAATGTCGGGGCGCGTCTGGTTGAAGGTCTCCATCGCGAGCTTGAAGCCCTTGCCCTCGGGCGCGAGGAGGTGGCTCTTCGGGATCTTCACGTCCTCGAGGAACAGCTGCGAGGTGTCGCTCGCGCGCTGGCCGAGTTTGTCCTCCTTCTTGCCGACGGTGAGGCCGGGCGTGTCGCGGTCGAGGATGAAGGCGGCGATCCCCTTGTGGCGCGACTCGGGGTTCGAGGTGGCGAAGACGACGTACCAGCGAGCGTAGGAGGCGTTGGTGATCCAGCACTTCTGCCCGTTCAAGACGAAATCATCGCCGACCTGCCGGAAGGTCGTCTTCATGCCGGCGACGTCGCTCCCCGCGCCGGGCTCGGTGGTCGCGTACGCGGCCAGGATCGGCTCGGCGGTGAGCATGCCGAGGTATTTCTTCTTCTGGTCCTCGCTGCCGGCGAGCTTGATCGGCGTCAACGCTAGACCATTCGCAAGGATGCTCGTCGTGATGCCGGAGCAGCCGTAGCCAAGCTCCTCCGTCACCATCGCGTTCTCGGTCTCACCCATACCCGTGCCGCCGTAGTCGGCGGGCACCGGCACGTTCACGAGGCCGATCTCCCAGGCCGCCTTGAAGACGTCCATCGGGAAGCGCGAGTCGCGGTCGCAGTCGTGCGCGACCGGGATGATGCGCTCCGCGGCGAAGCGGCGAGCCATCTGGATGAGCTGCTGATGCTCTTCGGCAATCGAAAAATCGGGCATGGTGGTACTCACTCCTTCAAGCGTTTACGACGTCGTTCGAACTCGGCGCGCACCGCACGCGAGCCGAGGATGTATCCGGTGATGAGCCCCAAGATCGCCACCGACGGGATGTAGATGACGTGCTGGGGGGACATGGCGCCGAGGTCCGGCACGCGTCACCCCTTCTTAGCTTGCTCGGCGCGAGCGCGCGCGATCTCGTCCGACAAGTTGTCGAGACGTTGTTCGAGACGACGGAGCTTTCGCATCCCGAGCAGCACGAGCCCGAACGCGAGGAGCCAGATCGCCGCGTAGGCCTCCGTCAAGAGGGCCGTCCCGCTCTGCATCTCTGCACCGCCCTCGACCGCGCGGAACTCGGCGCTGCGCGCGTCGGCGGTCGGCTCGGCAGAGGCCGAAGGTGGAGCCGCCGGTTCGAGCTCGCGCACGGCTCCCTTGGAGGAGGAGAATTGCGTGTCGGTTCCTGCGCCCATATCAACCGTCTCCTGCGAGCCCGAGCTCGATCGCTTCCTCTTCGAGCTCGTCGATGCGACCCGCGGCGAGGTGCAGACGCACCCGCTGCCAGAGCAGCGTCAACGCGAGGAGCGTGAAGGTGAGGAAGCCCAGCGTGAGCGCGAGCTTCATGTCCGGGTGGCGGAGGCCACCGCCGCCGTTCGAGATCACCTTGGGGTGCTGGCCTCCCCACTTCTGCACCGAGTAGTGGATGATCGGGAGGTTCGCCGCTCCGAGCACGCCGAGCGCAGCCGCGAACTTTCGCTCCGCGTCGCCGTGGCCGGTAAACGAGCGCAGCACGACGTAGGCCACGTAGACGAGCACGTTGAGCAGCGACGTCGTGAGCCGCGGATCCCACGTCCAGTAGCGCCCCCAGGCCTTCGCTGCCCACAGCGGTCCCGTGATGAGCACCATGAGGCCCATCGTCACCGCGACCTCGGCCCCCGCCTTCGCGAGCGCATCCATGCGCGGTGTGCCTTTGGCGAGGTAGCCGGCGGAACCGACGAAGCACGCGAACGCGCCGAGGTACATGCCGTAGGCTGAGGGGACGTGGAAGTAGAAGATCTTCTGAACGATCCCCATCGACGCCTCGACGGGGGCCTTCAAGAAGATGACCTGGAGGGCGATGACGAGGCTCACCGCGGTCGCGACAAGCAGGGCGAGGAAGCCCTTCCCGCCCGTGACGCCGCCGCCCGTCGAAGCCCGCTTGATACTGCTCATCCGTGGCGAAACGTAGCCCGCCGACGCCCAACCTTCAACCCGAGTGCGCCGGCCGACGTCCTTCGAGCGCGCGAGCGATCAGCCGCCTGGAGCGACCGCGTCCCAGCCTGTCACGCGCGCCAGCTTCGAGAGCGCGAGGTTGTACTCCATCGTGGCGTGGAGGCGGCTGAAGCGGTTCTCGGCCCAGCGACGCGCGGGCTCGAGGAGGTCCGTCTCTTCCATCGTTCCGACGTCGATCGCCTGCTGCACCGTCGCGAGCCATTTGCGGGCGTACCCTTCGGCCTGCGTGAAGGCCTCGAGGCGCTTCTTCCAATCGACGACCTCCGCGTGCGCCGTCTCGACCTCGGCCCCGACGCCTCCGAGCGCCTTTCGGTCGAGGGCGACCATCTCATCGAGCTGCGCGCGCGCCTGGGCGAGGCGCTGGTACGACGCCGGGTAGTCGAGCTGCCACTGAAAGACGATGCCGAGGCCGTATCGGAAGTAGTTCCCCGGGTCGCCCATGAACGGGTTGATCTGATTCGCGACTTCGGGCGCGTACGACGCGCCGAACGAGACGCCGATTCCGAAGTCCGGGAACAGCTGCGCCTGCGCGAGCTTGACCTGCGCGGTACGCGCGTCGAGACCGGCCTGAGCCATGCGCACCTCGGGCCGGTTGAGGCGAGCCGCTGCGAGGTAGTTCGAGACGTGCCCGAGCGCGTGCTTCCCCGGCTCGAGCGTGGCGGTCTTCACGACGAGCTCGGGGACGCCGGTGTAGAAGCGCAGGCCGGCGCTCGCCACGATCTCGAATTTGCGCGCCTCGGCGGTGCGCGCCACGAGCTCCGAGCGGTAGGTCTGCAGCTTCAAGAGATCGATCGGGTCTCCCTCGTCGACCTCGAGCTCCCGCTCGAGCCTGTGCGCCGCGTCATCGATGCGGTGCATCGCCTCGGCGAGCAGCTCTAGGCCGTCGCGCGCGAGCAGCAGACCGTAGTACGCCTTTCGGACGTCGAAGCGGACCTCGTCACGCGACGCCTCGACCTGCTGCTCACTGACCTTCACCGAGGCCTCGGCCGCCTCCCATAGGCTCGTGATCTTGCCGAAAGTCCACAGGGGAACGACGCCCGACACGTCGAAGCGCCACGCCATCCCCATGTTGGAGGTGAGCGACTGATCGGTGTTGGGGCTGAAGATGCCGTCGCCTCGAACGGTGGGGGCGATGCCCACACCACCCACGGCGCGAAACTGCGAGAAGGGTGCGACATAAGCCTCGCGGAGCTGAGCCCTCGTGCGCGCGAGGCGAGCGCGCTCGGCTTGCAGGTTCGGGTGATTGCGCTCGGCGAGCTCGAGGCAGCGTCGCAAGTTCACGCCGAGGCGCGCACCCGACTCGGCGGCGCTCGTGTCGATGGCGGCGACGGCGGCCGCCGCGAGCCCCCTCGCTCCACCTTCGGACGGTGGCGGCTCGGCATGACCGGACGAGGCCGCGCAGAGGAGCGCGAGCGTCGTGACCGAGGTGGCAGCGAGCCGACTCACGTGCGGAACCCTAATCCGAGCGAGCCCGGGGTCAACGCCTGGGCTCGCGACCTCACAGCGGCGGCGAGGAATCGACCGCCGGCGCGCCATCCTTCTTGGGCGACGTCTCGTCGGCCTTCTTCTCGCCCGCCTTCTTCTCGTCGACCTTCTTCTCGCCCGCCTTCTTCTCGTCGACCTTCTTCTCGTCGACCTTCTTCTCGTCGACCTTCTTCTCGTCCGCGACGCGCGTCGCCTCGGCGAGCTTCTTCTCCTCGGCCTTTTTCTCCGCCGCGAGCCGACGCTCCTCGGACTTCTCCTTCGCCGTTCGCGTCTTGGAGGAACCCGCGTCCTCCCCCGGGGGAGCTTGCACGAAGGCACTGTCCGGCGGCGCCTCCTGGACGCTGCTCTTCGCCTCCACGACCTCGGGGAGCTTACCGAAATCGATGGTGAGGCGCGTCCCGTTTCGGCTCGGGCGCAGCTTGGTTCCGTACGCGACCTTCGCGCGAAGCTCGATCACGAGATCGGCCCCATCGTCCCCCTGGACGAGGTGCACCCGCTCCACCGACGAGCCGAAGTGGATGGTCGGGAGTGGCATGCGGTTGACCTTCTCCGGCACGCCGACGCCGTCGAGGTGAAAGGTGACGGTCTTGCCGTCCTTTCGCTCACGGATCTCCGTCTTCCCGGAAATCTCAACAAATACGCGCGTACGCCCCGCGTCGAGCATGCGCACTCCCGGATACGTGACGAGCAGCGGTCCGCCCCTCGAAGCGCCTCCCCCCTCGGGGACATCCTCTTCGTCGCCGCGCGAAATCGGACCAGCCGCCGTCGTCGTGCGAGCTGGCTCATCGGCCGCGCGACGAGGCTTTGCGTCCTCGTCGTCCGGAAGCCCTTCACCCGCAAGCTTCGGGTCGAGCTGCCCGTCGATGGACGGCGCACAGGCGCCCAGGGCAACGATCAGAGCGACTCTGCGGAGTCCAACCCAGAATGGGCCGTGTGTCATAGTCATGAATTACAGCACGAGGCGGCCGGAAACAGCCACCAAGCGGCAGACGTTGGGCTCCGGAACCGCGCTTCAATAAGCAGACCGCGGGGCGCGAGCCGGAGTCCTTGAAGCCCCGCCGGGAGGGCGATACGTGACCTCCATGACGAAGGGCGACGACGAGGCGGCGCGCAGCGAGGCTGGACCTGCGAGGCAGGCTCCGCTCGTCGAGCTGCACGCGCTGCTCGGGCGTGGGACCCGATACACGGGCAAGCTCGCGTTCGACGGGCGCATCCGGATCGAGGGGCGCTTCGAGGGCGAGATCCGAGGCGACGGTGTGCTCGTCATCGGCGAGGGCGCCGACGTCGACGCCGACATCGAGGTCGGGACATGCATCATCGTCGGTGGGACGGTCCGCGGGGGTGTGCGCGCGAGAGAGGCGATCGAGCTCCACGTCCCGGCGATCGTGACCGGCGATCTGCACGCGCCGAACGTGTTCATTGACCGTGGCGTGCAGTTCGAGGGCAACTGCCGAATGGCGCCCCTCGATGGCATGAGCGGCACCGCGGAGGATGCCTGAGTGCCGACGCTGCGGCGGCGTGACCTCGTCGGGGTGAGCGTCGCCCTTTTTGCTCCCCGGCTCGCGCGGGCCGACGAGCCATCGCCCTCCCATGTCGCGCCATCCGCGTCGCCGGCCAAGCCTCCTCGAGCGGCGAACAGCGCGCCGCCAGGAGCGAGCCCGCCATCGATCGAGCTCAGGCCCGGAACTGGGGACGCACCGCTCGGTGCGCCGACGACCGACCGCGACCGAACGGCGGCCGCGACCTACGTCATCCCGGTCGCGGGCACCGACCTCGTCATCGGCGGAGCCGTCATCGACGTGCGCGCCCCGCTCGCGGACGTTACGAAAATCCTCGGCGAGTTCCACCGCTACAAGGAGATCCTGCCGCGCCTCCAGCAGAGCCGCGTCGTCGCCGAGGAAGGCGACAAGACCGACGTCTACATGCGCGCGCCAATCCTTCACGGCCTCGCCGCGGTCTGGGGGGTCGCTCGATTCGGGCCGTTCGAGCCCTACAAGACACGCGGCGTCCAACGCCAGGGCGAGCTCGTCAGCGGCAACATCGAGAAGTGGTCGGGGCGATGGGTGGCCTTCCCCTGCGGCGAGCGGCGTACGCTCCTCAAGCTCGAGCTCTTCTGTCGGCTGTCGATCCCACTGCCGAGTCGCGTCGTGAACAAGTGGCTCTTGTGGGCGTGCCGCAAGGGCGTCTCCGCAGTGCGCGACATGGCTGAGTGCGGCGTGAGCAGCGTCGCGAAGGACTGAGGTCGCGGCGCGAGCGTGCTCAGCCGGAGTAGTCGTCGTCGCTCATGGGGACTTCCCCCTCGACGCCGCGCGCGTGCTCGGGAAGCGCCGGCAGCACGGTTCGATCGAAGCCCGGCGCGACCCAGAACACCTCCGGCGTCGCCTTGTAGCCGCTGTAGAAGGCGCGCTGCTCGGCGCGTCCGTCCTTGAAATGAACGATGACCCGCGAGTGCACGTCCATGCCGCGCGTCCCCTTCTGCTTCATCATCATCTTGCCTGACGGGAGGAACGGCTTCTCAGTGATGCGACGCAGGTAGGGGACCACGTTCGTCACCGAGTACATGTACTCGATGCGCTCGACCTCGACGCCGCCGAGCAACTCGACGCGCAAGGTGCCAGGCTTCGGCACGAACGCGTGCACGATGACTCGGAAG
>VGRJ01000079.1 GCA_016875405.1 Deltaproteobacteria bacterium | reverse complement strand
GGTCCTCGAGCGCGCCTTGATCGCGGCGCGCCTCGCCGCGCGGAATGAACCGGCATCGCCGGGGCCTTCGTTGCGCTCTCCGGTCCGAGGCTCACGTACCGGACCGTACGCTCCGCTTCGGTCCTCGAGCGACGACTGCCCTTCCGCTCAGTCGCAGGTGGTCTCGCAGACAACCCCGCGCGTATTCGCGCACGGGATGTCGTTCCAGTTGCCGCTGTAGCCCTTCGCCTCGATGCAGTGCTCGCCGCCGCCGGTGTTGTTCGGCTCGCCCCCGTTGTAGAAGGTGGCCGTGACGGCCGCGCCGTCGATCCACTTGTAGTTGCAAGCGTCGGCGCCACACTCGGGGTCCTCGAGGCCGAGCCAGTACGAGTGGGGCTCGTACCACCCTCCTGCGACGGTGCTCTGCATGACGAGCCCGGCCACGAGCTGGTTCTGCTCGAAGGTCTTCGGCCGCACCAAATCAGTCCCGAAGCCCTGGCAGAACACGCGGGCCTGGACCTCGGACTTCGCGGGGCACACGTAGTACGAGCGCCCGAGCGTGTTCGATCCGACCGTGCCGGAGAACATCTCGCAGCCCGTCGGCGCAGGGGGGGTCGCGTTCGGCACCCCGGTGCAGCCGCAGGTGTTGTCGCCGACGCCGCCCACCTCGCAGCCGTGGAGCGGCGCGCACGTCGACGGGCAGGTGACGAAGAGGCCGCACTTGTCCTCGACGACGCCGCACTCGACCTCGGAGCACGTCACGGCCACGGGCGGCGCCGTGCAGCCGCACTTGTTCGCGTCGTTGTCAGCGTTGTCGCCGCAGGTGTCCGGCGCGTTGCAGTTGCTCGGACAGAGTCGCATCTGACCGCAGTTGTCGAGCTTTTCGCCGCACTGCACCCCGAAGCAGAGCTGCTCGATCGCGACTGGGACGCAGCACTTCAGCGGGTCGTTCGGATCGGCGGTGCAGCCGCAGCGATTGGGGTCGGCCTCGGTGTTGTCGCCGCAGGTCTCGATGCCGTTGCCCTTCGCCGAGCAGGTGTCGGGGCACGCGACCGGCTCGCCGCAATTGTTGGTGCGCGGCCCACACTCGACGCCCTTGCACGTCGCGTCGAGCGCCTCGGGGACACACACGTCGAGGAACTCGAACCGGTCGAGCTTCGCGACCTCGGCGCACGAGGCGACGCCCAACGCCGCGAGCGCGCCCACGAGGACCGAGCGCCTCCTCAGACCCCATCGACTCACCATCGCACCCTCACCTCACCGCCGAACGGAGCCACGCCGAGCGACACCTTCGGAGCGTCGCCCTCGGCTCCGCCACCTTTCGTCCCCGCGAAATGAAGCGGCAAGAGCAGCGCGCTCGCCGCGAGGCCAACCCCTCCCGCGATGAAGCTCGCCGTCGACGCGGTGGCCAGCGTCGTCGCGCGGTCGCGCTCCGCGAGCGCCGACGTCGGGCAGGTGAAGCCACCGCAGCGCTGCTCGAGGTCTGCGACTTGCCCCAGCGCCATCGCCCCCGTCACGGCGCCGGTCGCGACGCCCGCGACCCCGAGGCCGAGCGTCACGAGGCCGGGGGCGAGGCCGACCCCACGCGTGACGACGACGACCTTCTGACGGAGCGGCTCGAGCCGAAGCGACACCGGCATGGTCACGCCCTCACGCACCACGATGCGCTGCTCGGCCACCTCGGCGCCCGGCGCGCGCGCCTCGAGGCGATGGTCGCCCGGGTCGACCTCGACGGTGTCGGGCTCGAGCGGCACCAGCGCTCCGTCGAGCTTCACGTTGACGCGCAGCACCGAGATCCCCGTCACCGAGACCCTGAGCCTCGCGATGCGCTTGGCGAGGCGCTCGAGCTCGCGCTTCGCATCCGCCTGTGCCGCACGAAATGCCGGCGGCGCATCCGCGGCGAGGCGCTCGTCGGCGACGCGACGATAGAGGGCGCGCGCCTCGAGCAGGTGCCCAAGCTCGCGCTGACAGGTCGCCATCCGCATCACGAGCGACGGCGCGTGAAAGAGCTCCTCGGCGAGGCGAAACGCCTCGAAGGCGGCCTTCCAGTCGCGCTTCTCGAAGAGCACGAGCCCCTGCTCGGCCTTGTAACGCGCGGCGTCGGTGATGACCTCGGCGGGAGCGGGCTCGTCGGCGCGCGCGAGCGTCGGCAGCGCGCAGATGGCGAAGGCGAGAGCGCAGGAGAGCCTCTTGATCATCGTCAAAATCCAAGCACCGGGTTCTGCTTGCTGGTCTTCGCCGCTGGCGCGGGTGGGGGCGGCGCCACAGGAAGCGCGGTCGCGGTGGGCCGGCTCGCGCTCGACACCGCAGGTACGCTCCGTCGAGCCGCGGCGGGCGACGTCGGCACCGGGGTCGCGCTGGCCGCCGCCTCGACCTCGGTCGCGCTGGCCGTGGGCCCAGGCGCGGCAGCGCGCGCGGACTCGACGGGCGGGCTGGACGCAGCAGCGGCAGCAGGCAGTCCCGCAACGGACGAAGACGCGGTCGACACAGTCGAAGGGCGGCGTAGGACGAAGGACGCCACGCCCACGACCAAGCCGACGCCGGCCACGACGCCGAGGGCGGGCACGAGCCAGCCCGAGGTCGACGGCGCCGCCGCGGCGAACTCGGGCGGTCCGCCCCTCCCCTCCGCCGCGGCGCGCTCGGTCTCGGAGAGGGCGACGCGGACGTCCGATGTGAGCACCAGCCGATCCTGCGACACGGCGATGGCGGCCACGGCGTCCGAGAGGTTCTCACAGACGGCCGTGTCGAGGAGCAAGACCTCGAGCTGTTCGAGCAAGGCGCGCGCGCTCGGGAAGCGCTCGTCGGGCCGCTTCGCGAGGCAGCGGAGCAGGAGCGCGTCGAGCGTGGCCGAGAGATCGGGGCGGTGCTCCGACGGCGGGACGAGCGGATCGCGCGCGACCGAGATGATGATCTCCTGCCAGGTCTCGCCCTGGAAGGGACGGACGCCGGTCAGCATCTCGTAGAGCATGACGCCGAGGCTGAAGATGTCCGAGCGCGCGTCCACGGCGCGGCCCGCCGCCTGCTCGGGCGACATGTAATCGGGCGTCCCGATGAGGCTGCCCTGCTTGGTCGCGTGGGCGGTGACGACCTCGGATTGTGGATCTTCGGTGCGCTTCGCGACGCCGAAGTCGAGGATTTTCACGACCTGATCCTCTCCGTACATCACGTTGTCGGGCTTCAGATCGCGGTGGATGATGCCGGCCTCATGGGCCTTCACGAGCCCGCGCGCGACCTCCCGTGCGATGCGCAGCGCGGCGAACGGACGAAGCCGGTGCTCGGGGCTCTCCTTGAGGAGCCTGCCGACGCTGCGGCCCTCGACGAGCTCCATCGCGATGAACACGCGCTCGTCTACCTCGCCGACCTCGTAAACCGTCGCGATGCACGGGTGCGTGAGGCCCGCGGCGAGGCGCCCCTCACGGAGGAAGCGGTAGCGACGCTCCGAGTCGCTCGAGACCTCGGGCAAAATCTTGAGCGCCACCGTGCGTCGCAAGCGAGTGTCCTCGGCGACGAACACCACCCCCATGCCGCCCTCGCCGAGCTTCCGCCCGACCGCGTAGTGCCCGAGCCGCGCTCCGGGCCCGAGTTGCTCGAGCGAGGTCTTGACGTCGGTCATGGGGTTCTCGAGCGCGGCGCGAAGCTTTCGATGTTAGCGCCTGCTACTCGCGCCGAGAAGCCGCTCGGCGCACGTCGAAGCGAGCTCTCGTGCTGCGGTGGCCTCGCGCCGCAACCCTCGCACTCCCGACGTCGGCGGGTGACTCAGGCCGCCTCGTCCTCGGTCGTGTCCGCGTGGCGCTCCTGCAGCGAGCGGCCCTTCGTCTTCTTGCGCGGGTAGTGGTCCGTGGCATCGCCGGGCCGGAGGACCGGCAGGGCCCGCGACGGGTCCATCGTCCTCGGGTTGAACAGCCCCGACTTCTGGTGGTGATTGCCGTGGTAGTAGATGCCGTGCCAGATGCGGTTGCCGACCCAGTAAAGTCCGTGATCGAGGTTCACTGGGCGGAAGTCATTGGTCGCGGACCACGGGTTGTGTGTCGACCAGTTGAAGTGCATGAGGTGCAGCACGCCGATCAACGTCGCCGGTAGGAACAGCATCACGAACACCGGCGCGCCGAGCAGGAAGTACCAGGTCGCCGCGAGCAGGACCATGGTGCCGAAGCTCAAGACCGCCCGGTAGCGCTGGTACGCGACGTTCTCTTGCGTGCGCCCGCCGTACATCTCGAAGTACATCTGCTGCAGCTGCTGCTCGACCGCGACGAGCCCGCGGAGCGTGAAGCGCCAGTAGCCGGTGAAGCCGGCGAGGACCGGGTGCGGATCGAGCTCCGGGTCGTCCGAGTACTTGTGGTGCCGCTGGTGGATGATCTCCCACGACGCGTAGCGGGTCATCACGACGAGCCCGCACACCTCACCGACGAGGCGGTTCACCGCTCGGGGGAAGTTGCCGTGCGTGCAGTTGTGGATCCACACGCTGCATAAAATCTGCAGGTGGCAGACCAGCGGGAGCCACAGGAGGAGCTTCGGGCTCCACTCGGTCGCGAGTCCTTGCCAGCCGTTTCGGCGGAGCGCGGCGATCGCGACGACGCAGAGCGCCGCGAAGAAGCCGTCGTACCAGAGGTAAAAGTGCTTGCTGCGGCGGAACTGGGTGTACGGCTGAAGCGAGAGGCTTGCGACGAGGCTGCTCATGGTGAACCTGCCACGCGCGGCGCGCGTGCGCGGACTCCGCCTCCAATAGCTGAAGAAGACGTGCCCGTCGAGATCAGCGCTCGCCAGAGAGTTGAGGATGAGGAGCTCGTCAGAGAGTTGAGGATAAGGAGCGCCGATGGGCCGTGCCCACGAGCTCGAGAACGACGCTGGGGCCCGCCCCAGGCAGCGAAGGTCAGGGAAGCTCCAAGCAGCACCTCACGCCGGTCGAGTAGTCGGCATAGCTGTTCGCGTGCGCCTTCGAGCGCCAGTCGCAGCCGTCCTTGGAGCTGCGGGCGTAGAAGCCCCCGGCGAACGAGCCTCGCTCGTGCTCGAGCCACTCGTCGAGGTTGCCGACCATGTCGTAGATCGCGTCGTCGCCCCAGCGGCTCGCACAGCGCGTCGTCTCACCGGTCGTGCGCAGCAAGGCCTTACCCGCGACGCGCACGCGGTTCAGGCGGGGGTCGTTGTGTCCCACCGAGGCGTCGCCATGGAGCACCGCGGCGGGGTGCGCCTCGCGAAACACGTTGCATGCGCCGGCCTCGTAGCTCGGGCCGTAAGGAAAACGCTGCCCCGCCTCACCACCGCATGCCGTGCGCCACTCCGCGGGCGTGCAAAGTCGCTTGCCAGCGTTCTTGCAAGCCGTCGCGGCCGAGTGGCCCGTGACGTGCCCGTTGGGGAGCACGCCGCGCTTCGAGAGGGCACGCGGCTCGACGTCCCTCGTCCGTTGAAATGCCGGCAACTCTGGGAGCTCGACGAGACGCGCAGCCTCGGGACCGACCTCGAGGCGCTGCCTCTGCCAACCGTCGAAGGCCATCAGCGCGTGCTTGCGAATGGGCGAATAAAACGGCGAGAGCGGCCGCTCGGTCGCGTGATCGACCAGCGCAGCCTCGTAGCGATCGACGCAGTACGCGGCCCCCGCTGGCGGCGTCACCTTCACCATGTCCGGCCGGCAGCGGGCCGCGGGCATGACCTCGACCGCCGAAGCCGACGGCTCCGCGGGCGCCGCGCTCGGCGGCTCGCTCGGAGCTTCCACGGTGCTCACCGAGGACGTCGGCGCCGAAGACGACACGGGCTCGTCGCGACCGCACGACGACAGCGCGAGCACCGTGACGCACACGAAACGCCTACGACCGGCGAGGGCATACGCCGCGAGAGCGCTCCGTGTCATCGCCGCCATGGCCAGCATCGCCGCGCAGCATACCCGACCCCTCACGCCGTCGTTCGACGCGCGCTCCGAACGTGGTACCGAAGAGGTGAGGTCGTCGCGGAGCCAGAGCCGCGCGACGAGGACACGCCCATGCCAAGCGAACTCGGACGAACCATGGCCCTCGCGGCCGCCTCGGGCCTGCTCGCAGGCCTCACCGCGTGCGGCGGCGCGCCTGTGCCCCCCACGGCTCCGCAGCCCGCCGCCGACGCGCACGGCCCGCTCGAGTCCGACGCGACGCCGGACCTCGCGAACGGCGACAAGGAGTGCTGCCGCGGCAAGAACGAGTGCAAGGGGCGCGGCAACTGCAGGACCGACCAGAGCGCCTGCGCCGGACAGAACGCGTGCAAAGGCCAGGGCGGTTGCAAGGCGCCGGACTGCAAGACGGGCTGATCCGGCCGGCGGCGCCGCTCGCGACGCCGTCGAGGTCGCCGCGCCTCGGCCTCCCCGATCTTGGCTGCGGGGTCGGGCTCCGAGTCCCGCATTACACGCACCTCTTCTCGCAGCGACCGCGCGTCGATTTCTTCGAGATCGTGAGCGAGAACTTCCTCGTCGAGGGAGGCCCGCCGCGGGACAACCTCGAGCGCGCCCTCGGCCTCGCCCCGGTCGTGCAACACGGCGTCGCGCTCGGCATCGGCTCGACGACGCCGCTCGACTTCGACTACCTCGCGCGGCTGAAGGCCCTGGCTCGCCGCACCGGGACGCCCTGGCTCACCGATCACCTCTCTTGGACCCGCGCCGCGGGGGCTGAGCTCCACGACCTCTTGCCCCTGCCCTGCACCGAGGAGGCCGTCCGATACGTCGCCGAACGTACGCGGCTCGTCCAGGATTTCCTCGAGCTCCGCGTCGGGCTCGAGAACCCATCGAGCTACGTCACCTTCCGCGCGAACACGATGCCCGAGTGGGAGTTCCTCGCCGCGATCGCGGACGAGGCCGACTGCGGAATCTTGCTCGACGTCAACAACGTCCACGTCTCGGCAAAGAACCAGGGCTTCGATCCTCGTCGCTACCTGGACGGCTTGCCTCATCACCGCGTGGTGCAGCTCCACCTCGCGGGGCATACCGACAAGGGCACGCACCTGCTCGACACCCACTCCGCCGAGGTTTCCGAGCCAGTGTGGGCGCTCTACCGCTACGCGCTCGAGCGCGTCGGGCGGGTCTCGACGCTCGTCGAGTGGGACGACGCGCTCCCAGCGTTCGACGTGGTGTGGGACGAGGCCAAGAAGGCCGCCGCAATCGCCGAGGAGGTCTTCGGTGGAGCGGGCCCGCGGGCGGAGCCTCCGACACCATGAGCGAAGCACCGCCGACGCTCGCCGAGCTCCAGGCCTTGCTCGCCACGCTGGTGCGACGCGATCGACCGCTCGACGTGAGCGCGACGGAGGAGGAGCGAGCGGCGGCGCACGCCGTGATCGCAGGGAGCGAGCGGCTCGACGCGCTCGGGCAGCTTGAAATCCACCGCGAGCAGTACTGGCTCCGACACCGCGACGCACTCCGCGAGGATCTCCCTGCCCTCGCGTACTGGCTCGGACGCGAGCCCTTTGATGCGCTCGTCCGCGCCTACCTCGACGCGACACCACCTTCGTCGTTCGCGCTGCGGGACTTGCCGCTCGGCCTGCCCGCTTTCCTCGAGCGGTACGACGCGCTCGATCGAGACGTGAGCGAGGTCGCCCGCGCCATCGTGCGCTTCGAGGTCGCGCTCGTGACGAGCTTCGACGCCGCCGACGCGCCCGCGCTCGACGTCGAGTCGGTCCGCTCCCTCCCAGAGGACGCCTGGCCTCGCGCGCGCCTCCGGTTTCATCCGACCCTCGCCGTGCTCGACCTCACGCACCCGGTCCACGAGCTGCGAGCGGCGCTCCGTCGGAGAGAATCGCCCGTACGAGAGCTGCCGCCCCGCGCGACCCGGCTCGCTCTCTGGCGCGGACCGGACCGACGGCTCCACGAGACCGAGCTCGAGCCCGCCGAGCATGCCCTCCTCGCCGAGCTGGTCCGCGATGCCCCGCTCGAGGAGGCCTGCACGCGCGTCGCGGCGCGTGCCTGCGGGAGCGAGGCCTGGGACGTAGCGCGATGGTTCGAGGCCTGGACCCGGCGGGGCTGGATCGTCGCCGTCGACGTGTAGGCCGACGCCGCTCGACTGGGGAGGGGCCGTTCCATGCCTTCGTATGAAGGCAGGTTTCCTACATTGACACCCACATGTCGGATGAATATCCACACGCGGCATGAAGCCCACCGCGCTCGGTCTCGCCGGACTCTTCGCCCTCTCGCTCGCCGTCGCTGGTTGCACCGAACAGGACCTCGAGGAGTCGCCCGAGGTCGGTGACGAGAGCGCCTTCGGCACCAACGAAGATGACTTCACGAGCGCCAACGCCACGCTGCTCGACTTCGAGTTCGACGGCGAGGCCGTGGCGTCGAGCAGCGACGCGCTCGCCTCCAAGGTGCGGGCACAGCTGCTCTACACGGTCGGGCACTTCAACGAGGTCGGCAGTGGCCCGCGCCTCAACGCGGTGACGCTCAGCAACCTCAAGGCGGAGCCCCTCGCGGGGGGCCTCGTACGCATCCGCTACCGAGCGCGCCTTCCGGTCGCCTGGAACACGGCGAACAAGCTTCCGAGCGCGTACACGCTGATCCTGCCGAAGCGCGTCGACGCCCAGGGGCAGGCCTCGTTCTTCTCGAACTGGGGCGCGGTCTGCGCCGACACCCACGGCCATACGCTGACGACCGCGAACATCTGGTACCACTACCGACCCAACCTCTACAGCTGCACGCCGAACGCCACCGACTTCACGGTCACGACCGCGAAGGTGACGACGAGCCCCCTCAACTCGGTGGCGAAGTACCCCGAGTACCACCGCGTATGGGAGGACGGCGCGCTCGACGTCGTCGCGGTGTTCGGGAAGAACGAGGTCGGCGGGAGCACCTCCGAAGACGCCGGCGTCGCGGCGTACAGTGAGTTCGTGCGCGCGCTGCGCTCGCTCTACCCCAAGGCGGCGACGACCCCTCTCGCATTGCCCGAATCGGTGGGCGTCGGGTTCCCCGACATCACCTTCGAGGCGGAGGCCGACGCCGGGCGCGTGACGGTGACCACCCTGCTCGTCGACGAGCTCGCGAGCGCCTCGCCCGCCTTTGACCGCCGCTTCGCGGAGCTCTCGCCTGGCGCCGACCTGATCTTCTACGGTGGTCACGCCGGCCTCGGGGCCAACGTGCGGGCGCTCACCAAGAAGGCGCAGTTCTTTCCCGCGAAGTACCAGCTCTTGTTCCTGAACGGCTGCGACACGTTCTCGTACGAAGACGACGCGCTGGCCGCGACGCGCAAGCTCCTGAACCCGACCGACCCGTCGGGCGCGCGCTACCTCGACGTGCTCCGGAACGCGATGCCCGCGTACTTTCACTCGCTGCCCTCGGCAGCGGCCGCGTTGCTCGTCGCCCTCGAGGAGCGCGCGACCCCGCGCACCTACGCGCAGATCTTCAAGCAGATCGATCCGGCGCAGGTGGTCCTCGTGACGGGCGAAGAGGACAACGCGTTTCACCCGAAGCTCGAGCTCGGCAAGCGCTGGTCGGGCCTCGAGGCGCGCGACACCGTCGCGTACAACGAGACGCGCGCGTACATCACCGACGAGCTGCCTGCCGGGAAATACGTGTTCGAGCTCACCCCCGAAGCGAGCGCTCCGGGCGGCGACGCAGACCTCTACGTCCGCACGGGCCAAGCGCCGACGGCGACGAGCACGTACAAGTGCGCGTCGTACAAGCTCAACTCGAACGAGCGCTGCTTCGTCACCCTTGTAAAGCCCGGACGGGTCCACCTCCTCACGCGCGGCGACAAGAAGTCCACGAGCTCGAGCTACCTCGTCCGCGGATTCCAGTCGCTCGACTGACGGACCGCTCGCCGTCGAAGCGGTTCGACGACAGCACCGATGAGACCTCGGCGAAAACTTGCCGGCGCTCGCGCCCGCGACGCACGCTCGGCGTGACCATGCGGAGCCAACTCCTGCGCCTCGCCCTCGCCCTCGCCACGCTCTCGTCGGTGCTCGCCTGTGTGCACGAGGAAGGCGGTGGCGCCCCGGCGCAGTCGTGCCCGTCGCGCCGTCCGAGCCGCCGCTGATCGCCCGCGAGGGTTGTGCTAGATCCGTTTTGTCCGAGGGGGCCAAGGCCGCTCACGGACGCAAGGTCTGGCGCGTCGTCGACGAGGCGTCGCCCGCCACGGACCCCCCGCTCGCGAGAGCCGCATGCGATTCACCCTGTTCGGCATCCCCACCGAGATCCACCCGAGCTTCCTCTTTGGAGCCGTGTTGCTCGGCCTGAATGACCCCGGGTTTCTTCCCGTCTGGGTCGTGGTGGTCGTCATCTCCGTCCTGATCCACGAGCTCGGACACGCGCTCACGATCCGCGCCTTCGGCCTGCGCCCGGAGATTTCGCTCCAATGGCTCGGCGGGCTCACCTCGTGGAGCGGCGGCCGCGACCTCTCGCGTCCCAAGCGCGTCTTCGTGAGCTTCGCGGGCCCGCTAGCAGGCTTCGTGTTCGCGGGGCTCGTCTTCCTCGCCACGCTGCTGCGACCCGACCTCCTGCGCGCCGCGCCCCCGCTCCTGCGCAAGGCGGCTCTCACCTTTCAATTCGTCAACCTCTTCTGGGGCATCATCAACCTTGCGCCGGTGAGCCCGCTCGACGGCGGTCACATGCTTGAGCACACGCTCGGTCCGAAGCGCGCGCGCCTCGCGGCCGGGCTCTCGACGGTGTTCGGCATCCTGTGCGCGATCCTCGGGTACACCTACGGCGGGACGTGGCTCGCGTTCCTCTTCGGGATGCTCGCGCTGCAGAGCTTTCAGCGCTTTCAGGCCGAGTCCCCCGATCCGGCACCTGCACGGCCGGTGTTCGCGCGACGTCCCGTCGACCCGCCGCTCAGTCCCGAGCTCGAGCGAGAGCTCAAGCGCGCCGCCGACGCCCTCGCCGCCGACGCACACTCGGAAGCGCGCGCCGTCGCGGAGCGGGTCCTCGCCGCCGAGCCGCCCCGCACCGGGCGGATCCGCGCGCTCGAGTTGATCGCCTGGAGCTTCCTCCTCGAAGGCGCGCTCGACGACGCGACCCGCGCCGTGCGTGCGCTCGAGCGACACGGCACGTCGGACGCCGCGCTCGCAGGCGGTCTGCTGTTCGCGCGCGGCGAGCTCGCGGCTGCAAGAGCGGTCTTCGAGGCCGCGCGCTCGGTCGGCGACGATCGAAAAGAGGTCGTCGGTCCGCTCATCCAGATCCTGATCGCGGACGGCGAGACCGCGCGCGCTGCAGCCACGGCGGTCGACATCGTCGAGACCTTGAGCGACGACGACGTCTCACGCATGGCGAAGCTCGCCGAAGAAGGCGGCGCGCACGACTGGGCAGCGCGCCTCGACGAGGCTCTCTACGAGCGCGAACCGTCCGCGGAGGCCGCGTTCACCGTCGCACGCGCCCGCTCGCTCGCCGGTGATGCCGCAAGCTCGCTCGCATGGATCGCCAAGGCGACGAGCCAAGGCCTCGAGGATCGTGCGCGCGTGTGGCACGACCTCGCCTTCGCGCCACTTCACTCGGACGAGCACGCCTCCGCCCTCGAGGCGCTCGTGCCAAGAAATTGATCGATGACCCGCGTCCGCATCGTCCCCGTCGGCGACGTCCGCGTCCCCGTTCCGTCGCAGCAGACACCGGGCTCGGCTGGCCTCGACCTCGCGGCAGCGCTCGTCGCGCCTGTCACCCTCGCACCTGGCGAGCGGCGACTCATCCCAACCGGGTGGGCGCTCGAGCTCCCCGTCGGCTTCGAGGCGCAGGTGCGACCGCGGAGCGGCCTCGCGCTGAATCATGGTGTCACCGTGCTGAACGCGCCCGGGACGATCGACAGCGACTATCGTGGCCCGATCGGCGTCGTCCTCGTGAACCTCGGCGAGGCGGCGTTCGTGGTGTCGCCGGGAGACCGCATCGCTCAGCTCGTCGTCGCCCGCTACGAGTCCGTCGCGTTCGAGCTGACGGAGTCCCTCGAGGCGAGCGAGCGCGGCGCGGGCGGCTACGGCTCGACCGGCACGACCTCCTGACCCCAACGCCGAGGTCGCGCCCTGCGGCCGAGCGACGAGCGCTCCTTAGAACGAGAGCGACGTCGCTCCGATCACGCCGGCGCCTCGGAACTGCGCGTAGTACACGTGCACCTTCGTGCCGTCCTCGCGAAGCGCGATGCGGCCGGTCGGGATCCCCGCGAGCGAGACGAGCTTCTTGAAGCCGGCGTTGCCCGCGGTGTCGTAAACGGTCAAGCCCGAGTTGGTACCGAACCAGAGTCGCCCCGTCGAGTCGACGCGAAGCTGCGGCGCGTCGAACCAGTTCCCTGGCTCCACGTGCTGGTTCACGACCACCTTGTCGGACACGCGGATCTTGAAGATCGTGTCCTTCTGCGCGACGAAGACGAAGCCGTCGTTCGCGATTGTGCCGGAGCCGAGGTGCACGCCGCCTTGCTTGTCGAAGAGCCCGGCCTTCGCCTTCCACACCGAGAAGGACTTGGTGTTCTGCTCGAGCGCGAGCACGCCCGAGAGCTCGGTGCCGTTGCCGAAATAGTAGCCGCCGCCGATGTAGAGCTTGCCCTGATGAGCCGTCGTGCTGACGACCTGATCGAGGAAATGATTGGGCGGCGCGAGGGGCAGCTGGCTGAAGCTGTCGCTCAGCGTGAGTCCGCCGCTCGGGTCGAGCGCGTAGCTCCGTACGGTGTTCGCGTAGGTCCAGGCGACGTGCAGCTTGCCGGTCTCGTGGCTCATGCCGTACGCGTATGGACCACCGCCTCCCGCCACCGGCCCGGCCGCCGTCGAGGCCGACGCGACGTTGAAGTTCGCGTCGAACTCGAGCCTTCGGATCACGTGCCCGGTGTAGTTCGGCGCCACGCCCAGCAAATAAAGGCTCTTCACCTCGGGGGCGTACTCGAGCCCGCCGACCTCGTAAGGAACGGCGGTGGAGTCGTCGTGGAACTTCGGGTTGAAGCCGAAGGTCTTGAACGTAAGCTGCTGATCGACGAGGTTCACGTTCCCGTCGCTGTCCTGGAACGACTTGTCGACGGTCAGCGTGTACTCGGTGTCACCGAAGAGCTGCGCGAAGAACTCCTGGTTGTCGACGAGCGATTTCGGCAGCGGCACCGACAAGCACGCAGGGTCGAAGTCGTCGCACGGGAGGACCTGAGCGAACACGTCCATCGGCTGCTTGGAGCTGTGGGCCCGGATCTTCCCGGACGCGAAGGCCGAGCTGACCGGTCGATCGAAATAGAGGGAGATGAATCGACCGAGAGGCGCCTGCAAGTCGCCGTGCTTCGGGCTGCTCGAGACGAGCTTCGGTCCATTTCCACCGGCGCCGCCCTCACCAGCGGCACCACCTGCGCCGCCCGCACCGCCGGTGCCACCGAGCCCGGTCGCGGAAGACACGACCGCGCCCCCGTCGCCGCCGGAACCACCGGAGCCACCCTGGCCAGCGGTCATGGCTCCTCCGCCGCCGCCCGTCCCGCTCGCCGTCGAGCCCGATGCGCTCGCGGCCGTGAGACGAATGACGGACTCCGACTGGCACCCAAGAACCACGCTAAAGAGCGCGACTCCGAAACCGAACTCTCGCATGAGCGGATTATGCCATACCTTTGAGGCTGACCGCGTTCGCATTCGCCATCCATCACGTCGAACGAGCGCATCCGACGCCTCGGCACTATGATCCGGCAGGAGCTGTGGCCCTGGGCCGCCGGAAGGCTCGTCGAATCGCATGCGCACCATCGTCTGGTACCGAGGCAAGGACCTCCGCGTCGCAGACCATGCCCCCCTCACCGAGGCCGCGGAAGCCGGCGAGGTCATCCCCCTGTTCGTCCTCGACCCGTATTTCTTCGCGCCGGAGCGCGCCTGTGCGCTCCCGAATCGAATCCAGTTCCTCCTCGCGTCGCTCCGCTCGCTCGAAGCGAACCTCGCGGCCAAGGGCTCGAAGCTCGTCGTGGTCGCGGGCAAGAGCGTCGAGGTGGTGCCGCGCCTTGCCCGCGAGTGGAGCGCCGATCGGGTGGTCGCGCATCGCTGGGTCGAGCCGTTCGCGCGCGAGCGCGACGAGCGCGTGAAGGCCGCGCTCGGGGATCGCTTCGAGCTGTACGAGGGTGAGACGCTGCTCCGCCCGGGGACGCTGCGCACCGGCGCGGGCAAGCCCTACTCGGTCTTCAGCCAGTTCGCGCGCGCATTCGAGAAGACCGCCTGCGTCGAGGCGCCGCTCCCCGCACCGAAGCGCCTGCCGCCGCTCCCCGACAACGTTCGAGCCGACACCGTGCCGATCCCGGCCTTGAGCGACCTTGGCCTCGTCGAAAACCCGGGCATCCTCCCAGGCGGCGAGCGCGCCGCGCACGAGAGGCTGACGAGGTACCTCGCCAAGGCCGCAGGTCGCTACGCCGACGACCGCAACCGCATGGACCTCGAGGGGACGAGTCGGCTGTCGACCGATCTCAAGTTCGGCACGCTCTCCGCACGCCAGCTCTGGCAACGCGTCAGCCGCGAGGTCGAGGACGCACGCTCGCAGCGGGCTTTTCTGAACGAGCTCGTCTGGCGTGAGTTCGCCCACAGCACGCTCTGGGACCGACCCGAGCTCCTACGCGAGCCGTTCCAACCCAAGTGGCGCGGGTTTCCTTGGCGCGAGGAGGAGCACGGCTGGCGCGCGTGGCTCGAAGGCAAGACCGGGTACCCCGTGGTCGACGCAGCCGCTCGCCAGCTCCTCGCGGAAGGCTTCGTCCACAACCGCGCGCGCATGATCGCCGCGAGCTTCCTCACCAAGCACCTGCTCATCGATTTCCGCCGCGGTGAGGCGCACTACATGGCGCACCTCACGGATGGAGACTGGGCGCAGAACGACGCCGGCTGGCAATGGTCCGCGGGCTGCGGCTGCGACGCGCAGCCCTACTTCCGAATCTTCAATCCGGTGAGCCAAGGCGAGACCTTCGACCCCGAGGGGGACTACGTCCGTCGCTGGGTCCCCGAGCTCGCCCGCGTCCCGGCGAAGTTCATTCACGAGCCGTGGGGAGCCCCCCCCGAAGTCCTGCAGGCCGCAGGCGTGCGGCTCGGCGCGACCTACCCGCGACCGGTGGTCGATCACAAGCTCGCGCGCGAGCGCTTCCTCACCGTCGCGAAGGCGCACCTCGGCTCCGCCTCGTCAGCGGCAACAGACGCGTCACGCCAGAGGACCGCCAGGTGAACCGCGAAGAAGCGATGACCGCAGCCCCGAAGCGCCCCTCTCCCGTCGGCGTTGCAGCCGCGGTCGCCGCCGTCACCCTCACGACGATGGTGCTCGATCTCGCGTTCCTCGGCGTCCTCGCGAAGGGGCTCTACGACGAGCTGCTCGGCCCGCTTCGGCGTCCCACGGTGTTCTGGCCCGCGGCCCTCGGCTTCTACGCGATGTACGTCGTGGCGCTCCTCGTTCACGCGGTCCTCCCGTCGGAGACTGCAGCGGCCGCCGCACGGCGCGGCGCTGGGCTTGGCCTCGTCGCCTACGCCACCTACGAGCTCACCAACTGGGCGGTCCTCGCAGGCTGGCCCGCGGCCCTCGTCCCGCTGGACATCGCGTGGGGCGTCGTTCTCACCGCCACCGCGGCTGCGACCGGAAACCTCGCGTACCGACGGTTCGCGCAGTCGTCGTGATGAGGACCTCGCCTCGCGGTGAGTCATGGCTCTCGGTGTGGGGGCGCAGGGCGCTCACGATCCCGGGCTACCTCGTCGCCGCGGCGCTGTACCTCGGAGGGTTGCCGCTGTCGCTCGTGATCGCGTCGCTCGTCGACGTGCTCCGCGGACAGCGCTCGACCCTGCCTCGGGGTCGCGCGCTGACGGCCTTCGCGATTTATTTCGCATGCGAAACAGTTGGCATCCTCGGCGCCATCGCCCTCGGCGTCGTGAGCCTCGGCGGCCTGCTCGTCGACGCGCGGCGCTACGTCGAGTGGAACGCCGCGCTGCAGCGGTGGTGGACGAACGCCCTGTTCTTCGGGAGCGTGCGAGTCTTCGGCATGCGGGTCGAGACCGAGGGCCTCGACCTCGCCAAGCGTGGCCCGATGCTGCTCTTCGTGCGTCACACGAGCACCACCGACACGGTCCTCGCGGCGGCCATCGTCGCGAACCCGCATCGCATGCAGCTCCGCTACGTGCTGAAGCGCGAGCTCCTCTGGGATCCGTGCCTCGATCTCGTCGGCAGGCGGCTGCCGAACGCCTTCGTCGCGCGTGGGAGCGAGCGCTCGACGCACGCCGCGACGCGCGCGACCCTGCCGACCACTCCCGAGATCGACGCGGTCGCGAGCCTCGCGAGAGACCTCAACGAGCGCTCGGCCGTGCTCATCTACCCCGAGGGGACGCGCTTCTCCGAGTCGAAGCTCGCCCGCGCCAAGGAGCGACTCCGCGAGCTCGGAAGGACCGAGCACGCCGACCTCGCGGCGGGCTTCCGACATGTCCTTCCGCCGAAGCTCGGCGGCCCGCTCGCCCTGCTCTCGGCCGCCCCTGACGTCGACGTCGTCGTCCTCGAGCACACCGGCTTCGAGGGAGCCGCCACGCTCGCGTCGTTCTGGAACGGCGGGCTCATCGGCAAGACCGTGCGTGTGCGGCTGCGACGATTCGGCGCGGCGACGCTCCCCCGCGATGCTCTCGCGGGGTGGCTCTTCGCGCGGTGGGCCGAGGTCGACGCGTGGGTCGCGAGCCTCGACACCGTCAAGGCGGCTCCCGCGCAAGAGGAGCGCCGCCCGACATGAGGAACTTGCGATGACGTGGCAACTCATCGGAGGCAATGCCCTCTCGGTCCTCGCGATCATGGCCGGCGTGTGGCTCGCGAGCGTACGGCTCCGCGACGCGAGCATCGTCGACCCCTGGTGGTCGATCCTCTTTCTCGCGGTCACGGCGCGGACGGTCCTCGCGACCGGGATCGACGCCCGAAAGGCAGTGCTCGTCGCGCTCGTTGCGGCCTGGGCGCTCCGGCTCTTCGCCCACCTCGCGCTGCGGAGCCGAGGCAAACCCGAAGATCCGCGCTACGCGGCGTTTCGCGCGCGCTTCGGAGCTGCGCGCTACTGGTGGGTCTCGTTCTTCCAGGTGTTCGTGCTGCAGGGTGCTCTGGCCCTCGTGATCTCGGCGCCGCTCCAGTACGCCGCGTCACGACCGGTCGGAGAGCCCTTTCATGGGCTCGACGCGCTCGGGCTCGTGCTCTTCGTCGCAGGGTTTGCGTGCGAGACGTCGGCCGACGTTCAGCTGCAGCGCTTCCGCAACGATCCCTCGATGCGCGGCAAGGTGCTCGACACAGGCCTCTTCGCGTGGTCGCGACACCCGAACTACTTCGGCGACGCGGTCCTCTGGTGGGGCTTCGGCTGCTTCGCCGCGAGCTCGCTCGTGGGAGCCGCGACGCTGCTCGGCCCCGCCCTCATGACCTACCTCCTCGTCCGCGTGTCGGGCGTCACGATGCTCGACGCGTACCTCACGAAGACGCGGCCGGGATACGCCGAGTACATCGCGCGGACCCCAGCGTTCATCCCGCGACGGCCTACTTCTTCGGACCGAACAGGATCGCGTTGATCGCGGCAGCGGTCGCGACAGCGTCCTCCTTGAACACCATTGTGTGCACGGCCTCCCCTCCGAGATGCCGCCGGTCCTCTCGTTGCGAAGCATGGCACGGACGACCTGAAAGCGGACCTGCTGCACCGGAACGACCGTAAGCCCGCCCTTCGACGCCTGTACCAGCGTCCCAGGGAAGAGGTACGAGCCTCGATGAAACGGTGTGTCGTTGCGTTCGCGGACGAGCCCGGCGAGCGCCCACACCGAAGCTCCAGCGGCGAGCCCACCGAGGACGAGGCGCCCCTCGCGGGACCCGTACGAGGTCAACACGAGCCCGACCGACATCAGCAGCGTCAGGAGCACGCCGATGACGAAAATCACGGTGTAGGCGACCGAGTATCGAGGCGCCTTGGCGTAATCACGATGACGGGCGGCGGGTTCTTGGTCGCGTCGCAGAACCACTTCTGAAGGTCAATCGGGAGCTGATCGAGTTGAAAGTGCATCGAAAATCCTCCAGCGATTTTGTCACGAGATGAGTCTGAGACGGAGGAGCGCGGGTGTTCGAGCCGCTCACTCCCAAACGAACGCGCGCGCGGCATCGAACGGGTGAACCTCGCGCCAGTGGCGCGCGATGTCGACGCGTCGCGTGACCCACACCCGGTCGTGCGCCTCGACGTGATCGAGGAAGCGCTGGAGCGAGCGCATCCGCCCAGGTCGACCAAGCAGGCGACAGTGCATGCCGATGCTCATCATCGTCGGTCGCTCCTCGCCCTCGGCCCAGTGCGTGTCGAACGCGTCGCGCAGGTACTCGAAGAACTCGTCGCCGTGGCTGTAGCCCTGCGGCAGCGCGAAGCGCATGTCGTTGCAGTCGAGCGTGTAGGGCACCACGAGGTGCGGCGCGAGCACGCCGTCCGTACGGCGCACGCTCAGCCAGAACGGGAGGTCGTCGCCGTAGTAGTCGCTGTCGTAGGCGAAGCCCCCGAAGTCCGCCACGAGCCGCCGAGTGTTGGGGCTGTCGCGTCCCGTATACCACCCCGCTCCGTGGAGGACGCGTGGCCCCCGACCGTCCGCGCCCCCCTCGCCCGTGAGCCGCGCGAGCACCTCCATGCCGCGCTCGAGGTGAGCACGCTCGGTCGCCTCGTCGACGTTCTGGTAGTGAATCCAGCGGTACCCGTGGCACGCGACCTCGTGCCCAGCCTCGAGGAACGCGGCGGTCACCTCGGGGCAGCGCTCGAGCGCCATCGACACTCCGAACACGGTGAGCGGAAGCTTGCGCCGCTCGAACTCACGAAGGATGCGCCACACCCCGACGCGCGAGCCGTACTCGTAGATCCCTTCCATACTGAGGTGCCGCGCCGGGAACGCCGCAGGGTTGAACATCTCCGAGAGGAATTGCTCGCTCCCGGCGTCGCCGTGGAGCACCGAGTTCTCGCCGCCCTCCTCGAAATTCAGGACGAACTGGACGGCGACGCGCGCCCCGCCAGGCCAGCGGGCGTGCGGAGGGTTCTTCCCGTAGCCGTGGAGATCGCGTGGGTAGCGTGACGACATGACGGCCGAGGAGGCTAGCCGAGTCTCTCGCGGCGGGACATCGCAGCTTACGTCGCGTCGCCCGAGCCGCTCGCGCGCGCAGACCGCAGCTCGCGCAGCGCCTCGAGCGCGCCCTCGAAGTCGTACGCCTCGATCGCCTTCACGGCGCGGCGCATGGCGAGCGATGCCGAAGCCTCCGCGTCCCCCATCCGCGCGGCGAGCTCACGCGCGATCGCGTCCGCCTCGACGTCGTAGCCTTCAAGCGCTCGCACGAGCCTCACGAGGAGCGCGTCGACTTGACTTCTATCAAGCGCAGACGTCTCCCCCTGCCTCGAGGCGCTCCCCACGGACGGAGGCACGGTGCTCTCCGGGCCGAGGCCCTCGAGGCCCTCGAGCACCCGTCGCAGCTCGAGGCCGACGTTCTCGAGCTGTCGACTCACGTCCGACTCGCCTGCGCCGCTCTTCAGCGTCCGCTCGAGCGCCTCGGCAGCGCGATGGAGGCGCGTCGCGCCGATGTTCCCCGCGAGCCCGCGCAGAGTGTGCGCCGCACGCACCGCAACGGTGGGGTCTGCGTCCTTGCGCGCGGCGACGAACGCCTCCGCGAACCCGGCCTGACCCTCCGCGAATCGCAGCATCATCCTGCGATAGAGGCCGACGTCGCCACCCATGCGCCGGAGACCGAGCGCCGTGTCGATGCCGGCGAGCTTCGGCAGCCCGCCGAGCTCGTCCCTCGGCTCGTCGGCCTCGCCTCGCGAGCCGCTCGATGGCGGCACGGCCAACGGGCGCCGAGGATGAATCCAGCGCGCCATCGTGGTGAACATGGTGACGACGTCGAGCGGCTTCGCGATGTGATCGTCCATGCCCGCGGCGAGCGCGGTCTCCTTGTCTCCGCGCATCGCGTTGGCGGTCATGGCGACGATCGGAAGCTTCACGAAGCGGGGATCCGCGCGGAGTCGGCGCGTGGCCTCGTAGCCATCCATCACCGGCATCTGGCAATCCATCAACACGCCATCGAAGTCCGACGTCGCCGCGAGCGCCTCGAGCGCGAGCTTGCCGTTCTCGGCGACGACGACGTCGACGCCGGCCTTGCGCAAGAGCTCGCAGCCGAGGTCGCGGTTCAGCTCGTTGTCCTCGACGAGAAGGATTTTCGCGCCCGCTAGCGGCGCCATCACCTCCTGGACCAGGGCGCGCCTCGACGCGCGTGAACGGCCGATCGTCGCGCGCTCGGACGAGCTCGTGACCGCAGCACCCCCGAAGCGCGCCTCGAAGTGGAAGGTCGAGCCCCGTCCGAGCTCGGACTCGACCCAGATGCGTCCGTCCATGAGCTCCACGAGCTGACGGCAAATCACCAGCCCGAGACCGCTGCCTCCGTAGCGACGCGTGGTCGAGTTGTCGGCCTGGCTGAAACTCCGGAAGAGCCTCCCGCGCTGCGCTTCGGAGAGCCCGATTCCGGTATCGCTCACCCAGAAGTGGAGCGTCACGTACTCCGCCGTCGTCGAGAGCGCCTCGACTCCACAGACCACGGAGCCTCGCTCGGTGAACTTCACCGCGTTGTTCCCGAGGTTCACGAGCACCTGGCAAAGTCGGAGCGAGTCACCGACGAGCACCTCGGGGAGCGACGCCGGGACCTCGAAGCGGAGCTCGAGCCCTTTCTCCTCGGCCTTCACGCCGAGGACCGCTTGGCAGTAGTCGACGGCCTCGGAGAGGCGAAACTCGACGGCCTCGACCGTCATCTTTCCCGCCTCGATCTTCGAGAAATCGAGGATGTCGTTGATGATGCCGAGCAGGTTCTCGCCGGCGCGGCGGACCTTGTCGAGGTACCCCCGCTGCTTTGGGTCGAGCTCGGTATCGAGCGCGAGCTCGGTCATACCGATGATGGCGTTCATCGGCGTCCGGATCTCGTGGCTCATGTTCGCGAGGAACTCGCTCTTCGTCCGCGTCGCCCGCTCGGCGATCTCCTTGGCGCGCTCGAGCTCGCGCCGCTGCTCCTCGACCTTCGCGACCGCGAGCTCGGTCTCCTCGCGCGCCGTCCGCACCTCGAGGAGGATCTGAAAGGCACGCGCCCGCTCGGCATCGAGCTGCTCGAGGGAACGCTCGCGCTCACGCCGCGCGAGGTGCATCAGCACCGCCGACAGGGCGCCGAACCCCACAAGGTTGTCGCATACCAGGAACGCAATCCAGCCCTCCGACACGGCGTTCGACGCGGGACGGAGCGGCTCGAGCGAGAACGCCACGACGAGGAGCACGACCACGCCCAAGAGCGCCGCCCAACCCTCTCGCGGCGAGAAGAACATGAAGGCGAAAGGCAGCATGAAGAGCCCCCACACGGGGAGGAGGCCCGACCCGACGACCCCGCCGAGGAGCAACGGCGCGACGAGAGTGTAGACGACGAGCATCGTCCAGAGGCAGAGCCGGCTCGTCCGCTCGAAGTGCGCCGGCGCGCGACGAAAGAGGACGAACGCCGAGAGATTCAAGACGGCGGCGACGATAAAGAAGCTCGCGAGCGCGTCCGCATGAAACGCGAGCCCGACCGCGATGTACGGGACGTGCACCGTGACGATCGGCACGAGCAGCGACATGTTCGCGGCGCGCTTCAAGAGCCTCGTGGGCTCATCGTCGCCGACCAGGACGCCGCTCTCGCTGATGGACCGGAGCCACCCGGGCAAACGCTCGAACTCCGACTCGACGCTCATGGTGTGCTCGCCGAGAAGAACTCCTCCTGCGACGTTCTTCCGGCGCGTCCTAGCCTAGCGAAGGTCGAGGGAAGAAGGGACCAAGTCGAACCTCGTCGGGCGTGGACGACGGCCCTCGCGCCGTCAGCGAGCCGCGAGAAGCATGATGAGCGCGAGGACGAGCGGGACGAGGATGCCCACGACGGCCGCGGCGCCGAGGACGAGGAACAGCACCTTCCGGAAGCGCAGGCGCTCCTCGGTGGTGGCGGCGATCGACCGAACGTGCGAGGCGCGCCACGCTGCGGCCGCATCATGGCCCCAAGCGCTCGCGATGTGAGCCTCCGTCTCGGGAAAGGCGCGCTCCACGCCCGTCGCGAGGTCGAGGAGCCCGTCGAGAAAGAAGGCGAGCTCCTC
Organism: Deltaproteobacteria bacterium; assembly: GCA_016875405.1. Lineage (GTDB taxonomy): Bacteria > Myxococcota_A > Polyangia > Polyangiales > Polyangiaceae > SYFR01. Next base: position 479 of record VGRJ01000079.1, on the reverse strand, counting down.
CGCCGTCGGCTCGTAGATGTGACGTAGAAAGGTCGCCCTGTCCACGCGGAGAGGAACCCCGCCGATCGACAGCGAGCCGAAGTCGGTGTCGATCCCGCTGACGGCGGCGCGCGAGATCTCGACGAACCACCGTCGTCGGCGCTCATTCATGACGAGCGGTCCGATCTCGACGGGTAGGCACTGGACCGTGTAGCGCTGGTCGAACTCAGGGTCGCCCGTTGGGACGAGGCGCGCGTTGGCGTAAGGGGCAAAGTGCCCATCGAGGTGGAGACGAGCCGGCACGCCGAGCACCGTCGCGAAGCAGACCCCAAACCTTCCCTGGCGCGGCCGGTTGACCGTCACCCGGAACTCGCGCCCATGGTATCGACACGAAAACGTCCGAGCAGGATTGCCGAACTGGCCATGCGGGAGCTCGCGCACGTCCGTCACGACGCGGCACAGCTGCTCCACGATCCCCTCCTGGATGTCGCTGCTGAACC
>VGRJ01000078.1 GCA_016875405.1 Deltaproteobacteria bacterium | reverse complement strand
AGAGGGCGATGCTTGGACGAGAGTTCATCCGATGCTCGAGGAGAGTGGCGCCTTCCAGCGGAGAGCAGTGACGCGCAGGCCGCAGCGCACGCGTCGCCGAGACACGTCGCCCCCTGAAGCACCAGGAAAATCTTGGCGATGTCGGCTTCGCCAGGACAACTCATGGCGCACAAGAAGTCCACCGGCTTGCACTTCTCGATCGCACAGCTGAGAAACCCTGCAAAGGGCGGCATTTCGAGGCACTCGACGACCGTCGGGCACTTTGCCTTCGCGCACGCGAGGCAGCCTGGGTTGACAGTCGGCGCGCCGCGGCCCGCTCAGCCCGCTCCACCCGCTCCGCCCGCTCCACCCGAGCCGCCGGTGCCGCTCGCGCTGCTCGAGGTGGCGCTCGACATGGCGGTCACGTCCGCGCTCGACGACGCCAGCGCGCCACCGGAGGAGCTCGACGTCGTGCCACCATCCATCGCTCCTCCGCCCCCGCTCGCCGCTTCATCCACCGGGGCGTATCGTGGGCACGCTGCTAGCGCGAGCCCCAGGCCCACCATCAGAAGCGCGCGCGGCGACCCAATCACCAGGCGACAGCGACCAGCGCCCCCGCGACGTTCGGCCCTGCAATTGGCGTAAACTTCGCGCTGGTGGCAGTCCCGTCGTCACGGCCGAGGACAAGCCCGAGCACGCCGGCCCCAAGCGCGAGGCCGCCCCCGATCCCGAGCCCGAGCGCGAGCCCGAAATCGCGGCTGAGGCGGGCATTCGCAATGTTGGGCTCGAAACCGTCGAGACGATCGCATGGCGTGGACTTGCAGTGCTCGTCGATCTCCGCCTGCACGACGGACTGATCGTACGCGAACGCGAACGCAGCTCCCCCCATCGCGAGTCCGACGCCACCGACGATCCACGGCCAGACGGGTGCATGGCGTCGCAACAAGATCGGGACCTCGACCGTATACCGCCCACCGTTCTTCACGTCGATCCGCGCCGCAAACGCGGCCCTCCCCGGCGCCGCTGCGCTCACGGTATGCGGGCCGGCGTCGGCGGGGACGGCCTGGCCCCAGCGCGAGTCGGGGATCGGCGTCTCGTCGACTCGAACGAGCAGGTCGGCCGCGGTCTCGCGCACGGCGCGCGGGACCTCGATGACGACCGTACCGACCCGCGGCGCGAGGAGCTGGATCTGTTTGCGCGCGTGACTCGACCGGTCGGGCTGGTTCGCGGCGTTGGCGGCGATCTCGGCGCGCTCGTACTCGGCGACCGCGCTCGCGAGTTTGTCGAGGCGCTCGAGGCACCGCGCGAGGTGCAGCCGGCCGCCGATGGCGTTCGGCTCGAGCGCGAGCGCTTTCTCGTAAAGCGCGCAGGCGCTCTTGAGATCGCCCGCCTCGTCGAGCTTCCGGGCCTCTTGGAAAATCGCCTGCGCCTCGGTCGTCGAACGCGGCTCGGCAGCGACACTCCCTCCGGCCCACAAGAGGGCCGCGAGGCTCACGGCGGTACCCGTCGCGCGCGACGTCATCGCGACGGTTGTCGCATCAATAGAAGCTCGTGCCAACCGGATCGGGCATGCGGAACTTGCGCGGTGCCTGGGGCCAGGGGCGAGCCGAGCCGCTTCCGGTCGGCGGCGTGGCCGATGCCGACGACGAGCTCGCGGGCTCGGATGCCGCGGCCGCCACCTCGCTCGAGGCCGGGACCGGTACCACGTCGAGCGACACGGGATCGGCCGCCGCATCGCGAGCCTCGCCATTCTCACGTCGACTCGTCGCGCTCGCGGCCGGATCCGGCGGAGTCGAGCTCGGCCATGACATGAACACGACGCCGCCGCAGACGACGAGCGCGAAGAGCAAGGCCACGAGCGCAAGCGGGACAAGGCCGCGCCGCGGCTTTGACGATGCGTCCTTGCCTTCGGCAGCTCCAATCCGAGGCGGAGTCGCGACGTTGAACCCGACGCCTGAGGGCGGCGTCGGCACCGGGGGCGCCGCCCAGTTGTCGCGCCCCGTCGGCGTGTGGCCTCCGAGCTGCACGTGCCCCGGATGCGAAGGGTGGCTCGGTGAGCGCAAGCCACCCGCCGCAACGAGCGCAGCCGACGCGTCCCATGGCCCGCTGGGGTTCGTCCCCGGTGCAGACGCGCGCGGCGGTGGAGTGGCGGGAGCGACGCTGAGCGCGTGAGGCGACGACGTCGCGCCTGAAGCGGGCCTCACGACGTCGGGCGAGGACGCCGGTGTCGGCATGGCCGTCGGAGGCACAAAGCCGCTCGCGAGCGGGGCTCGGGGCGGAGGTACGGGGAGTCGCTCGGCGCTCGACGGCCGGTCGCTCGGAAGGACCGCGCCTCCCATGTCGGGGAACGACCCGACCGACGCGCGCTGCCTGCGCTGCGCGGGGACCTCGACGCCGAGCGCCTGCGACAAGGCCTGCACGAGGGCGCTCGCCGACTGAAAACGCTCGGCGGAGCTGGTCGCGGTCGCCTTCGCGAACCACGCATCAAACGCCGGAGGGAGCGTGCGACCATGGCGACCGGCCCGCGCGGAGGCCGGCTCCGTCGCGCCCTTCAACACCTTGAGGAGCAGCGGATAGACGGGACCGCCCTGCCACTCGTCGAACCAGTAGGAACGCCCGACGAGCATCGCGAACGCAATGTGTCCGAGCGAGTAGAGATCGCATGTCGGCTCGATCGCGTCGCCGTTGATCTGCTCTGGCGCCATGTAGAGCGGCGTGCCGACGGTGGCGGTCTGCTGCCCTGCTGCGGGACTCTGCGCCATCACCTTCGCGATGCCGAAGTCGAGAATCTTGAGCCGCGGGGACCCGTCGTCGCGCCGCGTAAGGAACAGGTTGTCGGGCTTCAGGTCGCGATGAACGATTCCGGCCGCGTGGGTTTTGTCGAGCGCGAGAGACGCCTGCCAGAGCAGGACGACGACGTCCTCCGGCGCGAACGGCCCCTCTCGCTTCAGGAGCGTCGAGACGTCGTCGCCGCGAAGGAGCTCCATCACGAGGAACGGCGCGCCCGTCGCCGGTTCGATGCCGGCATCGAGCACGTCGACGATGTGCTCGCTCTCGACCGACGCGACGACCGTCGCCTCGAGCTTGAAGCGCGCCCGCAACGTCGGCTCGCTCACGAGGCTCGGCAGCATCACCTTGACCGCGACGCGGCGGCCGGTCTCGAGGTGGGTCGCTTCGTAGACGGCGCCCATGCCGCCGGTGCGGATGCAACGCACGACGCGGTACCGCTCGCCGAACACGGCGTCGGGCTGGAGCATGCGTGCGATGGCCTGGCTCATGGCGTAGGAGCGCTCGCGAACGTGAGCACCCCGAATCGCATGCTACCTGCGCGGCGCGGAAAGGAAAGGCTTGTCGGCGTGAGCGGTAACGCGAGCCCGCCTCGGGAGTCTTCGAAGCCTCGTTTGCGCGTCGCGAACCATGCGGCCTTGGAGGCACCGAGATGAAGAGCACAAACGCGAAAAGGTCGCCTCCGTTGGAAGCGACCCTCTCGGGGAGTCCACTTGGTGCATCGCGTCGCGTGCCCGCGCTCGCGTTCCGGCATCTCTGCCGCTTGCACCCACCGGCCACCGCTCGCGGCGGCGCCGGACATCCTCGTCATTCGGTGAGCTCTCCTGGCCCGAGCGGCGCTTCGCGGCGCCTTCCCTCGAGCCTGAGGACCACGGTTTTTCACCGCGGTCGTAGTGCGGACGTTCGGTCCCTGCGATCGCGAGCTTTCCTTTCTTCGCTCGCCCCCGGAGGCCAGAGAGGAGCTACCTCTCGACGCTCCACGGTGGGGGCCTGATCGCCGACTCTCTGCGCCTTTCGGCTGGGAGAGCCAGGGTTTCGTCGTGCGCACTGATGTCCCTCGTCGTCCGTCGGCTGCGGCGAAGCGCTTTCCATCGCGCTCCCCCGCCGATCCCCAGTGCGTCCGTCGACCTCGCGGCCGCCGGATCAACACCCGAGCTCGTCTCCCGTCAGACCAAGCGTCACCTCGAGTCGAGCGGTTTAGGCTCGGTGCGATGTCACGCCGGGACATCTTCGATCGATCGCGCCACCTCTCGACTTACCATCGCTGGTTCGTGGAGAGAGCGCTGAAGCACGTCGTTGAAAAGTGTTCGCGCGCCGTGCTCTAGCCTCACCCTTTCACCCATCCCAGCTGCTCGCTCCGTCACGAGCTCTCGAGCCGCCAGGCAGGGCTTACCCCTTGGTCTCTCGCCGGGCACCGACGCCACGTTGGACGTCGACCACGACGAGCGGTCTCGGGGAAGATGATTCGCTCTCGACCGTTGCAACTCACCAATTGTCAAACGAGCACCCTGCGAGTCTTCGGCCTCTCGAGCGCGAGGCTCTCGCCTCTCTGTCCGCGTCGCGTTGGAGCGCCTGCGAGGTCCGCACGTCGTACGGGTCGCAGTCATCTCCGCGTCGCCGCGGCGCCGTCGCCCGAGAGCTTGCGCCTTCGGTGCGTGCCGGCCTCGAGTCGCGAGGAGGTTGGTGCCGCCATCGCGAGCTGTGGTCGTCGCCTCATCCAACGCGATGGAGTGCCGTTGCACGCCATCGAACCCGGGCGCACCTCTCGGAGCACCCGGCGCGTGAGTGCGGCTGTTCGCCGTCGCCCACGCGGGTCGAGCCGACCCACTGACGCTCCCTGTCGTGACGGAGGCCCGCGCTTGCGTGCGAGACATCCGACACCTCGATGTGCGGACCTCGCGGCCCACCCATCTGGGGACGAACGTCGCCGCTCGTCCCAGCTTCCCATTCACCGACCGCACACCAATGCGGCCCTTTCCGAGAAGCGGAGCGCCTTCCGTTGACGAGTCCCCCCGCGCCGACCGTTCGTCGGGCCTTGCTATCGCAAGCTGCCTGCCGGGGAGTCCCCGACGGGCCCCATCACCGCTCGACGCGCCGCTCGCTCGCGCGAACAGGGCCTCTCACGATGCCGGGAGGAGAGCCGCCACTCGAGTCCGGACTTTGCTGCCCAGACCAACGAGCGTCGTACAAGAGTTCACCGCCAGGCTCTCACCCGTCGGCTAGGCCCCGCGCCGGCTCGGCTCTTCACCGACGCCGCGAGGCCACCTGCACCTCATCAACTTCTGCAGAACCATCTGACCCGCGAGCACACCTCGCGGGCTTCCGAACCCGGCGCCACTGCGACATCGCTGCCGGACGAGCCTCTCGACTCGTCGTGCGCCGACCGCCTCAACCCTCGCGGGTCGCTGCGGACCGCGATGCCTCGACATAGGGACGCAACGACGATTCACCGCCGTGTGCGCAGCCCTCGCGACGACCGCTCGCCGCTTGGGAGACCCCGTACCAAGACATCCACGGACACCCTCTGTCGCGTGGCCGGCGTCGTCCGAGGTTGGAATGACCTTCGGTCGACGATCTGCGGTGAGAACCTCTCTCGAGGCCGGCTCGCCAGGGCGTCGTCGGGTGTTGCCCGACGCCACGACATCGTCGTGTTCGCCCGAAAGGGTCTCCAACTCAATGCACGCGCGAACGTTCATCGAATCGGTTGGACCCAGGGTGCCTTCCACCACTCCTGACCGGAGACGCAAGCCGAGGCCTGCGCGACCGGCGAGGTACAACGTCGAGCGTCGACCGGCTCATCGCCGGCGCGCCGCGCTGCACCCCAGAGCCTCTTCAACCGCTGCGGCAACGACCCTGACAGGGCACATCACCGACGCGGCTCGATCGCTCTCTCGGAGGCAGGTTCGTCGGTCGGCGTGAATCCGATCCTGGCGTCCCGTCGGCGGAGAGGGATCGCAGCTCCCGGAGGGCTTCTGCGTTCGGAAGGTCCCGAGGCGAACGTGCCGCGGAACTTCCATGAGCGAAGATGCCACGGGCCACCCCTTGTCTTCAATCGAAATCGTATGACGACAGCAAGATTTTATTGCCCGGATGTTTTCCACAGCTTCACCACAGGCGTCAAACACCGCCCTTGGCGCATTCGGCGCGCCAGAGCTCAACACCGCGAGCGACGTTATCTTCATAACGTTATGCCGATAACGTCCACGCAACCGGGCGCCGCGCTGGCGCTCGACGGCGCGCACCCGGTCGCGTCGGAGGCGCCGATGTCGCGTGAATGTGGTAACCATCGGGCGGTGTCAGCCGTCCCCGCGTCGACTCCGTGCCGCGCTACGTCGCCCCTCGCGGCGCACGACCGACGGAGCCTCGCCGAGCACCTCTCGACGAGGACCGGCGCGAAGCTCGATACCTGCGAGCGCACCGCGCAGAAGGCGCTGCGGCTCGCCTTCCGTGAGCCCGGCGAATGCCGCTGGGACGGCGAGGCCTTGGAGCGCGCCGGAATTGGAGCCTGGGCTCGCCCGACGCTGCTCGCTCTATCACCGAGGCCAACGCTCACGCTCGCGGAGCGCGCCCCATCCTCGGATGGAACCGTACGGCTGCTGCTGCGCACGGAAGACAACGCGCTCGTCGAGTCGGTGCTGATCCCTGTTCACGAGGGGCGCAACCGCGCGCGGACGACGCTGTGCATCTCTACGCAGGTCGGCTGCGCTCGCGCCTGCAGCTTCTGCGAGACCGGCCGTCTCGGGCTCTCGCGCCAGCTCACGGCGGCCGAGATCGTGGATCAGGTCCGTCTCGCGGCCCTCGTCGCCGCCGAGGAGCAGCCGGTCGATCGCCGCGGCCCGATGGCCGAGCGCCGACCCAACACGACCGGCGCCACGGCACCCCAGGCACGGCGCTCGAGGTACGGGATCTCCAACGTCGTCTTCATGGGTATGGGCGAGCCACTCGACAACCTGAAGGAGGTCCTCCACTCGGTCGCGCTGCTCACCGACGACGTCGCGTTCGCGTTCGCGCCCTCGCGGGTCACGGTGAGCACGGTCGGCGTCGTCGACAAAATCCCCGCGTTCTTGCGCGAGGCCCGCGCCGAGCTCGCGGTGAGCCTCCACGTCGCCGACGACGCGCGTCGCAGCGCCATCATGCCGGTGAATCGCAAGCATGACCTCGCGGCGCTCCGGGCCACCTTGCTCGAGCACCTGCCTCGTGGTCAGCGCATCCTGTTCCAGTACACGCTGTTCCAAGGCTTCAACGATCACCTCGAGGACGCCGACCAGCTCGCCGAGTACGTCGCGCCGTTCCGATGCCGCGTGAATCTCATTCCGGCGAACCCAGGTCCGGATCCGCAGCTCGTCTCGTCGACGCCCGAGCGCCTCGACGCCTTCATTGCGCGACTCGTCTCGCGCGGCGTGACGACGCTCGTCCGTCGGCCGCGCGGTCGCGATGTCGGCGGAGCGTGTGGCCAGCTCGCCGGCTCGAGGCGCCTCGAGGTCCTCCGAGAGGTGCCCACATGTTCTTGACCCGAGAGCAATTGATGCGCGTCATGGAACGGCACGTCGAGGCCACGGCCTCGGCGGGGGCGACCGAGCTCGTCGAGGTCGAGGCGGTGGACGTCGCGGGGGGCGCGCGCGGCGAAGCCAAGACCGGAGCCTCCCGCCGCATCGCCGTCCTCTGGAACGTGACGCAGACCTCCATCGTCGAACGACTCGAGCCCGATGACCTGCCCTGCGAGCGCATTTACTGCCCGCTCGGCGTCCTCGAGCCACGCGAGGAGGGGCTCGTCATCGTGGCGCTCGCTCCCGGAGTCTCGGCGGTGGAGCTTCAGTCGCGCGTGAGCCCGACACTGAAGATCACGCCCCTCGTGCAGGAAATGGTACTGGACTGACGCGCATGGCTTGGCCCGACAAGACTCCGCCCGATGCGAGCGAGAAGGTGACGCTCGGCAAGGGCGTGTTCCGAAAGTGCGACGGCTGCGGCGCGACGCTCCCCGCTGACGAGCTGGTGCGCAACTTCGAGGTGTGCCCTCGCTGCCAACAGCACCACAAACTCTCGTCCGAGGGCTGGCAGCTCCTCCTCTGCGACGACGGTCAGCTCGACGAGTGGGACCCGAACCTCGCGCCGACCGATCCGCTGTCCTTCAGCGACGGCAGGCCCTACCTCGACCGCATCGCCGCGAGCCGAAAAAAGAGCGGGGTCAACGAGGGCATTCAAGTCGGCCGCGCGCGCCTCGAAGGGCGGCCGATCGCCTTCGGCTGCTTCAACTTCGGCTTCATGGGCGGCAGCATGGGCTCGGTCGTCGGCGAGAAGATCACGCGCCTCTTCGAGCGAGGGGCCGAGGAGGGTCTGCCGGTGGTGCTCCTTCAGGCCTCCGGCGGAGCGCGCATGCAGGAGGGGATCTTGTCGCTCATGCAAATGGCAAAGTCGGTGGCCGCGCTCGAGCGCTTCCGCGCGAAGAGGCTGCCCTTCATCTCCTGCCTCCTTCACCCGACGACCGGCGGGGTGGCGGCGAGCTTTGCCTTCCTCGGCGACGTCAACATCGCGGAGCCCAAGGCGCTCATCGGCTTCGCCGGGCCGCGTGTCATCGAGAGCACGATTCGGCAGAAGCTGCCCCGTGGCTTTCAGCGCGCCGAGTTCCTCGTCGAGCACGGCATGGTCGATCTCGTGTGCTCGCGGCTCGAGATGAAGCGCGAGCTCGCGCGGCTGCTCGGACACCTCGCCGGCGCATGCGCGACCACCTGACGCGCGCCCCTCAGCACGCCCTCGCCCCCCGAGGCCTCACGTGACGGCGGCGCTCGAGCGCGCGCTCGCGCGGCTGCTCGAAGAGGCCCCACGAGGCGCGAGCCTCGGACTCGAGCGCATGCACGATGCGCTGGCGGGGCTTCGCCATCCCGAGCGGAGCTTCGCGGTGGTACACGTCGCCGGCACCAACGGGAAAGGCAGCGTATCGGCCATGCTCGCGTCGATCTTACGGTGCCACGGCCTGCGCGTCGGCCTCTACACGTCACCGCATCTCTGCCGGTTCAACGAGCGGATCCAGATCGACGGGGAGCCGCTTGGCGACGAGGCGCTCGCCGACGCGCTCGACCGCTCGACCGCGGCTGGGCTCGAACGCCCGACGGTGTTCGAAGCGCTCACCCTCGCGGCCTTCGTGTCCTTTGAGCGGGCCGAGGTCGATGTCGCCGTGCTCGAGGTCGGGCTCGGCGGTCGCCTCGACGCGACCAACGTGATCGAGTCACCGCTCGCCTGCGCCGTGACGAGCATCGGGCTCGATCATGTCCGCCTGCTCGGCCCGGATCAGGCGAGCATCGCTCGCGAAAAGGCGGCGATCGCGAAGCGCGGCGCGCCGATGATCGTGGGCCCGCTGACGGCCGACGCTGCGAACTCGGCGGCCGAAGTGTTCGCCGCGCGAGGCGCGTCGCCGGTGGTGTGGGTCTGCGACCGTGACGACACCCCGCGCCCACCCGCAGCCTCGACGGCGCGACTCACCATCGACGACCGCGGGGCGACCGTGAAGCTCCTCGACGCGCGCGAGCTCACGCTCGCCCCAGCCCTCCCGGGCAGGCACCAGCTCGTCAACGCCGCCGTCGCCGCGACGACGGCATGGCAGCTGCGCGTCTCTTACCCTCGGCTCGAGCGTGCGATCGAGCGCGGCGTCCGCGAGGTGCGCTGGCCGGGGCGGCTCGAGACGCTCGACGTCGGCGGCGTGAGGGTGCTACTCGACTGCGCGCACAACGCGGAAGGCGCGGCGGCGCTCGCGGAGTACCTCGACCGCGAGGGAGCGCAGCCTATGACGCTGGTCTTCGGCGCGCTCGACGACAAGGCGTGGCGGCCGATGCTCGATCGGCTCGGACCGCTCGCCTCTCGTCGTCACTACGCCCCGCCGCTCGAAGCGGTCGCCGGGCGCCGCGCCGTCGACGGCTCCGCGCTGCAAGCCGCGTGGCCGGGCGAGGCACACAAAGACCTCGACACGGCGCTCGACGCGGCACTCTCGAACGCGACGAGAGGGGACCTCGTACTCGTGACCGGGTCGATCTTCCTCGTCGGGGCTGCCCGAGCACTCCTGCTCGGGTTGACCCGTCATCCCCCCGTCCCGTTGTAGGATGCGCCCCCGCCGAGGAACGACCACCATGAGTGAACGGCAGCTCTTTGGAACCGACGGCATTCGCGGCGTCGCGAACGTCCACCCGATGACCCCCGAGCTCGCGCTACGGCTCGGCCGCGCGATCACCTTCGTCGCTCGCAGACACGTGAAGAAGATCGGCGGGGGGCGGCAGGTACGCGTCGTCATCGGCAAGGACACGCGGCTCTCGGGGTACATGCTCGAGACCGCGCTCGCCGCGGGAATTTGCGCCATGGGCGGGCGCGTGATGCTGTGCGGCCCACTGCCTACTCCGGGCGTCGCCAACATCGCCGTGAGCATGCGCGCCGACGCCGGGGTCGTGATCAGCGCGAGCCACAACCCTTACGACGACAACGGCATCAAGCTCTTCGGCCCCGACGGCTTCAAGCTCGACGACGCGCTCGAGCAGGAGATCGAGCAGCTGCTCGAGGGCGATGCGCTCGACCGCGTGAAGGTGACGGGGAGCGCGGTAGGCAGCGCGATGCGCGTCGACGATGCCCAGGGGCGCTACGTCGTCTACTGCAAGTCGACCTTCCCGAATCGGCTCAGCCTCGATGGGGTGCGCGTCGTCGTCGATGCGGCCCACGGCGCCGCGTACAAGGTCGCGCCTGCGGTGTTCGAGGAGCTCGGGGCGCGCGTCGATCGCCTCGGCGTGAAGCCAAACGGCACCAACATCAACAAGAGCGGCGCACTCCATCCGAGCGCGGTCGCGCAAGAGGTGAAAAAGCGCGGAGCCCACCTCGGCATCGCGCTCGACGGCGACGCCGACCGCGTGATCGTGGTGGACGAGCGTGGTCAAGAGATCGACGGCGATGCGATCATGGCGCTCTGCGCAGGTCGCAAACTCGAGGCGCGGACCCTCGCAAAGAAGACCGTTGTCGCGACCGTGATGTCGAACCTCGGGCTCGAGCGCGCGCTCGCGCGGCGCGGCGGGAAGCTCCTCCGAACTCCGGTCGGGGACCGCTACGTCGTCGACCGCATGCGCAAGGGAGGCTTCAACTTCGGCGGCGAGCAGTCGGGCCACCTCATCTTCCTCGACCATGCGACCACCGGAGACGGGATCGTCGCGGCGCTGCAGCTGCTCGCCTTGCTCGTCGAGTCGGGGCGCCCGATGTCGGAGCTCGCCGCGGCGGCGATGGAGCGCGTCCCGCAGGTGTTGCAAAGCGAACGCTTTCCTGAGCGGAGGCCGCTTGAGCAGCTCGAGCGCACGAGCCGAACGATCGCTCTGGTGGAGCGAGCGCTCGGCAACAATGGCCGGATCGTTGTGCGCTGGAGCGGCACCGAGCCCAAGCTCCGTGTGATGATCGAAGGGGAAGACGAGAAGCGCATCGCAGCGCATGCAAAGGAAATCCTCGACGCCGCTCGGCGTGAGCTCGCGGGTTAGGCGAGCTCTGGGCTCGCTTGTGACCGACAGCTCGCGAGGCTCGACGCCGAGGCCCCGGCGACATCCGTTCGAGCCAAGGTTACGCCTGGTGGCGGCTCAGCGGGCCGTGCGCATGAAGACGTCTTCGAGGGTCTGCCGATGCGGCGCGACTTCGACGATGCGGGCATGCGCCGCGAGCGACCGAGTCAACACCTCGCGCACGGCGTCGTCGCTGGTGACGCGGACGACGAGGTGCCCGAGGCGCTCCTCGGGGACGAAGCCCTCGGTCCGCAGCGCCTCGTGGAGATCGGGGCTCACCTCGGCGAGCGTGATGTCGGTGCGGAGGACCTCACCGCCGAGAAGCTCATGGATGTGGCCCGACTCGACCACCTCGCCGCTACGCAAGATCACGACCTCGTCGCAGAGCGACTCGACGTCGCTGAGGATATGGGTCGAAAAGAAGATGGTCCGTCCCGCCCTCGCCTCCGACACGATGAGATCGCGCACCTCCTTGCGGCCGACCGGGTCGAGGCCGCTCATCGGCTCATCGAGGATGAGGAGCTCGGGCCCTGCGACGAGCGCGGCGGCAAGGCTCGCGCGCTGGAGCATGCCCTTCGAGAGCCGGCGTGCCTCTCGATCCGCGGCATAGAGCACACCGGTTCGCTCGAGCGACTCACGCGTCCGCTGCGTGAGCTCGCGGCCGGTGAGGCCGCTCAAGCGCCCGCTCGTCTCGACGAGCTCGCGAGGGGTGAGGTACGGGTACACGTAAGGGTTCTCGGGCAAGAACCCGACCCGCGCCCGCGCCCCCACGGAGGGCAACCGCTCCCCGAACATCGTGACCTCTCCGCGCGTCGGGGCGATGAGGCCGAGCAGCATCTTGATCGTGGTGGTCTTGCCCGACCCGTTCGGCCCGAGAAAGCCCGCGATCGTCCCCTCCTTCACCTGGAACGTGATGCCCTTCACCGCGACGACCGACGTCTTCCGAAAGAGGCCGGTGCGGTAGGTCTTGGCGAGGTTCCGAACGTCGATGAGCGCCATGTCGAGGAGTAAACCAACTGTTAGCACCTCTTTCGCCGCGTGAGCGAGTCCAGGCGCCCTTCGACGCACTGCCGCGATGGCCCGCGCAGCTCGAAATACCTGACGAAAATACTCTTCCCGATGCCGGGCCGGTGATAAAACCCGGTCTCGATGGCCCTCTCGCGCTCGCACCTTCGCATCCTCGCCTGGCTCCAGCCCTCGACCCTCGCGGCCCTAGCCGCGCTGACGGGCGGCACGTTCGCCCTCGACGCCCACGCGCAGGCCCCTGCCCCGAGCGCCCCCCCGACGACGGCGCCGAGGGTGGTCCCCGCGCCGGTTGCACCCGCAGCAGCTCCCGCTGCCCCGCTCGTTGCGCCGCCCGCTCCCCCCGTCGCGGCGGCGCCGCCCGCGGGCGACGAGGATGCGCCCGGCGGCGAGAGCGCGGCCGAGGAAGTGAAGGCCGAGGGCGAGCCGAAAGAGCCGAGCGAGGAAACGCGCGCGGCAAGCCTCGCCGAGCAGGCGAACTTGACGGGCAGCGTCGGCCTCCTCCGCACTTCTTACGCGGGTTCTGGCGCGGCCGGGACCTTCCGGGTCGGCTTCTTGGCAGACTGGTTTACCGCGTCGGGCTTCCTCTGCAACGCGAACACGCCGTGCGATCCCGCCGCGCAGAGCGACAAGGCGAGCCACATCGGCGGCTGGTTCACGCTCAATGCGACGCCGCTCCCCTTCCTCGAGGCGTACGTGGGGCTCCGCACCTACGCCAACTCCAACAGCCTCGGTACCCCCACGCTGCTCCAGGTCCTCGGGGACACGACGGTCGGCGTGAAGGGCTTCACGCCCTCGCGCGTCGGGGACTTCCTTCGCGTAGGCGCTGAGGCGCGCGTCTACTTCCTGAATGGCGCGGGCGATGTCGGCGTCGCCGGCAGCGGCACGAGCGGTGAGTTCTCCGCCCTGACGACCGTCGACCTGCGCTCGATCGAGGGCCGTGGCGTCGGCGCGCCGCTTCGCCTCCACCTCAACGCCGGGTACTGGCTCAACAACTCGGGCAGCCTCGTCGCCGAGGTCGAGCGCCTCCGCGCCCAGCGCAACCCAGCGATCCTCGCGGGAACTTCTCTCGATCGCATCCCGGTGAGCCGCATCGAGCGCTTCGGCCTCGGCATCAACCGCGTCGACTTCCTGCCCCTTCGCGTTGGCATCGACGCACCGCTCCGCTGGGTTCAGCCGTACGTCGAGTACTCGATCGACGTGCCGGTGAATCGTCAGAAGTACGAGTGCCACACGCGTACGATCTCCGAGGGCGACGTCTGCCTGGCGTTGAAGGACCTCTCCGACCCGACGTCGGGACCGCCAGGCTTCGCCGCCGCGCCGTCGCGCGTGACGATCGGCGCGCGTAGCAATCCGCTGGATGGCTCGCTGCGCGGCCTCTCGGCCCACGCCGCCGTCGACATCGGAATCAGCGGCACCTCGACCTTCATCGAAGAGGTTGCGCCGCAGGCCCCCTGGACCCTCTACCTCGGCCTCGGCTACGCCTACGACGCGGCCGCGAAGCCCAAGGTCGAGCAGGTGGTCGTAGCTCCGCCGACGCCAGTCCTGCCGCCTCCGCCTCAGGTCATCCCGCCACCGCCCGAGTACTTCGTCCGCGGTCTCGTAAAAGAGAAGGGCGCGACGGCGCTCGTGGCCAAGGCGATCGTGACGCTCAAGGATCCGGGCGTCTCCGAGCCGCCGTTCGCAACGGACGGCTCGGGTCGCTTCCTCACCCGACGGCTCGAGCCGGGCGTCCACACGTTCGAGGTCACCGCCGACGGCTACAAGCCAGGTACCTGCTCCGTTGCGATCGTCGCGGCGGATCCGAAGGCGATGGTCCCCGCGGCGGCGCCCGCGCCGGCGGCAGCACCTCGGACACCGGCACCGGGTGCACCGGCCTCGCCGCTTGCCCCTGCGCCGCTCGCACCGGCTCCGAAGACGTACGTCACCGGTTCGTTCTTCACGGACATCTCGTGTGAGCTCGAGTCGCTGCCGAAGAAGGGCGGCGTCGCAGGCACCGTGACGAGCAGCGCGGGTAGAGCGACCATCAACGGCGCGAGTGTGACGCTCACGGACAGCACCGGGACGAAGCACACCGCGACGACGGGCGGAGACGGGTCGTTCAAGTTCGCGGACGTCGCGCTCGGTGAGGGCTCGCTCACCGCCGAGGCCAAGGGTCACTTCGCACAGACCCAGGACGTCACGGTGCGGCCGCGCGAGGACGTGAAGGCGAGCGTGACGCTGACGAAGCGCCCCGTGCTCGCGAGCGTCCGAGTCGCTGGCAACCAGATCCAGATCTCGAAGCAAATTCACTTCGAGACGGACTCGGCGAACATCGCGTCCGACAGCAGCCAGCTGCTCGAGGAGATCGCCGACGTCATCAACCGCAACGCGAAGCTCGAGCAGATCGAGATCCAGGGCCACACGGACAACACCGGCACGCCGGCGCGCAACAAGGAGCTCAGCCAGAGCCGAGCCGAGGCCGTTCGTACCTGGCTCGTGGAGAAGGGCAACGTCGAGAGCGGACGCCTCTCGGCCAAGGGCTTCGGCCAGGAGCGGCCGCTCGTGCCGAACGTCACGCCCGGCAACCGCGCGCGCAACCGACGCGTGCAGTTCGTCATCCTGAAGAAGTGACGCGAAGCCTGACGGGACGCGCGTCACCCCTGGGGTCTCGCGTCCCGCCTCGACTCCGCCACCATCCTCACCAGGGCGACACGCCCGACCGCCGATGAGCGTCCACCTCGACCACGGCGGCCTGCTCGTCTTGACCGGCGCCGGGGTCAGCGCAGAGAGCGGGGTCCCGACCTTCCGGGACGCAAACGGCCTGTGGGAGAACCACGCGATCGAGGACGTCGCGTCTCCCGAAGGGTTCACGCGCGACCCCTGGCTCGTCTGGCGTTTCTACTCGGCGCGCCGACGCGGGGCGTTCGCCTGCACCCCGAATCCCGCACACCGCGCGCTCGCGGATGCCGAGCGAGCTCTCGGCACGCGCTTTCTCCTCTGCACGCAAAACGTCGACCCCCTGCACGAGCGTGCCGGCTCGAGGCGCATCGTCCATGTCCACGGACGACTCGACCGCTCGCGGTGCTCGAACCAACAATGCGATGCTCCACCACTCGACGACGTGCGGAGCTACGCGACGCTCGACGCCGTCCCCTCGTGTGACCGCTGCCACGCGCGGCTCCGTCCCGACATCGTGTGGTTCGGTGAGGTGCCCGCGCACCTCGACGTGCTCGAGGCCGCGCTCGCGCGCTGCGGAGCCTTCCTCGCCATTGGAACCTCGGGCCACGTCTGGCCCGTGGCAGGCTTCGTCGGGTGGCTCGCCCGACACCGTCCGCAAGTCCCCTCGGCGTACGTCGGCCCCGATCGCCCGGCCAACGCCGAGAGCTTCCACGAGCTCGTCTTCGAGCCGGCCTCGACGGGCGTCGCGAAGGCGCTCGCCTCGCTCTTGGTATCGGTGCGGGCGCGCTAGCCCTCGGTCGACCGGATCTCGTCGAGGAGCTCGTCGATGCGGCGCGCGTGATCGACCCCGGTGTCGTAGAAGAAGCGAAGATCGGGAACGTACCGGAGATCGAGCGTCGCGCCGAGCGAGCGGCGGAGTCGCCCCGAGGCCGACGACAGACCCCTCAGGATCGAGCGCTGCTTGCCCTCATCGGCGTTCGGTCCGAGCCCAACCGAGCGGACGTAGACGCGCACGAGGCGAAGGTCGTCCGTCATCTGTACCCGCGACACCGACACTCCGGAGAGGCGCGGGTCCTCGAGCTCGAGGACGGCGAGCGAGAGCTGCTCGAAGATCTCGCTCTCGACGCGCAATCGCCTCGGGACCTTACGCTCGGGCTCTGCCGTCACCGGCAGGACGTCGCTCTGCTTGCCGCGCCGCTTCACGGTCGCACCTCCCGCCGCGGCGCAGCCGCTCCGACACCACGCCCCTCACTCCCGAATGGCACTAGCTCGGTCGCTCGGTCGACAAGGACCGCGTCACGAAGCTCGGAGGCCATCGCCGCGGCCGACCCGAGCAACGCATCCACCTCCGCAGCGTCGTTCGAGACCGCTACGACCGCGAGCACGGCGCGCTGATGAACGTCGAGACCGCCGACCTCCGCGACCGAGAGCGAGAGCCGCACGCGGAGCCGATCCTTGAACGAGCGCACCACCCGCCGACGGTCCTTTAGCGACTGAGCAGCAGGGATGTGCAAGGTCAACCTCAGGACTCCGACGAACATGTTCGCGCCTTCTCAACACCCGCGCGATGCCAGGGCGCTCTCAGTCATCAAGCTTCGCCTTGACCTCTTCGAGCTCGAAGGCGCGGATGATGTCGCCCTCCTGAAACTCGTTGAAGCCGTCGAGGCCGATGCCGCACTCGAAGCCCTCACGGACCTCGCGAGCGTCGTCCTTGAAGCGCTTGAGCGTCCCGACCGACCCCGACCAGATGACGTCGCGGTCGCGCACGAGGCGAGCTTGGCAGCCGCGCTTCACCACGCCGTCGGTGATCATGCAGCCTGCGATCGCGCCGACCTTGCTGATGCGGAAGACCGCGCGGACCTCGGCCTTGCCGATCTCCTTCTCGACCTTGGTCGCGGGGAGGAGGGCCTCCATCGCGCTGCGGACGTCGTCAATCACCTCGTAGATGATGCTGTAGAGGCGCGTCTCGACCTTCTCTTGCTCGGCGAGCTTCTTCGCCTTCCCGGCCGGGCGGACGTTGAAGCCGACGATCATCGCCTGAGCGGCGACCGCCAGGTTCACGTCGGACTCGGTGATGCCGCCGACGCCGGTCTGTACGATGGACAGCTTGACCTTCTTCGTCGACAGCTTCGCGAGCGCCTGGGCAAGGGCCTCGGCCGAGCCCTGCACGTCGGCCTTCAGGATGACCTTGAGCTCGAGCTGCTCCGCCTCGGCGAGCTTCTCGCGGAGCTTGTCGAAGGTGAAGCCACCCTCGCCGATGGTCGCCTTCTGCTTGTTGAGCTTCTTGCGACGCTCGTCGGCGAGCGCCTCGGCCGCCTTCACGTCCTTCACCGCGTGCACGGGGTCACCAGCGCTCGGCACCTCGTCTAGGCCGAGCACCTCGATCGGAGTCGACGGACCGGCCTCCTTCAGCATGCGGCCCTTCTCGTCGGTCATCGCGCGGATCTTGCCGTACGCGATGCCCGCGAGCAGGACGTCGCCGCGACGCAGCGTGCCGTCCTGAACGAGGACGCGCGCGACCGAGCCGCGGCCGCGATCGAGCAGCGCTTCGATGACGACGCCCGAGGCGCGGCGCCCGGGGTGACAGCGCAGCTCAAGCACTTCGGACTGGAGCTGAATCATCTCGAGCAGCGTGTCGACGCCCTCTCCGGTCTTGGCAGAGAGGCGAACCATGATGGTGTCGCCGCCCCAATCCTCGGACTGGAGCCCTTCGTTGGCGAGCTCGCGGAGGACGCGCTCCGGCTCGGCGCCGGGTTTGTCGATCTTGTTGATGGCGACGATGATCGGCACCTTCGCCGCGCGGGCGTGCGAGATGGCCTCCTTCGTCTGAGGCATGACGCCGTCGTCGGCCGCGACGACGAGGACGACGATGTCCGTGAGCGACGCACCGCGAGAGCGCATCGCCGTGAAGGCCTCGTGACCCGGCGTGTCGAGGAAGCAGAGCGAGCGGCCGTTCTTCTCGACGCGGTACGCACCGATGTGCTGCGTGATGCCGCCGGCCTCGCCCGACGCGATCTGGGTGCGCCTAATGGTGTCGAGGAGCGAGGTCTTGCCGTGGTCGACGTGACCCATGACGGTGACGATCGGTGGGCGCGGAGCCTCATCGCCGGCGTCACCCTCGTCCTGCTGCTGGACGGCCTGCTCGAGCTGCTCGTCGACGTTGACCGACACGTCCTCGACGGTCCAGCCGAACTCGCTCGCGAGGAGCTTCGCGGTGTCCGAGTCGAGCGTCGAGTTGATATTGACGCCCGTCATGCCCATGCTGAGGAGCTTCATCAGCACGTCGATCGCCTTCAGCGCCATCTTTTGCGCCAGGCTTTGCAAGCTTGTCTCGCCCTCGATGCGGATGACCATCTTGTGCGCCGACATCTCCTTCGTGGAGACCTCGGGCCTGCGGCCGCTCATCGGTCCTGGCCTGCCGAACGGGGGCTTGCGCCCAAAGCCCGGTCGCATCGGGCGGCCAGGCATCGGGCGCTGCCCGTAGCCGGTGGGAGCCGTCCCGCCGTAGGGGCGCGGCCCACCGGGCTGGTTCGCGCGGGGATCGTAGGTCGTGCGGCGGGGCGGTCCGCTCGCGGGGCCGGCGGGCGTTCGCGGACGCTGCGGCATCGGGACGCCTGGGCGGCCCTCCCACACTTCGATGCCGCTCTTTGGCGGCTGCGAGGGGCGGCGCTCCGGGAACTGCGACGGGCTCGGGGCCGCGGTCGAGCGAGGCGCCTCGGTCACGACGCGCGCCGACGGGGACGCGACCTCGACGGCGACCGACGTCGCAACGACGGGCTTGGGAACGTCCTCGGCGCGGAGCGTCGGGGGCGTGAGGGACTCGGGCGCGACCGAGGTCGGGCCGTCGAACGACGGGACCAGCGGCGCTGCGAGGCTAGGCTGCGACGCGGCGGCCTTCCGCGCGCGCTGCGAGGCACGGGGAGCAGGCACCTCGACCTCCACCTCCGCGGGCGGGCGTCCACGCTGCGACACGCGCGCCTCGGGCTCGGCCTTTCCTGAGCTGCTCGCTCGAGCGGCGGGAGCGCTCGGACGAGCCCCCGGAGTGCTCGGGCGAGCCCCCGACTGCGAGGCACGAGGCGGCTCGGGCTCTGCGGGAGGTGCGGCCACTCCAGCGCTCGAGGCACGCGGCGCGTCGACCGCTTCAGCGGCGTCGGCGCCCTTTGCGGGCTCTTGCTTCGCTCGACGCTTGATCACGCCGGCGCCCATGCGCTGCTCGACGACCTTCTTGTCATCCTCGCCCTTGCGCTCAAGCTTGCGCTTCACGCGCTCGACCGCTTCGGGCTCCACGGCGCTCATGTGGTTCTTCACCTCGGAGAACCCGAGCGATTGGAACAACGCGACGACGTCTTTGTTGGTCAACCCGAGATCCCGAGCGACCTCGTACACGCGAACTTTGTTCATGGAGTTACCCGTCACAGCCCTCGAATCGCCGCCGCCGCGAGTGATAGCGCAACCGCATCGCGTACGGCAGTGGCGAGCGACGCATCGGTGATCGCCACCACCCCGACGACGTCGCGCCCGCACGCATCTCCGAGCGAGCGCTTCGTCCCGAATGCGAGCGCCTTGCCGCTCGCCATCTCCTTGACGACGTCCACCTCGCGCTGCGCCGCCGCGTCCACCGCGACGAGCGTCAGGCGAGAGTCCGCCTCCTCGACGGCCGTCGTCCCGACGGCAGCCTTCCTCGATCGAACCGCGACGCCCACGAGCGCGTGCGCCCGTTGCTCCGCGGCCTCGGAGAGCTCGAGCGCGAGACGTTCCGCGCTCGCCGCGACCTCTCCGCGCGCCGACCGCGCGAAGCCCCGCCGGGCCGCGTCCTCGAGGCAGCGACGGGTCGGGTGGACCCACGCGCCTCGACCGAACGAGCTGCCCGCGAGGTCGACGTAAGGCACGAGCGGCGCCGTCGAGGACGAGTCCGCGGATGACGCCGCCCCGGGCAGCAAGGCGAAGCGCACGAGCTCGAAGCTACCCTTCGGGCGCTCCGCGCGCACGCCACACCCGACGCACGTGCGTGCGTGCTCGGGCGAGCGATCGGGGCCCGCGTTCCTCGCGTGCCTCGACCCCTTGCGTCCGGCGGGGTGACTCGTGCTCATCGTCTGGTCCATCGACCTCACGCTGTCGCGTCCGCGCTCCCTGCCTTCGCCTGCGCCCGAGCCGCGGCGAGGATCTCGCGCTCACGCGCCGCGAAGTCCTCGGCGTTCTTCTTGACGTTTGCGGCCTTCTTCATGCCGAGGCCGGTGCGAATCGCGAGGCGATCGGCGTCCTCCCGCGTGATCGCGGACAGCGTCCGATAGCCGGCGTCCTCGAGCAGCGTGAGGGTGCGATGGCCGATGCCCGACACGCAGAGCATGCGCTCGCGCTCGGTCGGAGCCTCGGCGCGGGTCGCTATGGCGCGGATCTGCTCGTCGCGGAGCCGGTCCATCGTCGACGAGGCCGCATCCCGGAGCTGCTCACCGGCGGCGACGTCGCCAATGCCCTCGATGCCCGCGAGCTCCTCGGCGCTCGCCTCCGCGATCTCCTCGAGCGCGCGGAAGCCGACGCGATAGAGGTTGCGGGCGAGGTCGTCGACGAGCCCGGGGACGGCGCGCATTTGCTCGACGGCCTCTTCCTCCATCTTGCGGAACTTCGTCTCGCTGATGACGTCGAGCTTCCAGTCGGTGAGCTGCGACGCGAGCCGCACGTTCTGCCCCTTGCGGCCGATCGCGAGGCTCAGCTTCTCGTCGGGGACGACGATCTCCATGCGACCGCCGGTCTCGTCGACGATGACCTTGTGCACCTCGGCGGGCTGGATCGCGGCGATAACGTAGCGCGCCGGATCGCGGTCGTAGGGCACGATGTCGATCTTCTCGCCGCGGAGCTCTTGCACCACGGCTTGCACGCGCGAGCCCTTCATCCCGACGCACGCGCCCACCGGATCGACATCCGCGTCGCGCGACGTGACGGCGATCTTCGAGCGGCTGCCGGCCTCACGAGCCACCGCGACGATGCGCACGATGCCCTCGTAAATCTCGGGCACTTCGGCCTCGAAGAGCTTCTCGACGAGCCGCGGATCGGAGCGCGACAGGACCACGATGGGGCCGCGCGCCTCGCGGTCGACCTCCTTGACGTAGGCGACGATGCGCTCGCCAGGGCGGTAGCTCTCGCGCGGGGTCTGCTCGCGGCCGCTCAGGATCGCCTCGGTCTTGCCGAGGTCGACGACGATGTTGTTGCCGCGCTCGAAGCGACGGATGATCCCGCGGATGAGCTCGCCCTTCTTGCTCTTGTACTCGTTGTAGATGATGTCGCGCTCGGCATCGCGGACCCGCTGCAGGAGGACCTGCTTCGCGGTCTGCGCGGCGATGCGACCGAACGTCTTACGCACTTGACGGATGCCAAGGAGGTCACCGAACTGCGCGTCCTGCTTCTCGGCCTGGGCCTTCTCCTCCTCGCGCCAGAAGATCTGAAAGCCGAGCGCCTCGCCGATCTCGGCCTGGAGTTCAACTTGCAGGTTGAGGCGCTGAAGCTCGCCCATCGCGATCTCGCGCTCCGGGTCGGTCACGTCCTCGACCACCGTCATGAACTGGAACAGCTCGACGTGCCCCTTTTCCGGGTTGTAGCGCGCCTCGAGCTCGCGGTTCAGGCCGAACGTGTTTTGCGCGGCCTTGAGGATCGCGGCTTCGATGGTCTCGACGAGCGACTGCTTCTCGACGCCCTTCTCTTTCGCGACCTCCTCGAGGACCTGGTCCAGATTGACTTCGGGGATCTTGGCCTTGGCTGGCATGGCTATGTCCTGTGTGTCCGTTGGGTTCGTTGGGTGCCCGTCGTGCCGCGCGTCAGGTGCGCGGCGGTCGAGGCCCGTTCGTCGGTTTCTTTGCGTGTTTCGAGGGCTTCGCGCCCTTCTTCTTGCCCGGTCGCGCCGCGGCGCCTTCGCCGCCGACCTCGAACACGAGCTTCGCTTCGCGGATGTTCGCGAGCGACACTTGGAACTGCTTGCCGTCGACTTCCATCTCGATGGCGTCGGGGCCGGCGGCGAGGATCGTTCCGCGCAGCGCCATCTGCCCATCGGAGGCGGCCTCCTTGAGCTTGCACTTGGCGAGGCGGCCGACCTGGCGCTTAAAGTCGTTCGCCGTCCGGAGCGGCCTGTCGAGCCCAGGCGAGCTCACCTCGAGGCTGTAAGCGCCCGGGATCACGTCGGTCTCGTCGAGCACAACCGAGAGCGCCCGCGAGACGTGGACGCAGTCCTCGAGGGTCACGCCGGCCAGCGGATCGTCGAGCTGCGCGGGGTGCTCAATGAACACGCGCAGCACCCCGCCGGTCCACTCGATGTCCCAGAGCCCGAAGCCGCGCGCGGTGACGAGCGGCTCGACGAGTGCACGCACCCGGTCGGCGTCAAAGCGCACCGGTGCCGCAGGCGGAGCGGCAGGGAGATCGTGGGTCGAGCGAGACATGGGTGGGGGGAACGAGCGATGAGCCGTCAGGCGAAGAGCCAGAAAATTCAGCGATGAGCCGTCAGGCGAAGAGCCAGAAAATTCAGCGATGAGCCGTCAGGCGAAGAGCCAGAAAAAAAACGCAGCTCCAGAAACGAAAAAACCGGCATCCCGAGCGGGCGCCGGCGAAGAACTTTTCAGTTTTTCGACCAGTCCGGCTGGCGTCGTAGTGGAAACCCCATGCGGGGTCAAGGCGGACGGGCGAGGCGCGCCAGGCACCCAGGGGCGACGCCGCCCCGACCCCGTTGAAAAAAAAAAAACAAGCGACGTTGACCGGCGTCATCCCAGCGACCGGAGAGCGACACATGACCACCCGCGACGAGACGCGCGCCCACCAGCGCAGCATGGAGCGCCACGCCGGCACCACCAACGTCG
>VGRJ01000077.1 GCA_016875405.1 Deltaproteobacteria bacterium | reverse complement strand
CTGGCCTCGGCGGGGCTCTCGCGGGCGTCGTCCTCCGCGCTCATCGAGGCCGAGGTCACGGGGCTCTTGGGCCAACACCCGAGGCTCGAGCGGGGGACGCTGCGCCTCCGGATCGACGAGTTTCTTGCGCGGGTCGGCGGCTACGTCGAGCACGAGCTGCCCGCGTATCGAGCCTACCGAAAGCTTCGCGCCGAGCTCGCCCAGGCCGAGCGCCGCGCGCTGCGCTTATCCGAGTTCACGCCGCGCGTGATGAGCGCGTTCGTCCGCAACAAGCTCGTGAGCGAGGTGTACTTGCCGCTCGTCGGCGACAACCTCGCGAAGCAGCTCGGCGCCGCCGGCGCGGGCAAGCGCACCGATCTCATGGGTCTGCTCTTGCTCGTGTCGCCCCCCGGTTACGGCAAGACCACGCTGATGGAGTACGTCGCGAACCGGCTCGGCCTCGTGTTCGTGAAGGTGAACGGTCCGGCGCTGGGGCACGGCGTGGTGTCGCTCGATCCTGCGGAGGCGCCCAACGCCACGGCGCGACAAGAAATCGAGAAGGTGAACCTCGCGTTCGAGATGGGCAACAACGTGATGCTGTACCTCGATGACATCCAGCACACGAACCCCGAGCTCCTGCAGAAGTTCATCAGCCTCTGCGACGCTCAGAGGCGCATCGAGGGCGTGTTCCGAGGCAAGACGCGGACCTACGATTTCCGCGGCCGCAAGTTCTGCGTCGTGATGGCGGGCAACCCGTACACCGAGAGCGGCGAGGCCTTCAAGATCCCGGACATGCTCGCGAATCGCGCGGACACCTACAACTTGGGTGACGTGCTCGCCGGCAAGGAGGACGCGTTCGCGTCGAGCTACCTCGAGAACGCGCTCACCTCGAACCCGGCTCTGCAGCCGCTGGCGACGCGCGAGCCAGGCGACGTCGACAAGCTCATTCGCCTCTCGCGCGGCGAGCCAATCGCCTCATCGGATCTGAAGCACGGCTACTCCGCGGCCGAGCTCGACGAGGTGACGACGGTGTTCAGGCACCTCGGGCGCGTTCAGAAGACGGTCCTCAAGGTGAACCTCGAGTACATCGCCTCGGCCGCGCAAGACGACCGGTTCCGCACCGAGCCGCCCTTCAAGCTCCAGGGCAGCTATCGCAACATGAACAAGCTCGCCGAGAAGGTCGTGGCGGCGATGACCGAGGCCGAGCTCGAAGGTCTGGTCACCGCGCACTACACCGGCGAGGCGCAGACGCTGACGACCGGCGCCGAGGCCAACCTGCTGAAGCTCGGCGAGCTTCGCGGCAGGCACGCCGAGGTCGAGGCCGAGCGGTGGCTCGAGATCAAGCGGGAGTACGTGCGTCAAAAGCGCATGGGCGGCGCGGCCGATGATCCGGTCGCACGACTCGCCGGCACGATCGCGGGCGTCGGCGCCGATCTGCAAGCGATCCGCGACGTGCTCGGCAAGGACCGCACCGGTGCGCTCACCGCAGAGCTGGGCGCGATCCGAACCGCCCTCGCGACCGAGCCCACCTCGCTCCTCGCGGCCCTCGACTCGCTGCGCGGTGCCGTGGCCACGTCGACCAACGACGAGCTCGTAGAAGCCGTTCGCGCGCTACGCGAGGCCCTCGCATCGCGCTCGACCGACGGGGTCGAGTCGGCGCTCGTCGGACTTCGGGGAGACGTGCGCTCCATCGGCGAGTCGCTCTCGAAGCGCCCGCCGTCGGCTCGACGAGACGACGTAGAGCCGTCCTCGACCGACGACGAGCTCGCCGAGGACGCGCCGCGCCTTCACCGCGCGCGCTCGCTCGCCGGCTCCGAGGCGTGGCTCACGCCGTATCTGCTCCGGATCGAGGCCGCGCTCGAGTCCCTCGGGAACCCGCACATCGACGTGATCACGGCGATCCCCACCGAGCTCGAGCAGCTCCTGCGCGACCAGAACCGCCTCGTGGAGAGCGCGCTCCTCCCGCTCGCTCAGGCCGCCGCCACGCGCAGCGAAGAGACGGAGCTCACGCTCGCGGCCGTACGCGCGCTGCTCGAGAAGGGCGCTCGCAAGCCGCGTCCTCCGGCGCCTTGAGCCAGCCAGGACACCGTCACTCGGTGGAGTGACTTTGGGCCGCTCAGGGCAACACGTACTCGGCGTCGTAGCCGTTTCCACCCAACTCGCTGTGGTGGCGGATCGGCCCTAGGCCGCGACAGTAGACGCTGTAGACGAACGGCTCGTCGGTGCGCTCGACGCCCCAGCAGTCCGTGAACACGACCCCGCTGAGCGTCTGCATGCCGAGAAACTTCCACGAGTACTGGAGGCCCTGAAAGGTCCACTTGGCGCCATCCGAGAGGTCGCCGTCGAGGATCGTCTGCCACTCGTTGTTGAAGCGAAAGAAGACCTCGTCGCCATCGCCAGAGGCGTAGAGACCGCTCTCGGAAACGCCGCTGCACCAGGGCGTGACGTTGTACGCCGTCTTTCCGTCGACCTCTTTCGAGTCGGTCACCTTCGAGGTGAACGTCCCCTCGCCGCAGACCCCGCCCACGCCGACCTTCGTCACCTTGTACGTCCACTCGCGCCCGATCGCGAGCGGGAAGAGGACGTTCTGCCCGACCGCACCCGTCGCCGTCGAGGCCGCGCTGCCGCCTGCGCCGCCCGCGCCGCCCGCGCCGCCGGCCCCGGCCGACGTACTCGCCGCGCTCGTGTCGTCACCGCCGCCGCACGCGAGGAGCGCCGCACCAAGGACCAGGAAGAAACCGCTTCGCATTGACGCAGAGTACCCCGCGGGCCCGTGGCGATCTAGGCTCCGGCGCCATGTCCGACCCCGTCGTGCTGCTCGCCGATCGATTTCGCCACGCCCTCGTCGCCGCCTTCGGGCCTGAGCACGCCGGGGTCGACCCCGCGATTCGTCCGTCGACGCACGCCGATTATCAGGCAAACGTCGCGCTCGGGCTCGCCAAGGCGTTGAAGCGCCCACCGCGGGACGTCGCCTCCGCGATCGTCTCGGCGCTCGACCGAGGGGACGCTGTCGCCGAGGTCGAGATCGCCGGTCCTGGCTTCATCAACGTGACGCTGACCTCGAGTCTCTTGTCACGAGAGCTCGCCCGCGTCGCCGCGACGGAGGGCGCGGGGCTCGAGCACGCCGCCGAGCCGGAGCGGGTCGTCATCGATTACTCCTCGCCCAACGTCGCCAAGGAGATGCACGTTGGACACCTGCGGTCGACGGTCATCGGCGACGCCCTCGCGCGCGTCTTCGAGGCGCTCGGTCACACGGTCCTCCGACAGAACCACCTCGGCGACTGGGGGACGCCGTTCGGCATGCTGCTCGAGCACCTCACCGATGGCGGGGCCGACGCGAACGGGCAGTCGATCGCGGACCTGAACGCG
Organism: Deltaproteobacteria bacterium; assembly: GCA_016875405.1. Lineage (GTDB taxonomy): Bacteria > Myxococcota_A > Polyangia > Polyangiales > Polyangiaceae > SYFR01. Next base: position 19,667 of record VGRJ01000077.1, on the reverse strand, counting down.
TTCTATCAAGCGGCTCGCGCGAAGTTCGACGCCGACCCGGTGTTCGCGGAGCGCGCGCGACAACGGGTCGTGAAGCTGCAGGCCGGCGACGAGTCCACCCTCGCGCTCTGGCGCACGCTCGTCGAGGCCTCCCGCCACCATTTCAATGCGCTCTATCGACTGCTCGGCGTGACGCTGACCGACGCCGACATCGCCGGCGAGAGCCTCTTCAACCCGATGCTCCCCGAGGTCATCGCCGAGCTCGAGGCGAAGGGACAGTGCGTGCTCGATGACGGGGCCAAGTGCGTCTTTGTGCCGGGCTACGTGGGACGCGACGACAAGCCCCTCCCGCTCATCGCGCAGAAGCAAGACGGCGGCTACGGCTACGCGACCACCGATCTCGCCGCGATCCGGTATCGCCTCGCGACGCTCCGAGCGAACCGGATCCTCTACGTCGTCGGCGCGCCGCAGACGCAGCACCTCGCGATGATTCGCGACGCCGCCAGCCAGGCGGGCTGGCTCGTGCCGCCTGCCCGGGCCGAGCACGTCGCGTTTGGCTCGGTGCTCGGAGCGGACGGCAAGGTCCTGCGCACGCGCGCCGGCGCCAACGTCAAGCTGGTCGAGCTGCTCGAGGAGGGCGTCGAGCGGGCCGCGGCGATCGTGCGAGAGAAGAACCCCGAGCTCACCGACGAGGAGCGGTCCAGAATCGCCCGCGCGGTCGGCATCGGGGCCATCAAGTACGCCGACCTGTCGAGCGACCGGGTGAAGGACTACGTCTTCGACTGGTCCCGCATGCTCGCGTTCGATGGCAACACCGCCCCGTACCTTCAGTACGCGTACGCGAGGATTTGCTCGATCCTGAGGCGCGCCGATGAGAGCGCACCTGCGTCGGCGATCGCCGTCTCGACCCCCGAGGAGCGCGCGCTGGCCCTCGCCGTCCTCGCCTTCCCTACAGTGGTCGTCGACGTCGCCGCGTCGCTCGCGCCGCATCGCCTCTGCGGCTACCTGTACGCGCTCGCCACCACGTTCTCTGCGTTCTACGAGCGCTGTCCGGTGCTGAAGGCCGCGACGCCGGAGGAGCGCCGCTCGCGCCTCGCGTTGTCGGCCGTAACCGCGCAGGTCCTCGCGCGCGGCCTCGACCTGCTCGGGATCGAGGCGCCCGAGAAGATGTGACTCGGTGGCCGCCGCTCGTCGCGCGTGCGGCGTCTTGCCTCAGTCGGCGGTGAGCACCAGGCCGGCTCGGCGCAGCCGCTCGACGAGCGACATCCCCATCGCGGTGGCCGGCGTGAGGACGCCTCCCGGCGAGGTCAGCGGGTCCGAGGCGAGGCAGACGGCCGACTCCGCGAGCATGACGGAGGTCAAGGCATAGCCCGGATCACGGTCGCCCTCGACGCGCACCACGACGCGCCGCTCGACATGCGCTGCGCGACTCACGCCCACGACGCGGAGCCGAAAGCGCCCGCGCTCGCGCTCTTCGAGCGAGGGCCCAGCGCCGGGCTTCGGGAGGGCGGCGCGCACGAGCCGCCCGAGCCCGGGGGTCGCTACGCTGGCGACGAAGGCACCGAGCCCAGCGGCGAGGCTCGTCGCGGCGAGGAAGCCCTTGGGGGTCTTCGGAAACCGGCTCACCTCGCGATAACGAAAGTCGCGGCCATACCGGTACCCGAGGAGCGCGTTCGACCGACGGACGACGCGGCTGTTGACTGCGCCCATCACGAACGGCGCGAGGTAGGCGTCTTGTGTCGACTCGACGCCCATCGGATCGGGGCCGTCCGGTCCCTGGCGCTCGCCCTCGGGGTTCAAGGCGTACGGATCGAGGAGCAGCTTGCGGATCGCCGGATCGCGACGCGCCTCCTCGACCAACGTGAACATGCTGGCGAGCGTGCCGCCGCTCGCGCCGCCGCGGAGCGAGAGCACCTCGAGGGTGGCCTCGTCGCACGGGACCCCGGCGCGGACCCGCATCGCCTCGTCGGCGAGGAGGACCCCGAGGTCGGAGGGGATCGAGTCGAAGCCGCAAGCGTGAACGATGCGCGCCCCCGTCCGCGCCGCCGTCGCATCGTTGCGGTCGATCGAGCGGCGCATGAAGGTAACCTCGCCGGTAAGGTCGCACAGGTGCGTGCCGGCCTCGGCGCACGCCGCGGCGAGGTCTTCACCGTGGAGCGCGTAAGGCCCGACGGTGGTGCAGACGACGCGCGCGCGCCGCGCGACGCCATCCAAGGCTGGGCGGTCGTGCGCGTCCGCCACCAGAATTGGGAGCTTCGACGCCTCGGGCACGCCCGCGGCGAGTCGTGTGCGCACGGCCTCGAGCTTCTTCGCGTCTCGACCTGCAAGAGCGAGCCGAAGGCCGGCGCCCCGTCGGACGAGCTCGCCGAGGGCGAGCTCCCCCGTGTAGCCCGTGGCACCGAAGAGGACGACGTCGAACTCGCGCAGGTCGGTCATAAGCTGCCTCTTGCCTCTCAGCCGACGCCAGGCGCCTCGCGTCCTGTCTCGGCGACGTACTCGTCGTAGCCGCCGCCGTAGACTCGCGCCACCCCGCCATCGAGCTCGAGCACCCGATTCGAGAGCGACGAGAGAAAGCGTCGATCGTGCGACACGAAGAGCATCGTCCCCTCGAAGTCGCGCAGCGCCCCGACGAGCATCTCCTTGGTGCCGAGATCGAGGTGGTTCGTCGGCTCATCGAGGATGAGCAAATTCGGCGGGTCGTAGAGCATCTTGGCGAGGACGAGGCGCGCCTTCTCGCCACCCGACAGCACGCGGCAGCGCTTCTCGACGTCATCCCCCGAGAATCCGAACGCGCCCGCGAGCGTCTTGAGCGAGCCGATGGTCGCGAGCGGGAACGCTCGCTCCAGGCTCTCGATCACCGTCGCCTCCGGGACGAGCTGCTCCATCGCGTGCTGCGCGAAGTAACCGAGCTTCACGCCCGCGCCGATGTGAACGGTTCCATCGTCCGGCGCGAGCGTGCCCGCGCCGAGCTTGAGGAGCGTCGTCTTGCCGGCGCCGTTGATGCCCATCACGCACCAGCGCTCTTTCCGGCGGATCAGGAGCTCGAACCCCTCGTGGATGACGCGCTCGCCGTAACGCTTCGCGACCCCTTCGTAGCGCAGCACGTCATCGCCCGATCGGGGCGCCTGACGAAACTCGAACTCGACCACTTTGCGGCGACGCGGCGGTTCGATCGTCTCGATTTTTTCGAGCTTCTTCACGCGCGACTGCACCTGCGCCGCGTGGCTCGCGCGCGCCTTGAAGCGCTCGATGAAGGCCTTCTCCTTCGCGAGCATCGCCTGCTGCCGCTCGAACTGCGCCTGCTGCTGCACCTCAGCGAGGGTGCGCTGCTCGACGTAGAACTCGTAGTTCCCCGAGTAGGTGGTGAGCTCGCCGCCGTCGATCTCGACGATCTTCGTCACGATCCGGTTCATGAACTCGCGATCGTGCGAGGTGAGGACGAGGCCGCCCTCGAACTCGAGGAGGAAGCGCTCGAGCCACAGGATCGACTCGAGGTCGAGGTGGTTCGTCGGCTCGTCGAGGAGCAGCGCGTCGGGCCGCATGAGCAGAATGCGCGCGAGCGCGACGCGCATCTTCCAGCCGCCCGAGAGGTTGCCGACGTCGCCGTCCATGATCTCTTCGCGGAAGCCGAGCCCAGCCAAGATCTCGCGTGCACGCGACTCGAGGGCATAGCCTCCGAGCTCGTCGAAGCGCGCCTGCACGACGCCGAAGCGCTCGACCAAAGCGTCGAGCTCGTCGGCGCGGTCGGGATCGCCCATGGCGTGCTCGAGCGCGTGAAGCTCGCGGGCGACCTCGGACACCGCGCCGGCGCCCGCCATCGTCTCCTCGACGACCGTGCGGCCCCTCATGTCGCCGGTGTCCTGACTGAAGTGACCGACGACGACGCCTCGGTCGACCATCACTTGACCAGCGTCCGGCTCCTCCTCGCCCACGACCATCCGAAAGATCGTGGATTTCCCCGCGCCGTTCGGGCCGACGAGCCCGACGCGCTCACCCCGGAAAAGACTCATCGACGCGTCGACGAAGAGCAACTGCTTGCCGTGCTGCTTGGAGACCGAGTCGAGCCGAATCACGGTCGCGAGCGGGTAACACGCAACCCCTTTGCGAGCAACCGCCGCGGGACCGGCGAGGCGCATTCGGAGTCGGGGAATCCACCCGCGCCGCGCTGCACGCCCAGCGACGTTGTTGTGACCGGGCGGTCGCGCTGGGATTTCGCGCTCATGAAACGCAAAAACCTCCTTTGGTCCGCGCCTCTTCTGGCGGTCGGTTTCTTCGCCTCGAGTGCGCGAGCCGACGCTCCGACGGTCGACGAAGGCTTCTCGTTTCAGAGCATCGAGTGGTCGGGCGTGTCGGAGACCGGTGGCACGCCGGATCCCAAGTCCGACTGGACGATCAAGGCGTCCTACCGCATCTGGGGCACGTTTCCGGCTCGCAGCGTCCTGCGCTACGTCGTGAAGCAGAAGGGGAAGGCTTTGGGCGAGGTCCGCTGCGAGACCCGCAGCCTCTACAACGCCACGATGAAAAATGGGCGGCCCCATCTTTTTTCCGTCGACTGCACGAACCGCAACCTCAAGTTCCGCGAACCGGGCCAGTACGAGCTCGAGTGGCATCTGATCGACGGAGACACCGACGCGGACACGACGCTCGGCACCGACACGATGACCGTCCGAGCGGCGCCACGCTATGACCTCGGCTCGACGACTCGCCCTTGGTACCCCGTCATCTACCCGGACCGAAACGCCGAGCTCCTGAGCACGGTGCTTTTTCAGCGCTCGGAGGGCTCGTCCGGCTACCTCGCGCCCCTCGAGTCGCCAACCCTGAAGCGGCGCGACGGCATCGACCTCGTCGTCCAGGCAGCTCCCGCCTACTCCGGCAACGATGCGACGCGGAGCTCGTACCTTCGCTGCAAGGTCAACGGCGCCTCGGTCAACCTCAAGACGCCATGGGCCGACGGACCGTCGGGTGGCACGACGACCGACGGGGTCTGGGTCTCGTCGGGGCGCGGCGTGCTGGCCGAGGCCGAGACCCCGAATCCATCGGGGAACCCGCGGGTGAACAAGGACCCCATTCTGTTTCGGACGTACTACCTGCAGCTCCCACTCGTGGCAGCGGGCGGCGCGGCGACCACCGAGTACACCCGCGTCGGCAATCACCCAGGCAAGTGGGAGTGCGAATGGCGCAACGGAGAATCGCGCACGTTGCGGACCTTCCGCTTCTCCGTCGGCGAGAACGGTCGCGTCGCCCCGCATCAAGAACAGTCGGAGCATCGCTTGTCGCTCGCACCCGACGCCGTGCTCGTCGAGACGGTCATTCCATCCGACGACCCGCTCGACGAGCGCACGAACCCCGGAGTCGTGGCGTCGGGGGCGTTCCAGGGGCGGGGCTTCAAGAGCGCAAGCATGCTCGCGCTCGCGAAGGCTATTCCCGCGAAGGGCAATCCGCTCCCCCCGAAAGTTCAGGTCATCGCGGAGCCGAAACCCGCCGGCGCCGCCAAAGCTGCCGGCAAGAAGAAGCGATGACACCCGGTGATGCGGCGCTTCAACCTTCGAAGAGGTAGAAGTAGCCGCGGAGCGGGCCGTTACGGAGCGGCTTGGCGATGCGCGGGCGGCCGCCGAACGCTTCGAGAAACTCCGGGTTCGCCACGAGGAACGCACAGCGCCAGCCGCGAAGCTCCCAGCACCACGCGCCGAGATCGCGGTAGAGCGCTCGCAGCGCGTCGGGCGAACCCATCCGCTCGCCGTATGGCGGGTTGGTCACGATAACGCCACGCTCGACGCCGCGCTCGCGCGCGCGCTCGACGACGAGCTTCGGGTCGATGTTGCGGAAGTCGCCGCCCAGGATCGCGACGTCGCGCTCGATGCCGGTGGTCAAGAAGGTGCGCTCCATCGTCTCGCGGAGCTTCCGGTCGATCTCGGACACGAAGAGGACGGGGGTCGTGTCCGCGAAGAGGGGCTTCGGACGCGCGAGCGCGCCGAACAGCGGGTGACGCTCGGCGTCGGGCTTGCGGCCGCTCATCCAGACCGGGCGCCCCTTCGCGAGGAACGCCGCCTCGACCGCGATCGTTCCCGAGCCCGCCAGCGGGTCGAAGAGCGCCTCGGTGCGCGCGTCGTAGCGCGCAAGCATGACCAGCAACGCGGCGAGGTCCTCGCGCAGCGGCGCGTCGCCGGCCTCCATGCGGTAGCCGCGCATGTGCATCGGTCGCCCGGAGAGATCGAGCGACACCACGAGCGTGCCCTCGTAGAGCCGTACCTGCACGCGCAGCTCGGGGTGCTCGGGCTCGACCGTCAGCGCCATTCGGCGGCTCGCCGCACCGTCGATGAGGGCGTTCTTCACCGTCCCGACGATTTGCCGCTCGCCCGCGGCGAACTCCTCGACGCCATAGGCCTCGACCGACAGCCGCGCGCCGTCCCAACACCAGGGGCGTCGATCCTCCGAGGCCGCTCGAAGGAGCTCGTCGTAGAGCGGCTCGAGCCTGGCTGCGCGGGTCTCGTAGAGATCCCAGAGCACGCGCGCGCTCGTCCGGTGATGCTGCACCGCGAGCCACCCGAGCCGCGGATCGAACGGGTAGGTGACGCTCCCGAGCCCCTGCTTCTTGGGCTCCTCGAGCCGCACTTCGGGGAGCCCTCGCCGCACGAGGCGCGACAGCTCTCCGGCCATCACGCGGTTCGAGCCCGGGACACCCACGAGGCGAAGTCGATCGACCGGAGGGACCATGCGCGGGATGATTCACGAGCCGCGCACGAGCGGCTACCTTTCGGGCGTGCGTCGAAGCCGACTCCTCGTCCCTGCCGTCACGGCGCTCGTCCTCGTGGGCCTCGCCGCGGCACGCCGAGCCCCGACGGGCTCGAGCGACGGCTCTCGACCAGGCGCGTCGTCGGCGGGGCCAACCATGGCCGTGACTTCCACGCCGATGGCCGTACCCTCCAGCGCCGTCAGCGCGACGCCCGAGGTCGCGTCGTGCGGAGCCGTCGGCATCGTCCACGGCCCGTGGAGCTTGCGTCCCACCGAGTCGAGCGTCCTCGTACGCTGGGACGCATGTCGCGAGGCGTCGGCCGATCTCAAGGTGACGCGGGAAGGCGGCGGCGCGCCTCGGACCTACACCGGGACGCGGCGACGCAGCGTGGTGCGGGCGAGCTACGACACCGAGCCCGGCGTCGCGCCGGACAAGGCCGGCGTTCGCTACTTGACGGAGGTCATGGTCGACGGGCTCGCCCCGAGCACCTGCTACGAGTACGAGGTCGTCGTCGCCGGGCCGGCTCTCCGAGGGCGCTTCTGCACCGCGCGGCGGCCGGGAGACTCGTTCGTGTTCCTCGCGACGGGCGACACCAACGCGTCGACCGGCAAGTCGGACGGCGTCTTCGCGAAGGTGCTCGGACGCACGCCCTTCGGCGCACGCCCCGACTTAACGCTGCACCTCGGCGACATGCAGTACTACGACCAGGTCGTCGAGTCGTACGCGACCTGGTTCCCCGCGATGGACCGCTTGCTCCGAGCGGGGGCGATCGCTCCGGCGATCGGCAACCACGAGTTCGAGCGGCCGCACGAGTTCGAGGACTACTACCTGCGCCTCTTCGGCGGCGCGGGGCTCGAAGCGCCGGTGGAGCACTACCGCTTTCAATCGGGAGGGATCTGGTTCTTCTCGCTCGACACCGAGCTCGACCTCGCGCCGGGCAGCCCGCAGGGCAAGTGGCTCGAGGCCCAGCTCGCCGATGCCGCGGCTCAGCCGGGACACCGCGCCTCGGTCGTCTACTTCCACAAGCCGTGGATCACGCTCTCGACGTATCCGAACGCCCCGGAGCTGCGGCGCCACTACCTCGAGGCGTTTCGAAAATTCGGCGTGCGGCTCGTTCTGCAGGGACACGTCCACGGCTACGAGCGCTTCGAGGAGGCGGGGATCACCTACGTGGTGTCGGGCGGAGGCGGCGCGGCGCTCCACGACCTCGACGTCACGGTCGGCTCACGACCGGCGGAGGCGAAGGCCCGCAAGGCTCACGCGAAGCGGCACCACGGCACGGTGGTGCGCGTCGCCAAGGACCGGTTCGAGGTTCGCGCGATCGCCGACGACGGAGCCGTCCTCGACACCTTCTCGGTTCCGTTCAGGTAGCGCGTGGGGCGCGGCGAGGGGACGGAGCGTCATGGCGCACGAAAGCGAGCCGGGCCGCACGGGCTCGCTCACTTGAAGCCGTGGAGGTGCACGACGCACCACTCGCCACGCCACGAGATGAGCGAGGTGAGCTCGAAGGTCCGCTCCTTGCCCGCGCCGTCGACGACCACGAGCTTCGAGCGAGTGATCCGGTGATAGCCGAGCAGGTTGCCCTCGCTGCCGGGCTTCATCCACTTCACGCGACGCTCGTCGAGCTCGAGCCGCACGAGCCGCGTGCCCGCCGCGTCGTCGCCGAGCTTGCGGTGGTACTCGTGCACGTGGCGACCGAAGGCCCGAAAGAGGCGCTGACGCCAGTCCTTCGCTGGCTCCTTGATGTCCTTGACGACCTCGTACGCCTCGACCGGAAAGAAGAACGAGCGCGCGAGCTCGGGGTCGTCCGTCTCGATGGCGCGCACGAGGTCGTGGAGGCGGCGGCGAAAGAGCGGTGAGTCGACGCGAGGTCGCTCGTCGGTCTGCGGCAGGAGCTTGCCGGCCGCGTCGCGGAGCGGCGGATCGGCCGTTGAATCCTTGGCGTTCGCGCTCGTCGAGGGAGCCGGGGCGGGCGCAGGGGTCGCCCCGCTCGCGAGCGAGGTCGCCGCTTCAGAGGCCGCGCCGAGCGGCGCCGACGGTGGAGAGATCGATGAGGGCAGGGTAGCGGAGAGCGTCACCGCGGCGCTTCCCGTCGTCGTCGTCACCGCTGACCGCTCGGCCGCAGGCGTCGCGGTCGCGTCGCTTCGGCCACACCCGAGCGACGTGACGAGGAGGACGAGCCGCGCGAGGGGCCGACGCGGAGCGGGTCGGCTCACCCGAGCACCCGCACGACGTGGTAGCTCTTCTTGCCCGAACGCAACACGATCATCGTCTCGGTGCCGAGGGACTTCGCGTCGAGGACGGCGCCTTCGTCGGTGGCGCGGACGTTGTTCACGTAGACGCCGCCTTGCGCGACGAGCCGCCGCGCCGCGCCCTTCGACGCGCCGAGCCCCGTCCGCACGAGCAGGTCGACGAGGCCAACCCCCGCCTCGAGCTCCGCCCGGCCGAGCTCGCTCGAGGGCACGTCCGCGAGCAGCGGCGCGAGGTCCGCGTCACGGAGCCCCTCGAGGCTCCCACCGAACATGACCGCGCTCGCCTTCATCGCGCGCGCCGTCGCCTCGGCTCCGTGCACGAAGGTCGTCACGTCCTCGGCGAGCATCCGCTGCGCCCGGCGCTCGGCGAGGTTCTCGCGGTGACGTGCGATGAGGTCGGCGAGCTCGTCGAGCGGGCGAGGCGACAGCATGCGCACGAGGCGCTCGACGTCCTCGTCGGCGACGTTGAGCCAGTACTGGTAGAACGCGTAGGGCGAGGTGAGCTCCGGGTCGAGCCAGACGCGCGTGCCCGCAGCGGTCTTGCCCATCTTCTCGCCCTTTGAGTCGAGGAGCAGCGGCGTCGTCAGCCCGAAGAGCGGCTCCTTGCCGCCGAGCTTGCGGTGGAGCTCGATGCCCGCGGTGATGTTCCCCCACTGGTCCGAGCCGCCGGCCTGCAGGCGGCACCCGTGGCGCCGCGCGAGCACGACGAAGTCGTACGCTTGGAGGAGCATGTACGAGAACTCGGTGTAGCTGATGCCCTGATCGCGATCCTCGAGGCGCGAGCGGACCGAGTCCTTCGCCATCATGTAGTTGATGGTCAGGTGCTTGCCGACGTCGCGGAGAAACTCGAGAAACCCGACGCCCTCGAACCAGTCGTGATTGTTGACCATCCGCGCCGCGTTGGGCGCGTCGCCGAAGTCGAGGAAGCGCTCGAGCTGGCGACGGATCGCCGCGACGTTGCGCCCGAGCGTGTCGCGATCGAGCAGCTGTCGCTCCTGGCTCTTGCCCGACGGGTCGCCGATCATTCCCGTCGCACCGCCGACGAGCGGCAGCGGCCGATGCCCCGCGCGCTGGAGCCGCGCCATCAAGGCGATCGGCACGAGGCTCCCGGCGTGCAGGCTGGTGCTCGTCGGATCGAACCCGACGTAGAACGCGACGCTCTCCTTCGCGAGCAGCGCCGCAAGCTCCTCGCGGCCGGTGGTGTCTTGCACGAGGCCGCGCGCCTCGAGCTCGTCCAGGATGTTCCCTGCAGGCATGAAGCGCGGAGCTTAGTCGCAACGCCGTGGCCGAGCCAACCGAACGCCCCCGCACGCGCCCTCGACTTGACCGTGGCGCACGCGCGGTCTACCCGAGGCGTCCATGAAGCGAATCGCCACCGTGCTCGGCCTGAGCCTTGCGCTCGCCGCTACCGTCGCCGCTTGCAAGAAGAGTGACGACGAGAAGCCCTCCGACAAGGACACCTACGCGAAGGTCCTGGGCTTCGTGAAGGACCCGGTCGCGCTCGTCTCGATCTACCTCCCGTACCTCGAGCCGAAGCCACTCGCGGGCAAGTACGCGCCGACGCGCCGCCCCGACTTCGACCGATCGGCGACCTTCGCGGCCAACGGGATCCGCCACGCCGCGAACAACGCGCGCCAGAAGCTGCAGGCCGAGAGCAGCTCGATCGCCGCCGGTCTCGCCGAGCCGTTCGTGGCCGTGACGCGCGCCTGCGCCGACCTCCCCGACCTCGAGGCGGCAGGCAAGTGCAAGACCGCCGTGCAGGCCCTCGACGCGGTGCTGCAAGACGTGTCCTCGAAGGCGGCCGCGGCTGGCCTCGCCGAAGCCTTCCCGCGCGTCGGAGCCGCCGCGATCAACGACACCGCGAAGAAGGAGGTCGCGCCGCTCGTCCAAGCGATGGGCGGCGGCAAGGCCGAGCTCGGCTTCTACGCGACGCTGGAGAACTCCGAGGCGACGGCGCAGGCGGTCGTTGACGGATGTCAATCCGCCGAAGAGGAGGGGACCGCGAACATGCGCGCCGTCGAGAAGATCGACGAGGAGGTGCGCAAGGTCGCTGCGGTTCACCGCGAGATGCTGAAGGCGGTGTGCGCGCGCGTCGCTCGCGCGGACAAGGCGCGCGCCGACCTCGACTCGTGCGTCCAGGAGAAGGAAAAGAAGAAGGTCCTCTCGAAGGAGCGCGACGAAGAGTGCCGCCTCGTCTGTACCGCGGGCAAGGCCGCGGTCGAAGAGGGGATCCCGGCGGCCGCGTACGCCAAGATCCCAGAGCTCTACCAGAAGCTCTGCGTCGACGACGCTGCCGCCAAGAAGTGACGGGCGAGCGTGAGCGCGCTCGTCGATCTCGAGTGGCGCGCGCTCCTCGGCGCGCTCGCGGGGCGTTGCGTCGGAGAGGCGGCCGCACGGCGGCTCGAGGCGCTCGAGCCGGCCGCGACGCGTGACGAGGCGAGGCGAAGACACGAGCTCGTAGCCGAGGCCTGCGCGTCCTTGGAGGAGGGCGAGCCCTTGCCGGTCGTCGGGGTCGAGGACCTCTCCGAGGTGCTCGCGCGCGTGGCTCGTGGCGGCGAGCTCAGCGCGCTCGAGCTCGTGACGATCGCGCGTCTGCTCGGCGGTGCGCGGATCCTTCGCTCGTTCGTGCGCGTACGCGCGGGAGAGCTGCCGAGACTCGGCGAGGCGCTCGGTGGCTCTGCGCACGAGGACCGCGGCCTCGAGTCGATCGAGCGCGGAGTCCTGCGGTCGATCGAGCCTCACGGCTACGTCAAGGACGAGGCCTCGTCGGAGCTGCGTCGCGCCCGGCACGCCGTCGCGACCGCGCGTCGCGGCCTGGGCGACAAGCTCCGCCAGCTCGGCAGCGAGCTCGCCGACGTCTTGCGCGAAGGAGGCCCCGTCGAGCGCGACGGCCGCCTCGGGCTCCCCGTCCGCGCCGACGCGCACCGACGGGTCGAAGGGATCGTCCTCGGCGCGAGCGCGACCGGTGCGACCCTCTACGTCGAGCCGCCCGAGGTCACGGCGATCGGCAACCGCCTGCGGCTCGCCGAGGGCGAGGTCGAGCGCGAGGAGCGCCGCATCGTCGGGGAGCTCGCAGGTGAGGTGCGACGCCACGCCGCCGCGGTCGAGCGCGCGTTCGCGGACGCCGTCCGTGCCGATGAGCTCGCCGCGATCGCGTCGTTCGCGCGCGACCTGGAGGCCAGGCCGGTGTCGATCGATCCGGAGCCGGTGCTCGAGCTCGGGCTCGCACGTCATCCGCTGCTGGTGCTCCGCGGCGTCGCGGTGATCCCAAACGACGTGTCGCTCGCCGCCGGTCGCGCCCTCGTGGTCTCCGGCCCGAACGCGGGCGGCAAGACCATTGCGCTGAAGACCCTCGGCCTCTCGGCGCTCATGGTGCGAGCCGGCTTGCCCGTCTGCGCCGACGCGCGCACGCGGGTCGGGTGGTTCGAGCCGGTCCTCTCGGACGTCGGCGACAGGCAGTCGATCGAGCGTTCGCTGTCGACCTTCAGCGCGCACGTCGAGAGCTACCGCGACATGCTCGACGCCGCCGTCGACGCCCACTCGCGCGGCGAGCACGCGCTTGTGTTGCTCGACGAGGTCGCCGGGAGCACCGACCCCGAGGAGGGCGCCGCGCTCGCCATCGCCCTCCTCGAGGCGTTCCTCGACGCCTCGGCCGCGCTCGCGACCACCACGCATCATGAGCGACTGAAGCTGCAAGCCAAGTCCGACTCGCGCTTCGAGAACGCCGCCGTCGGGTTCGATCTCGACGCGCTGCGCCCGACGTTCACCCTTCGTCGCGGCATCGTCGGCGCCTCGGCCGCGCTCGCGGCGGCGACGCGGCATGGCCTCCCCGATGGGGTCGTCGAGCGGGCACGCGCCCTCTTGCCGAAGGAGGTGGTCCTCCGCGAGGTCGTGCTCGCCGAGCTCGAGCGCGAGCGGGATCGCGAGCGAACGCTGCGGCTCGCGACCGAAGCGGAGCACACACGGGTGCGTGCGCTCAGGCTCGAGCTCGAGGACGAGCGCGCGCGCGTGCGAAGCAAAGAGAGGCAGAAGCTCCAGGAGGAGGCCGGTGAGCTTCGGGACGCCATCCGTGGGGCGCGAAATCGCCTGCGTGAGCTCGAAGAGCGAAAGCGAACGGGCCCACTCGGTCCGCGCGAGGCGGAGCGCATGATCGACGAGGCCGCACGCGTCGTCGCCCTCGGGAGCCCCGTCGAGGCCGCGACCCGGGACTCGCGCGCCGACGGTGGCCCCATCACCGAGGCCGAGCTGCGGCCCGGCGCGAAGGTGGCGACCGAGAAGCTCGGCCCGGTCGAGGTGCTCGAGCCGCCGGAGCGCGGCCACGTCCGCGTGCGGGCTGGGGCCTTCACGCTGCGCGTTCCGCTCGCGGAGCTTCGTCGCGCTCCGAAGACCCGCGCGCCGGACAAGGCTCGCGCGCCTCGACCCACCGCGGAGGCGCCTGCGCAGCCATCCGGCGAGAGCGCCCTGCTACGAATCGCGAGCCTCACGTGCGATCTACGAGGGATGCGCGCCGACGCGGCGCTCGCGGAGGTCGACCGCTTCATCGACCGCTGCCTTGCCGACGGCGAGCCACACGGCTTCGTCCTCCACGGCCACGGGACGGGCGCGCTCCGTCAGGCCGTTCGCGAGCACCTCGCGCTCCACGCGAACGTCGCGCGCTCCCGCCCATGCCTCGTCGAGGAAGGCGGAGACGCGTTCACGGCATTCTGGGTGAAGTGACGCCCTCGAGACCTCGACGCCGAAGCGCCGCGTCACGCCCGCGACACGCGATCACCGCGGGATTTGACGTGTTGTCTTCGCGCAACACTTTGACGCCATCGACCGGTTATTGCATGACCCCCGCCACATGCGACGGTGTAGCGCACTGGGTTCCCGGTTGACGGGTCATCGGCTCACGGCCTCGGGCGCGCTCGCGCTCGCTCTCCTCGCCGGGGGTTCCGCGGTCGCGCAGCCAGCAGCACCCGCTGCGACTGCGACCGCTCCGACTGCGACCGCTCCGGCAGCGCCCGCTACGGAGGCCACGCCGACCGAGACCCCGGCCCCGCTCCTCGGCGCAGCGCCCGCACCGGCTGCGCCCGCACCTGCAGCGGCCACCCCTGCGCCCGCAGCGCCTACCGCCTCGAAGGAGCCCCCGAAGGAGCGCCCCTCTCCGACCAACCTCGCGGTCCCGCCGCCGTCCGAGGTGTTCGCCGAAGACTGGTGGAACCAGTCGCGCCCGACCTTCGAGCTCCACGGCGCCTACCGCGTGCGCTCCGAGCTCTTCCACAAGTTCGACCTCGGCCGCATCGATCGCATCAAGCCGTTCTACCCGCGCCCGTCAGACGACTCCTACGTGCCGCTGAACGGCGGAACGCGCGGCGTGAAGCTCTGCGGCGACAGCGGCTCGCCCTCGGACTTCAGCGACTGCTCGAACCGCACCCAGGCCGGCGCCAACATGCGCCTGCGCCTCAACCCGGACCTGCACATCTCGGACAACCTCCGAATCCGCGCGCAGATCGACCTGCTCGACAACATCGTCCTCGGCTCGACGCCCGAAGGCTACGGCAACCAGCCCGGTCAGAGCGGCGGCTACCAAGTCATCGCGCGCGGCGGCTACGCGCCGCTGTCGGCGTTCTCCACGACGCAGTGGGCTCCCGTCGCGGGCTTCAACAGCGTCAAGGACTCGATCACCGTCAAGCGCGCGTGGGGCGAGTACTCGTCGCCGGTAGGTCAGCTGCGCTTCGGCCGCATGCCGAGCCACTGGGGCCTTGGCATGCTCGTCAACTCCGGCGACGGCTACGACTCCGACTGGCAGACGACCGCGGATCGCATCATGTTCGTCACCGGCCACCCGGGTTGGGATCTCTATGGCGCGTTTGCGTGGGACTTCGCGAACGAAGGGCCCATCAGCGCTTCGCTCCAGGAGGCCCAGGGGCAGCCCTACGACCTCGCGCAGAAGGACGACGTCGACCAGCTCGTGTTCGTCTTGATGCGGCGCCGCAACGAGCAGCTCGCGCGCAAGGATCTCGCCGCCGGCAAGCCCGTCATCGAGGGCGGCGGCTACTTCGTCTACCGCCACCAGACGCTCGCGAACGACACCACCGATCAAGCGTCGGGCGCGTCGATCGGCCAAGATCCGGACAACCTGAAGGATGGCTTCGTTCGACGTCAGGCGACGGCGTTCATCCCGGACGTCTGGTTCCGTTTCCGCTGGAAGAAATTCCGCTTCGAGACCGAGGCCGCGCTGATCGCCGGCACGATCGAGAACACGCTGCGTCAGTCGAACAACTACCTCAACACCGCCGATCCTTCAGACAACGGCTGGAAGCTCCTGCAGTTCGGCGTCGCCGCGCAAGGTGAGGTCCGCCTCCTCGAAGACAAGCTCAACCTGACGTTCGACTTTGGCTACGCCACCGGGGATAGCGACGTCGACAGCCTCGCGCCGATCGGCAACGAGCTCCAGCCGCAGAAGACGCTCGACCGGACGTTCTCGACCTTCCGATTCCACCCGGACTACCGCGTCGATCTCATCCTCTACCGCAACATCCTCTCGCGCATCCAGGGCACCTACTTCTTCAAGCCCTCGGTCGGCTACGAGTTCCTCCGCGATCCCGACGGGCAGAAGCTCGGTGGAGCGGCGAGTCTCGTCTGGAGCCGCGCGAGCGAGTTCGTGCAGGTGCCGGGGAACGCCTCCGACCTCGGCGTCGAGATCAACGTGAAGCTCTACTACCAGGCAAAAGACGGCGTCCTGAACGACGACCTCGAGCGCATGGGTGGCTTCTACACGTCGCTCGAGTACGGCGTCTTGTTCCCGCTGCAGGGGCTCGGCTACCTACCGGGACAGGTCAACTCGTACGCCCCCTTCCAGCCGCCCGGCTCGGCCGCGCTCGACACCGAGAACGCGCAGATGCTGCGCTGGTGGCTCGGCATCCTGTACTGAGGCGGCGAGCGCCCGAGACGCGCGTCGGCAGCTCGCGCGGACGCACGCGTGCTCTTGCGGACGCGGGGTGGCTCAAGTAGCCAGACGCGCATGAACAGCGCGGCGATCCGCCAGGCGTTTCTCGACTTCTTCGCGGCTCGGACCCACACCGTGGTCCCGAGCGCGCCGCTCGTGCCGCAGCACGATCCGACCTTGATGTTCGTCAACGCGGGCATGGTGCCGTTCAAGGACGTGTTCACCGGTCGCGACAAGCGCCCCTACACCCGCGCGGCATCTTCGCAGAAGTGCATCCGCATCAGCGGCAAGCACAACGACCTCGAGAACGTCGGCGTCACCGCGCGTCACCACACGTTCTTCGAGATGCTCGGGAACTTCAGCTTTGGGGACTACTTCAAGGAGGAGGCGATCGTCTACGCGTGGGAGCTCCTCACCAAGGTGCTCGACGTCCCGAAGAACCGCCTGATCCTCACGGTCTTCGAGGGCGCCGAGGGCTTCGCGGCCGACGACGAAGCCGCCGCGCTTTGGAAGAAGGTGAGCGGCTTCGGTGACGAGCGCGTGCGTCGCCTCGGCATGGCCGACAACTTCTGGAGCATGGGGTCGACGGGGCCGTGCGGGCCGTGCTCGGAGATCCACTACTTCCACGGCGACGCTCCCGACTACGCGACCTTCGGTGAGGAGCCGGGCGTCGACGGCCGAGGGTGGATGGAGATCTGGAACCTCGTCTTCATGCAGTACGACCGCGCCAACGAGGGCGCCGCGGCGACCCCGCTCCCGGCGCCGAGCATCGACACCGGCGCCGGCCTCGAGCGCCTCGCGAGCGTCGTGCAGGGCGTGAGCTCGAACTACGACACCGACCTCTTGCGCCGCCTGATCGCCCGAACCGAGGAGCTCGCCAAGAAGCGCTACTCGCGCGGACCGAGCGACGACGACGTCTCGATGCGCGTCATCGCCGACCACGCGCGGACCGCCGCGTTCTTGATCGCGGACGGCATCTTCCCCGATCGCGACGGCCGCGAGTACGTCCTGCGTCGCGTGATGCGCCGCGCCATCCGGCACGGTCATCGACTCGGCATCGGCGAGCCGTTCCTGCACCTCGTGGCACGCGAGGCCGCGAGCGCCATGAGCGACGCCTACCCGGAGCTCGCGGAGCGCGCCGAGCTCATCGCGTCGGTGACCGAGCGTGAAGAGACGAGCTTCCGCGCGACGATCGAGCGAGGCCTCGAGCTCATCGCGAAGAACCGCGAGTGGACCGAGTGCGGTGGCCGGCGGACGCTGCCGGGCGCGGTCGCCTTCAAGCTCTACGACACCTTCGGCTTCCCCCTCGACTTGACGCAAGTCATCGGCCGGGAGCAAGGCTTCGACGTCGACGTCGTGGGCTACGAGCGCGAGCTCGAAGCGCAGCGCGCTCGCAGTGAAGGCTCGAAGGTCGGGGCAGGCGCCCTCGATGCGGTGGTTCTCAAGCTCGCCGGAGACGTCGGCAAGACGACGTTCACGGGCTACGACTCCGAGAGCGACCTCGCCGAGATCGTGGCGATCCTCGAGCTTCGCACAACGGACGGCGGCGTGACGCGCGCGGCGGTCGACGTGGCGGGGGAAGGCGCCGAGGTCGAGCTCGTCTTCTCGAAGACGCCCTTCTACGCCGAGGGCGGCGGTCAGGTCGGCGACGCGGGGACGGCGGCGGGCCCGGGCTTCGCGGTCGCGATCGAGGACACGCAGAAGCCAACCGGCGACACGTTCCTGCACCGGGGCAAGGTCACACGCGGCAGCGTGCGGGTCGGCGAGCGCGTCGAGCTCGAGGTCGATCACGCGCGACGCTCGGCGACGCGTCGCAACCACTCGGCGACGCACCTGCTCCACTGGGCCCTTCGCGAGGTGCTCGGGCCGCAAGCGCAGCAGAAAGGCTCGCTCGTCGGTCCAGAGGTCCTGCGCTTCGACTTCGCGCATCACCAAGCGCTCACCGTCGAAGAGCTCACGCGCGTCGAGGACCTGGTGAACGGCAAGGTGCTCGGCGCCGCTCCGGTCGAGACCGAGGTGCTCTCGATGGCCGAGGCGAAGAAGCGCGGAGCGATGGCGATCTTCGAGGAAAAATACGGCGATGTCGTGCGCGTCCTCACCATGACGCGCGACTCCGTCGAGCTGTGCGGCGGGACGCACTGCCGATCGCTCGGCGAGATCGGCATGTTCAAGATCCTGAGCGAGGCCGGGACGGCCGCCGGGGTCCGTCGCATCCTCGCGGTGACGGGTGCCAACGTGATGGCTCACGTTCGACGGCTCGACGACGAGCTGCGACGTGCGCGCGCGAGCGCCAAGGTCACCGGCGGGGCCGATCTCATCGAGCGCATCGAGCGCATGGCGAGCCACGAGCGGCAGCTCGAGAAGCGGGTGAAGGAGCTCGAGAAGCAGCTGCTCGAGGGCGGCTCGGGCGGCGGCGGCATCGACGCGATGCTCGCGAAGACAGTCGAGGTCGCGGGGGTCAAGGTGCTCGGGGTCCGCGTCGCAGACGGGACCGACATGGCCGCGCTCCGCGAGCTCTCGGAGAAGCTGCGCGACAAACTCGGCGGCGAGGCGGTCGTGCTCGGGGCCGCGAAGGCTGGCGACAAGGCGCAGCTCGTCCTCATGGTGAGCAAGGCCGCGACGAGCCGCCTCAAGGCCGGCGCGCTGATCCGCCCGATCGCCGAGAAAGTTGGCGGCTCGGGTGGTGGTCGCCCCGACA
The DNA here is from genome assembly GCA_016875405.1 of Deltaproteobacteria bacterium. Lineage (GTDB taxonomy): Bacteria > Myxococcota_A > Polyangia > Polyangiales > Polyangiaceae > SYFR01. The sequence continues at coordinate 1,074 of VGRJ01000077.1, read as the reverse complement.
TGGCGCAAGCCGGCGGCGCGAACCCCGCAGGCCTCGACAGGGCCGTCGCGGCGCTCGTGCCCGCTGTCTCGGCGGCCCTCGGTGCGTGAAAGCACGGGTTGACCGCGGCCCATCGCGAGCCATCGTGCTCGCACTCAGCGCTGCGCAACGACGTCTCGAGCGCGGTTCCTTGACCCCCTCGGGGGTCCGTGGTACTCGCCGTTTGCCTCGTGGAGGACCGGTGTGACGCGTTCCACGGTCCGCGGGGCGACATCGACATAACCCACCAAGGATCGCGGACGCCGTAAGAGGCCCGCGGAGGGAAGTGCGCTTCGTGCCACGCACGCCAATGAGGGCGTTGCCTGGGCGACCACCGAGCCCCCCGGGAACCGCGCGACGCCCCCGCGAGCGAAGACACCATGACGTTCACGGATGCAGCCTGCGAAGTGCTGCGACAAGCCGGCCGCCCACTCCACTACAAGGAGATCACCGAGCTGGCCATCGAGAAGAACCTGCTCAGCCACGTGGGCAAGAGCCCCGAAGTCACGATGGGCGCGCGCCTCGCGGCGACGCTCAAGAAGGGCGGTGACGAGAACCCCCTCGTCCGCGTGAAGCCCGGCGTCTTTGCGCTCCGGGAGTGGGACGACGAGACGCTCCGCCGCGGCCTCGAGGAAGGTAGCGCAGCGCAGGATCGTGAAGAGCAAGACGAGCTCGAGGTCGCTGCCACCGAGGCCGCCGAGGCGCCCGCGCGTGCGGCAGAGCCGAGCCGCACGCCTCCGGTCGTGATCGCGCCGTCGATCGATGACGTCCCGGCCTCGCCCGACGAAGCGTTCCGCGCCGAGATCGCGGCAAGCGGCGCCGCGATCTACGACGAGGAGGACGATGACGATCAGCCGATCCTACGCTCGGTCGACGGCGAGTCGGCGGAGGGTGGTGAGGCTGGCGAAGGAGGCGAGGGCGGCGGTCGTCGTCGTCGTCGCCGTCGTCGTCGCGGCGGCCGCAATGGCGACGAGCGCGGTGGCGAGCGCGGTGGCGAGCGCGGTGGCGAGCGCGGTGGCGAGCGCGGTGGCGAGCGCGGTGGCGAGCGCGGTGAGT
>VGRJ01000076.1 GCA_016875405.1 Deltaproteobacteria bacterium | reverse complement strand
CGCGCCGCCCTGACCGGTCGCGCCGCCCTGACCGGTCGCGCCGCCCTGACCGGTCGCGCCGCCCTGACCGGTCGCGCCGCCCTGACCGGTCGCGCCGCCTTGCCCTGTCGCGCCGACGTCCTCGAGCTCGCCGCGCTCACCCGGGATGAGGGTGCTTCGGCTGCACGACGCGGCAAAGGCCACGAGCGCGATCGACGCCGCGAGGCTCCTCGCACGTGGATGCGACCGTGCGGATGTCATCGAGACCGAATTGTGCCATAAGACGTCGCGCCGCGCCGACGCATTTGTCAGTCGACGTAGGGCCCGCGGTGCGCGATCGGTTCGCCATGCGGCTGTCCTGCGAGGTGAATCAGTCGCGCGTCGCTGAGCGCTCGCACGTCGAAGGCGCCCGCCACATAAAGGGCGGCCTGCCCGGGCCGAAGCTCGGTGTCGCCGACTCGCGCGTGGCCCTCGGCGACGTAGACGAGGCCCTGCCATCCGGCCGCGAGCTCCCCCTCGAAGCGCCGATCTCGGGGCAGCGTGACGTCGCGGTAATCGACCGCGGTCTGAAGCTCGACCGGCGAGCCTGCGCCGACGATCGTCCGGACGATCGCCCCGTCGCGAGACTCGACCGGCAGGTCGGTCGCGTGGACCGCCGCGTACGTCGGGTCGAGCGTCTTCAGCCGTCGCGGCAGGTTCACCCAGAGCTGGATGCCGCGGTTCTCGCCGCGCGTGCCCGGCATTTCACTGTGTCGCGCACCCCTGCCGGACGTGAAGCGCTGGGTGCCGCCGGTGGTCACCACGCTCTCGTTGCCCATCGTGTCGCGGTGCTCGAAGCTCCCGTCGAGCATGTACGTGAAGGCTTCGAAGCCTCGGTGCGGATGCATCGGGAACCCCGAAGGAGCCGAGACCCGAAAATCATCGAGCAGCACGAACGGGTCGCGGTGCTGCCCCGGAACCTGAGGAAAGAGCCGTAGCAGGTGCGCGCGATCGCCGTCGACCGAAGGGCGCGCCGACACCACCGTCGGCCGCATGTTCGGCTCGCGCGCGCTCGGACGCTTGGTCGAGGCGTCGTGCTCGGGGACCTCGGTGCGACAGCCGACGAGCAGCGCGCTGCCGACGAGCGCGTCGCGACGTGAGAGCTTCACCTCGTAAGGGTAGCGCGCGAGGACCGGAGTCGCGAGCATGGCCGACCTGCCGTCTGCGCCGCTTGGGCGAGCGTTTCGCAGCTCGTCAGTGCTTCGCCGGGGCCGGCTCGTCGGCGGCGCCGCCGCCCATCGCGGCCTTCGCGAGCGCGATGACGCCGAGCAGCGCGAGGCCGTAGCCCCAGCTCGACGCCGAGCGGTACTTGAACTCGCCGGTGAGGTAGATGAAGCCCCAGAGCGCCGGCGGCAGCAAGAGCACGCTCATCATCGTCTGCCTCGTGTAGTCGTTCATGCCGAGGCCGACGCCCACGAACGAGAGCGTGAGCCCCAGCGGAAAGCCCAGGCCGAAGATCGTCATGTTCCCGTTGATGAGGTAGACCCCCGCCGAGAGCATGAATGCGGCAAAGGCGCTGAGGAGCACGCGGCCCGAGGTCGAGGACAGGAACGGAGTCGGCATGGCCGCTTTTCTCTAGGGAGTTACGAGCGCCTCGTCAACCCTTCCGTCGCGTCCGCGCGGTAAGCGGGCGCCCTCGCGCCACGTGCGGGGAGGTGGCGCTCGCTCCCTTGCGCCTCAGGGGACCTCGGTGACCTCACCTCGAATCCATGGGTCGCTCAGCTCGCGAAAGCGCCCGTACGTCCGAAGCCCGCCGAGCACCGAAGCGAGCCCCCACTGCAACCGGTTCATGAATACGAATTCGCGCGGCATCTTCGGGACGTGGGGAATGCGGGGGAGCGTCTCGCCCTCCTTCATGACGAGCCCCTTCACGCCGGTCGCGATGAAGGTGACCGCCTGTCGCGCGCGCTCGGGCGAGCACTGAAACTCCTCGAGGATCAGCGGCTCGAGCAAGAAGATCGTGTAGTCGCGGTACACCTGCCAGCTCGGATCGTCGCGTCGGTAGCCGAGCACCTCGACGCATGCGCGGTCGAACTCGTCCCAGTCCTTGTCCATCGCCGCGCGCATGTAGCGCTTCACGCCGCGCATGTTCTCGTCGCTGATCCGCTTCACGCAGCCAAAATCCAGGAAGCCCACGCGGCCGTCGCCGAGGAAGCGGTAGTTGCCCGGGTGCGGATCCGCGTAGAGGTAGCCGAATTTCAGCAGCGAGCGGAACATGAAGCGCCAGATGGTGAGGCCCGCTTCGCGCCGCTCGGCGTCGGTCCCGCGCTCGCAGATCTCCGTGTAGCCGACGCCGTCGAGCAGCTCAGTCGTGAGCACCCGCGCCGTGCTGAGCGACTGGTGCACGCGAGGGACCACGATCTGCGGGTCGTCGGCGTGCATGCGCCGGAAGGTGTCCGCCATCAGCGCCTCGCGGCCGTAATCGAGCTCCGACAGGAAGACCTCGCTGAGCTCGGCGAGCGTCTCCTTCGCGTTGGTCTTCGTCGCCAGAGGGCCGAGCATGCCCCCGAGGAGGTGGATGCTTTGCAGGTCGTTCTTGATCGCCTTGTCGATGCCCGGGTACTGGACCTTCACCGCGACGAGATCGCCGCCCTTGGTCGTCGCGCGGTGCACCTGACCGATACTCGCGGCAGCGAAGGGCTCGGCCTCCCAGGTCGCGAAGATCTCGCTCGGAGGGGCCCCGAGCTCCTCGGTGACCACCTGCACCGCGGCCTGGGGCGACAGCGGAGGCGCCTTGTCCTGGAGCTTCTTCAGGGTCGCCTGGAATCGCTCTTCGTAGCCGGGCGGGGCGATCCCGTCGATGTAGCTCAGCATCTGGCCGACCTTGAGCGGCAGCCCCTTCATCTCGCCGAGCGTCTTCAGCATCGCCTCGGCGGCCTTCTTCGTGTCGGCGGCGAGTCGCTCGCGCGCCGCGCGCTCTTCGTCCTCGGTGCGGTCGCGACCAACGCCGAGGGCCCGCTTCGCGCCCTCGAGCGCGAGCGGGAGCCCCCTCGTGCCGAGGCCGGCGAGGCGCGCGAGGCGCCCGAGCTTCGACGTCGGCGGGCTGTCCTTCGGGTGGTCAGTCATGGGGCGTTATCCGCGGGGTCGAGCTTAGCCGACTCCCGTGGGGCTTGGGGGCTTGTCGGATCGCGGCCACCTGCCACTGGCCGAGCGTGTTGCGGATCTGCTGACGGACTTCGCGCGGGACTTCGTGGTCGCCGCCGCCGTACATGCGCGGCCGCCCGTCCTCGATCACGCAGCGGAGCTCCATCGACTCGAGCCCGGCGCGACCGAGGATCTCGGCGAGATCGTCGAGCAAACGCTGCGGAATTCGGCCTCGGATGCGGCGCAGCTCTCCCCCTTCGATGCGCAGAAGGAAGAGCTCGCTCGCGCGCATCATCGACACGACGAGCGGCACGCACAGGAGCAGGAGGAGAGCGGGGACGAGGAAGCCCATCAGCGACGCTTGCCCTTCTTTTTGACCGGTCGGCCGTGGCTCGTCGAGAGGCGACGCTTCGTCTTGCCACGCGGCGTCGGGACCGAAGACTCCGGGTGGGTACGGCGGGGCTCGCCGTCGCGACTTGCGCCGCGGCCTGCACGCGTCGACCCCTGCGCCCTTCCACCTCGTCGATCCGCACGCGCAGCCCCGGGCGACCTCCGCTCGCGGCTCTTGCCGTCGCGCTTGGCTCGACCTCGACCCTCCTCGACGACGCGCCGCCCATACACGGTACGCCGAGTGATCGACGCATCGACGATCGTGAGTGTCAGCTCGTCGCCAAGCGCGATCGTCTCTCCCGAGCGCGGCGCCACCACCCTGAGCCCGCTCTCGTCGAGCTCGTAGCCGCCGGGGCCGAGGTCTTCGTGGAGCACGAGGACGGTGACGAAGGGCTCCGGGAGCTGCACGTAGAGCCCGCTCCCCGTGAGCGCGGTCACGGTCCCGGTGAAGGTCTCGCCGAGGCGCTCCCGCATGAAGAGCGCGCGGTAGAGATCGTGGATCGAGCGCTCCGATTCCATCGTCAGGCGCTCGCGCTCCGAGGCGCCGAGGGCCGCGAGCTCGAGGTCGCGCAAGAGGCGCTCGGTCGCGGTGACCTCCTCGCCGCGGAGGACCCGCCGAAGCACGCGATGGACCACGAGATCCGAGTAGCGTCGGATCGGCGAGGTGAAGTGGAGGTAGGCCTCGGAAGCGAGTCCGAAGTGCCCCACGTTGACGGTGTCGTACTTCGCCTGCTGCATCGCGCGGAGCAGCAGCATGTGGAGCGTCGCCTTGCGCGGGTGAGCCTCGATCCGTCGCAAGAAGCGCGAGAGCTCGCGCGGATCCTCGGCCGTCTCGGGATCGAAGGCGATGTCCTGCTCGTGGGCGAGGGCGCCGAAGCGGTCGAGCTTCGCCGGATCCGGCGGCCCGTGCACGCGGTAGATGGTGGGCACGTGGCGTTCGCCGAGGTAGCGCGCGACGCACTCGTTCGCGAGCAGCATCAGCTCTTCGATCAGCCGGTAGGCCTTCCGCACGCCGGGATCGACCGCTCGCTGCGTCACCTCGGTCGGCGCGCGCGTGGCGTCGTCGAGGACGATGTCGCTCTCGGGGAGGTCGAGGTCGAGGGCGCCGCGGCGCATGCGGCGCTTCCGCAGCTGGCTCGACAGCTCCCAAAAGACGGCGAGGTCTTCGCGCATCGCGTCGGCTTCGGGGTCGCGCTCGGCCTCGCCGCTCCAGCCGAGCGCGCGGGCGACCGAGTCGTAGGTGAGGAACGCGCGTGAGCGCATCGCCGCTTCGTAAATGCGGGTCGCGCGCGGCTCACCTGTCGGATCGCAGGTGACCTCGACGCACATGCAGAGTCGGTCTTGTCGCGGCAAGAGTGAGCATAGGCCGCTCGAGAGCTCGTGCGGCAACATCGGGATCGAGCGGTCGGGCAGGTAGACCGAGTTCCCGCGGGCGAGCGCGCTCGCGTCGAGGGCGCTGCCGGGCGTCACGTAGTGCGACACGTCGGCGATCGCGATGAAGGCGCGGTAGCCCCCCTCACCGTCGCGCTCGACCCAGACCGCATCGTCGTGATCGCGCGCGGTCTTCGGATCGATGGTGACGAGCGAGAGGTGTCGCAGCTCGACGCGGCGCGCGAGCTCAGCCGGGTCGGGGGTGTCGCCGAAGCTCCGCGCCTCGGCCGCGGCGGCCTCGGGCTGCTCCTCGTCGATCTCGTGCTCGAGCAGGATCTTCGTCACCTCGACGTCGGGGTCGCCCGGCTCGCCGAGCGCGGCGACGACGCGGCCGTGCGGCAACTCCTCGGCGAAGCGCGGGTACCGGACGAGCTCGACGACGGCGGCGGCACCCGCCGCGAGCGGCGGCGCGGACGGCGATGGATCGGGGTCAATGTCTGCCAGGGTGATGGGACCTCGGACGCGCTGGTCATCGGGCTCGAGGCGGAAGCTCCCCGGCCTGCCACGCACCACGCCGACGACGCGCCTGCGCCCTCGCGCCAGCACCTCGACGACCGACCCCTCGACCCCGCGTCGCGTCTCGACGCTGAGCCGCGCCAGCACCCGATCCCCGTGCATCGCGCCGCCGAGCGCGTCGGCGGGCAGGAACACGTCCTCGAGCCCGCCCGCGACTCGGAGAAACGCGAAGCCCTTGGGGTTCGCGTGGACCACGCCCTCGACCTCGCGCGGGACGCGCGTCTCGGCCCGGTCGACGACCGCGTAGCGCTGCCCGGAGCGCAACCGGACGACCCCCTCCGCGACGAGCTCGTCGAGGGCGACGGCGAGCGCGCGTCGATCGCCGACCCCGAGGCGTCCTGCGATCTCGTGCACGTGGAGCGCGCGTGGGGGCTCCTCGCTCGCGAGCAGCTCGAGGACGGCGTGGGCGAGGCGGTTCACGGGGGGGTATTACTCGATTTGACCGGGCGGCGGGGCATAGTACGTACCCACTGTTCGATGACGACGCGAATCTTGGCGGTGCTCGTGCGCGTCGCGCTCCTAGTCGCGCTCGCGGCCTCGACGGCGCTCCATCTCGACTACACGAGCCCTGCCGCGTCCTTCTGCGGTGACGGCGGCGGCTGTGCTGCGGTCAAGGCGTCGGCGTGGAGCCACGTCGGTGGGGTCGCCTTGCCCACGCTCGGGGTGGCCGCCTTCGCGGCCGTCTTCACCGCCTCTCTGCTCGTCCGCGGCACGCGTCAGTGGCGCGTGCTCGCGTCCGCGCTCGGCCTCGGCGGGGTCGTGGCCGCGCTGCTCATGGCGACACAGGTGTTCGTCGTGCGCGCGATCTGCCCCTACTGCATGATCGTCGACGTGAGCGCCGTCATCGCCGCCGTCTCGGCCGGGCTCGTCGTTCGGCGCGAGCCCGCGGGCGAGCCGTGGCCGCTCCGCTTCGGTTGGCTCGTCGCGGGCGCCGTGGCGGTAGGCGCGCCGATGTCCTGGGCGGGCGTGCCGGTCGCGACGGTCGAGCTGCCTCCGCCGCTCGCGGAGCTCCAGACCGCCGGGACGGACATCCTCATGTTCACGGACTTTCAATGTCCGTTCTGCCGAAAGCTGCATCACGCGCTGCACGCGCGCCTCGCGAAGGAGCCGCCTGGACGGGTTCGGTTGCGTCGGTTCATGGCGCCGTTGCCGTTCCACAAGGCGGCCGAGCCCGCGGCGCGGGCCTACGTCTGCGCGAGCGACGCGACCCGCGAGGCCATGGCCGACGCGCTCTACGACGCGGACTTCGCCGCCCTCTTGGGCGATGTCGAGCGCGCCGCGTCGGTGAGCGAGACGCTTTTCCGCGAGGAGCTCGTCCGCATCGCGGAGAAGGTCGGCCTCGACGGCGCAGCCTTCAAGACCTGCCTCGACGCCGAGTCGACGCGCAAGGCGGTCGACGAGGAATTCACGCTGTACAAATCGCTCGCGCTGCCGGGCTTGCCGACGACCTACGTCGACGACAAGCGCATCGTCGGCGCCGACGTGAAGGCACTCGAACAGGCCCTCGGGGGTAGCGACTCTCGGGCGATGTTCGCGCTCCTCGGCGTCGTGTTCACGGCCGTCGCTGCCGCGTCGATCTTCCGTGCTCGCGAGGACGAGCGAGGCCCTGCCCTGGCGACGGCGAGCGACGCTGCCCCCGAGGACGCCTCGGACGACGCCCACTGAAGCTTCGACGTTCCGCTCGACGACCACCTCCCGCTCGACGACCCCGAAGGAACGGCCGCCCCGCGAGCGCACTCTGCGCGGGGCGCTCTCAACTAGGGTATCCTCCTCGCGATCGATGCGGTCTCTCGGCAGGCGTTTCTTCGCGGCGTTTCTCGCGCTGACCGTCGTCGTTATCGGCGGGGCGGTCGGGTACTACGCGATCGGCGGCGGCCGCTGGACGTTCTGGGACTGCATCTACATGACGGTGATCACCGTCACCACGGTGGGGTTCGGCGAGGTCCTCCACGACATGGAGTCGGTGGCACACGCCCGGGCCTTCACGATGCTGCTCCTGATGTTCGGGACCGGCAGCATCGTCTACTTCGCGTCGGTGGTGACCGCGTTCATCATCGAAGGCGACCTGCGGGACGCGCTGTTCGAGCAGCGGCTGAAGAAGAGGATGAAGACCATGCATGACCACGTCGTGGTGTGCGGTGCGGGGACCACCGGCAAGAACGTGATCGAGGAGCTGCTCAAGGCGAACATCCCCGTGATCGCGATCGACCTCCACGATCACGCCCTGAAGGAGCTGCTCGAGCGCCATCCGAAGGCGCCGTACTCGTACGTCGTCGGCGACGCGACCGACGACGACGTCCTCTCGCAGCTGAACCTCGAACAGGCCCGCGGCCTCATCGCCGCGCTCTCGTCCGACAAGGACAACCTCTACCTCGTCGTCTCCGCGCGGCAGGTGAACCCGCAGCTCCGCATCGTGGCGCGGTGTGCCGAGAACTCTCACGTCGAGAAGATCCGGAGGTCCGGGGCCGACGCGGTCGTCTCGCCGAACTTCATCGGCGGTATGCGCCTCGTGTCCGAGCTCTTGCGACCGACCGTCGTCGAGTTCCTCGACGCGATGCTGCGCGATCAGCGCGCGGCCTACCGCATCGAGGAGGTCACGCTGAACCAGCACTATGAGCGCCTCGGGGAGAGCTTCGGTGACGCCCGAATCCGCGAGCGCTTCGGCATGACGGTGCTTGCCCTCCGCGGCACGAGCCGGGAATACAGTTACAATCCGGAGCCGAAGGAGCGCCTCGCCGAGGGCGTGATCCTCGTGGTGCTTGGGACCCGTGAGCAGGTCGAGGGCCTGCGGCGCGTCCTCGCTTAGCTGCGCGTTCGTGCTCGCGCGCTGGCCGCGGAGGCGACGGGCAGAGTATAGTCGAGGTCATGAGCCACGAGACGCTCCCGCTCGAGTTCTTCCAGCAGCTCCCCAAGTCGGATCTGCACGTCCACCTCGACGGCTCGATGCGCCTCTCGACCATCCTCGACCTCGCCGCCGAGCAGGGCGTCGAGCTGCCCTCGCGGGACCCCGAGGAGCTGCGCAAGGCGATGAACCTCGGCCAGAACTGCGGCTCGCTCGTCGAGTACCTGAAGGCCTTCGACGTCACCCTCAAGGTGCTTCAGACGGAAGAGGCGCTCCACCGCGTCGCGTACGAGCTCGCCGAGGACGCTTCGCGCGAGAAGGTCCGCTACATGGAGGTCCGCTACGCGCCGATGCTCCACACGCGGCGCGGCCTCCGGCTCACCAGCGTCGTCGAGGCCGTCCTCGGGGGGCTGCGAGCCGGGCGCGAGGCGTTCGGCATCGAGGCGAATCTGATCCTCTGTGGGATTCGCAACATCTCGCCGGACAGCTCGCTCGAGATGGCCGAGCTGTGCGTCGCTTACAAGGGTCGAGGCGTGGTCGCGTTCGATCTCGCGGGGGCCGAGTACGATCACCCCGCGAAGCACCATCGCGCGGCGTTTCAGCTCGTCCGCGACAACAACATCAACTGCACGATCCACGCGGGCGAGGCTTACGGCCCCGAGTCGATCGCACAGGCGCTTCACGTCTGTGGCGCTCACCGCATCGGGCACGGCTGTCGCTTGCGCGAGGACGGGGACCTCCTGCACTACGTCAACGATCATCGCATCCCGCTCGAGGTCTGCCCGTCCTCGAACGTGCAGACCGGGGCGGTGAAGGATCTCGCCCGTCACCCGCTGAAGCTCTACCTCGACCTCGGCCTTCGTGTGACGGTGAACACCGACAACCGGCTCGTCACCGACACCACGGTGTCGCGCGAGCTGTGGCTCTGCCACTTGAAGATGGGGATGCCGCTCGACGACGTGAAGACGATCGTCATGGCGGGCTTCAAGAGCACGTTCCTCCCGTTCCACGTCAAGCAGTCGATGCTCCGCGAGGTCAACGCCGACCTCGCGCGGTTCCACGCCGACGGCACGATCGATCCGGCCCCGCTCGCTTTGCAGACGCCGAAGCCCGTGAGCAGCACGCGCGGCACCGCGGTGAGCGCGAAGCCGCACGCCGAGGCCTGATGCCGGACCAGCCGAGGCCGCGACGACCGCTCCGCACCGTGACGCTCGCGGCGCTCGTCGGAGTCGCAGCGCTGTCGGGCGCGACCGCTTGGGGGCTTCATCGCGAGGCGCGCTACGCCCTCGAGGGCGAAGTGCCGATGGAGCTCGGCTCGCTCGCGACGGCGGAGCTCGATGGCCGGCACGAGGGGCGCTACGTCCGCGCGCGCGTCGAGCTCGATGGCCAGCCGACGTACTCGTTCCATCGGCTCGGGGAGGGGGAGCGCCGGCTTGCCCGAACCGCGTTCGCGACGCCGACGGACCTCGCGCCGCGCGGAGCCGGAGAGGTTCGGGCCTGGGGGAACGGACCACCGCGCTTCGTCGACCACTCCGTCTCGGCCGAGCTCGGGGCGCACTTCGTCCCGCCGCGGCTCGTCGCGGGGCGCCTCGTTCGGGTCGAGCATCTCGGCTTGCGTCATCGCGGGCTCGCCGCCGCCGCGGCCGAGGTCGTGCCGGAGGCGGCCGCGCAGGGATGGGTTCTCGTCGACGGCGAGCACCCGCGCTCGCTCACCTGGGTGACGGGCGCGTTCGGGGTCGCGCTCGCGTTCCTGGTCTGGAGCGTCGGCTCGGTCGCGAGGCTCGTACGCCGCGAGCCGGCGGCTTGACTCGGACCCTGGGTTGCGCGACAACGCTCGCGAGATGCCGAAGGTCCTGTTCGTCAACGAGCACCGAGAGGTCGAGGTCGAGGCAGGTCGCCTGATCAGCGACGTCGCCGAAGAGCTTGGGATCGCCGTGTGCCGGCAGCACTTTGCGGGCATCCCGTTCGGAGACTGGTCGGTGTGGGTAGATGGCCCGACCGGCTGCGTCTCGCCGATGACCGCGCTCGAGCGGCTCTGGGATCGGTGCGCTGGCTGGCGCCGCTCGGCGAATCGCACGCGAATCCTCGGCGACTGCAAGATCCACACGCAGCAGGGGCTCGCGAGCCGAGCCCGCGTGCCACGCCCGATCGACCCGGTGCCGGTGCCCTCGACCGACCCGCAGGCCGAGCGCTTCGATCACGAGAACAACGCGGCCGGCACGGCGTGGAACGTCTACGGCCACCCGAAAGCGGTCGGTCTCGGCAAACGCGAAGCGCCGAAGTACGAGCCCCCGAAGAAGGGCCGCAAGGCCGCGGAGTCCGAGGACGACGAGGCCGAGAACGCCGGCGAGAGCGAGTGATGTCGCGCCTCGCCGGCGAGCGGTTGGCGTCAGCGACGTTGCGAGCCCGCCTTCGCAGACGAGTCGGCTCGATGGCACTCGACGGCTTCTTCCACGGCGCGTCGATGCTCGGCAGCCTCCATCCGAAGGCGCGGCCAGCGCGTCATGGTGTCGAGGTTGTGAAAGACGTGTCTTACGGGCCGCGCGGGCAATCCCAGATGCTCGACGTGTATCGGCCTTCGCCCGGCTCGCGGCTCGCCCCGACCGGCGGAGGGCTGCCGATTGTCCTCTACGTTCACGGCGGCGGCTTCCGCATCTTGTCGAAGGACACGCACTGGGTGATTGGGCTCCTGTTCGCGCGCAAAGGCTATCTCGTCTTCAACGTGAACTACAGGCTCGCGCCGGAGCACCCGTTCCCCGCCGCGTTGGAGGACGTGTGCGCGGCCTACGAGTGGGTCGTCGCCAACGCCCGCGCATACGGGGGCGATCCCACCCGGCTCGTCGTCGCCGGCGAGTCCGCCGGAGCGAACCTCACCTCGTCGCTTACGCTAGCGACCTGCTTCTCTCGCGAGGAGCCGTTCGCGCGTCGCGTGTTCGACCTCGGCGTCGTGCCGCGCGCCTGGTTGCCTTACTGCGGGGTCCTTCAGGTGTCCGAGATCGAGCGCCTCCGGCGTCGGTGGCCTCACATGAGCGAGTTCATCAACGATCGCCTCGTCGAGGTCTCGACCGCGTACCTCGGCGAGGACCTCACGCGTCACGGCCGCACGCTCGAGCTCGCCGATCCGCTCACGGTCCTCGAGAGCGATCGTGCGCCCGAGCGCGAGCTGCCGCCATGCTTCGCGACCTGCGGCACGAGCGATCCGCTCGTCGCCGACACGCAGCGCCTCGCTCGCGCGCTCGAGATGCGCGGCGTCCAACACGAGGCTCACTACTACCCGGGCGAGCTGCACGCGTTTCAAGCGTTGGTCTGGCGTCCGCAGGCTCGGCAATGTTGGCAGCACACTTACCGGTTCCTCGACCGACATTGCCCCCTCTGATTCAGTGACGGGAGTGAGCCAAGACTCAGACCCCGTTCGCGCGGCGCGGCTCCGAACGCGCCTCAACCTGAGCGCCGCGGCCATCGCGGTCGGCTACGGGCTCGCCGCACGGCTCTGGTTCGGGTGGAAGCTGGTCTGGGGCGACGGGGGCAAGGCGGTCTTCGCGGTGATGAGCGTCGCGTTCATCTTCGTCGTGCCGACGGGCATCGGCTTTCTCGGAGCCTACCTCTCGGGCGAGCCGCGCTTCTGGCGCTCGATCGGGCGCGCGATCGTCCCGGCGCTGATCGCGCTCGGGGCCTCGTTGCTGCTCGCATGGGAGGGGCTCATCTGCATCTTCCTCTGGCTGCCGTTGTTCGTCGGGTTGTCGGCGCTCGGCGGCGCCGTCGCGTACCTCGCGCGGCGCCTCCTCGGCGAGCGCTCGAAGCGCTCGGCCCTCGGCATCGCCGTGGCGCTGCCGCTCGGGGTGGGCTTGACCGAGCGCGCGTTCGAGGCGCCGAGCGACGCTCGCCACGTGGCGACCGAGCTCGTGGTGGCGGCCGATCCCGCGAGCGCGTGGGCCGAGATCGTCGAGGTCCCAGCGATCCGCCCGGAGGAGCACGGCTTCGCCTGGTCGCACGCGATCGGCTTTCCGCGGCCGATCGCCGCCGTGACGACGGGCAAGGGCGTGGGGTCACTCCGCGAGGCGAGCTTCGAGCGAGGCATTGTCTTCTACGAGAGGGTGACCGAGCATGACGAGGGGCGGCTGCTCTCCTTCACCATCGACGCCGATCCGAACACCATTCCCGCGCAGGCCCTCGACGAGCACGTCACGCTCGGGGGACCTTACTTCGACGTGCTCCGCGGCACCTACAGGCTCGAGCCCGTCCCGGGCGGAACTCGCGTCGTCTTGTCGAGTGACCACCGCCTCTCGACGCACTTCAACGCGTACGCGAGCCTGTGGACCGACTTCGTCATGCGCGATACGCAGACCTACATCCTCGCGATCGTGGCCCGCCGCGCCGAGGCCCGCGCGCGCGCGGCGAAGCCGAGCCCCTGACCAAGGAGCCCAAGGAGCAAAGCGGAGACTGGCCCGCGCCGCCGATCTTCACTACACCTCGGGCTCATGAACTTCCGACGCCTCCCCCTCGCGCTCACGGTCGCAGTCGCATCGCTCGGGACCGCCTGCGATGGCGGCGACAAGAAGTCGAAATCCGACGCGACCACCGCCGACTCCGCGAAGCCGAAGACGAACCTCGAGAAGGCGATCCAGGGGGCCGCCGCGGCCTCCGCCGCCGCTTCATCTCAGGGGCAGGGGCCGCCGCAGAACGGCGTGTTCGCCCCCGGCGCGGCCGACGCGGAGCAAGCGGCCAGCGCGCCGCCCAAGCTCACGATGGTGCGGACCGGAGACGGTCCGAAGGTGACGCTCGAGCGCACTCCGCCCCAGCCCGGCTCGAAATTCGTCGCCTCGGTGACGGCCACTGCGTTTCTCGGGCCCTTGCCCGGGATGATCTACGAGCTCGAGGTCGGTGGCGGGAAGGCCGACGCGAAGGCCAAAGCCGCAGCGAAGGCCGACGCAACGTCGGACGACGCGGGTGAGCGAAGAGTCGTGATCAAAATCAAGAGCGCCAAGCTCGACCCGAAGTGGCCCGGCAAGCTCCAAGAGGGTGGAGAGAAGCTCCTCGCGAAGCTCGCGGGCGGCACCATCTCCGGCGTGCTCGGTGACGACGGCGGCCTCCGTGGTCCGCGCCTCGAGGTTGGCAAAGACGCGACCGAGGTCGCACCGATCGCCGAGCCGCTGCTCGAGATGCTCGATGTCTTGTTCGTTCCGCTCCCGGCCGAACCCGTGTCGTCTGGTGCGAGCTGGCTCGTCGCCGATCGCGCGCGGCTCGGGGGCATCGACGTCGTCCGCTACCGGGCGGCGACGCTCCAAAAGCTCGAGGGTGACGTCGTCGTGCTCGGAGTGGATGTGCGCCACTACGCGGCGTCGTCTGCTTCGGTGCCCGAGGGCCTTCCGAGTGGCGTCGAGGCACTCCGGCTCGAGTCGTTCGCGCAAGCCACGCTCACGCGGCGGCTCGCGGATTCGACCTCGCTCGGCGCCAAGCTCTCCCTGCCCGTCGATCTCGTCATCGGCAAGGGCGGGAACCCCGCCGGACAGCTGCGCTCCGAGCTCCGCGCGGTCCTGGAGCCGGTCGAAGGCGGCAAGTGAGCCCCGCTGGCGTCAAGGCCTGATGGCGATGCGCGAGCGGCTCCTCGGTGCGGGCAGGGAGGTGCTTGCGTACGCGCGGCAGGCCTCGCTGCTCCACCGCGATCTCGGCCGCCCGAGCCTGCCAGACCTCGGGCCGGACGAGCACCTCGTCGTGACGCTGCATGGGTTGCTCGCGACGGGAGGCGTGATGCGGCCGCTTCGAGACCGCCTCGAGCGGCACGGCGTCGCGACCGCCGCGATGAGCTACGTGCCCGGCCCGTCGATCCACGAGGTCGCCGAGGGCGTCGCGCAATGGCTCGACGGAGTGCCCGCCCGTCTTCACCTCATCGGCCATAGCTTGGGCGGCGTCGTCGCGCGCTACGTGGCGGTGCGATTTGGTGCGGGGCGCGTCGTGCAGACGATCTCGCTCGCGTCGCCATTCGCCGGTGTCAAGGTCGGCCCGCTCGTCCAAGGGGTGCCGCTCGCTCGCGATCTCGACGAGGGGAGTCAGGTGCTGCGTGAGCTACGCTTCGATCGGTCGATCCCGCACCTATCGGTGATCTCTCGCGAGGACCACATGATCCCCGCGCCGCTGTCTCACGCGCTGCCGGGCGGTGAGGTCCTCGTGCTCGATGCGACGGGGCACAACGCGCTCTTGTTCGATCGTCGGGTCGAGGACGCGATCGCCGCGCGGGTCATCGGCGCGCTCGCTCCCCGAACGTGACGCGAAGCACGCGGAGCTCGCGGTCTCCAGCGTGCAGCGTGAGGTGGTCGTCGTCCCCGAAGGTTGCCGTCGCGGTGAGCTCGCAAAATCGCTGGTCGTCGCTGCAGCTCGAGGCCTCGAGCGGCACCTGCGTCGCGTCCCCCGTCGGCGCTCGCACCGCGAGGGTGCCGCCTCGTGCATCGGACGCCACGTGATCCGTGCGGAGGGTCACGCGCCTCGAGCCACGGCCCCGCACCTGCGCACGAAAGTGAAGTGCCCCGCCCGGCGCGATGCGGCGTCCACCGTCCCACCGCAGGCGACCGTCCGCGAGTCGGCGCGTCGCCGACATCACGCGATCGCCGTCGCGCTCGAAGCGGAGCTCGTGCCGCGCCTCGTCGACGAGATCCGCGACGTCGAGCTCGTCCTCGGCGTCGGCATCGGCGCGCTCGTCGGGGGTGCCGAGCTCGGCGAAGTTCGCGCGGTAGAGGACCTTCTCGTCGGCAGCGCAAATCACGTTGTCATCGATCCGCACCGAGTCGAAGCGCTCGCCGAACCGAGCGGTCAACGTCGGCCACCAGCCTGGATACACCGCGAAGACGTCGGGGCGGTCGGCCTCGGGCATTCGCTCTACGAGCTCGAGCACGGCGTCGTCACCAAAGCGCGATGCGCGCGCGAAGGGCAGCCTGTGATAGCCGCCGAGTCCAAGGCCATCGAGGGCGGGGAGCTCGGAGAGGTATGGAATCGCTCCGGCGTCGCCTACGAAGACGCGGCGCGGAGGCGGCGTGAGCGCTTTGAGCCGCGCGGCCACCTCGCCTTGCTGCGCCGCGATGTTGCGACTCGCGCGCGCGAAGCGGTCGACCTCCTTCGGCCAATCGCTGATGGGAGCGTAGACCCAACAGCCGACGACGCAGGCGGCCGCGACGGAGCCTCCTCGACGGCGGCGCGTGAGGGTCGATGCGCCGAGCCACGCGGTGATGGCCAGCATGACGAGCGAGGGCGCGGCGTACCGGTAGTTTTGAAAGCGAGCCGTCGCGTTTAGCGCGACGAGGAAGAGGGCGCCCACCGCACCGACGATCAGCGCGAGCGCGAGCCTTCGAGTCTCCGGAGTCCCGAGCGCGACGCACGCGAGGACGAGCAGGAGGCCGAGGCCGAGCACGCCGCCCATGCCTCGAAAGAGCGCTTGATGAGCGAGCACGAGGAGGTTTCGCGCCACCTCGAGGACCACGGCCGAGGGCTGCAGGTGCGGGTCCGCGACGAGGAGCTTTCGGATCGCGCCTGCGGCTTGAACCTCTCCCGTGAGCGCGTGGTGAAGGAGAGCCTGCGCGCCGAGCGTCAGGGTGAGCGGTCCGAGGCCTCGCGCGAGCGACGTGTCGGCGCGGAGCACGCCTGCGCCATGGGCCAGCGCGACGCCGAGCGCGACGGCGAGCACCACCGACTCGGGCCGCGCGAGCGGAAGGAGCGCGAGCCAACACCCGGCCGTGAGCTGCCGACGTCGCCGGAGCTCCGCTGGAGCGTCGAGGGCGTCGCGAGTCGAGGCGAGCGCCCGCGCGAGCACCGCGACGAAGAGCGCCACCTCCATCCCAGAGTAGAGGGTCCAGTCGACGAGCGGCAAGGCCAGGAGCGCGACCGATGCGGTGAGGACCCCGACGAGACCGCGGTCGCGAGCCGCGACTCGGCGCGCGAGCGTCGACGTGGCGTCGGTGAGGCAGGCGACCGTGAGCCCGGCGGCGCCGAGCCCGAGCCACGCGCCTCGGAGGCCAAGCGCCCAGAGCGGCGCCAGGACCAGCGGGTAGAGGAGGCTCGTCGCGCCTGACGAGAAGCCGGTGTCGGGCGTCCACGCGAGCGGGTGACCGAGCGCCGTCGAGCGCGCAAAACCGAAGTAGATGTACACGTCGTCGAGGGGCGCCGGGAACGCTCCCGTCAGGCGAAACGCTGGGAGCCAGAACGCGAGGCCGACGGCCAGCGCGAGCCCCGCCGCCGCCGCCGTTGCCCCCAAGCCGCTCTTCGCTGCTCCAGCCATTGCGCGCTCGCCGAGGTGGAGACATAACACGCGACCGATGACCGACGATGACCTCCGCGATGACCTCGACGCCCGGCGCTGGGAGCACGTCGAGGAGGCGACCGAGCTCTTGCTCGACGGGAATCACCCTGCCGCTCTCGAGCACCTGAAGGAGGTCCTCACCGCGGACCCGAGGAACGCGTACGCGTACCACTACACCGGGGTCGCGCTTTCGGAGGTCGGGCACCATGAGCCTGCTCGCGACGCGTTCGCCGCCGCCGTGAGGGTGGCGCCGGGGTACCTCGCCGCGCGCATCGGCCTTGCGCACGCGCTGCGTCGCACCGGGGATTTCCTTGGCGCGATCACCGAGGCTCGGGACGCGCTCGAGCAGTTCCCCGAGGACGGCGACGCCCACTACGCGATCGCGCTCGCGTTCGCGGCCGTCGGAGATAGAGCCGCGGCGGTTCCGCACCTCGAGGCGTTTCTCCGCAGCGGTCCAGAGGTCGAGGTCCAAGTCGAGGCGCGTCAGATGCTCGCCGAGCTCCTGCAGGGCTCGGGGCCGATCGACTTTGAATGATCGAGGTCAAGGCGAGGGCGCGACGCCGGGGGCGTTGAGCTTGCGGAGCTCGTCGCAGGCGTCGCCGTGACCCTTTGCGCAGGACCCCTGGAGCATCGGCACGATGAGCGTGCAGCTCGCGTCGTAGCCTGAGGCGCACGCGCGCTGCAGGTGCTCGACCGCGCGCGCGACGTCGCGCGGTACGCCGTCGCCACGAAAGTACGCGAGGCCCAGTGAGGCGCACTGCGACGCGTCGCCAGCCTTGCAGGCGACCTCGCTCGCGAGCGCAGGGGGCGGTGGTGCGGAGCGTCGTCGTGCGTCGCCTCGCTGATCGACGCGCGCGAGCCCGTCGCAGGCGCGGGCCTCACCCTGCGCGCAGCCCTGCTCGTAGTAGGCGAGCGCCTGGGCGATGTCCTCCCGAACGGGGTGGCCATGCTCGTAGAGCGCACCGACGTGGTAACAGCCCTCGGCGTCACCGCCCTTGCAGGCGAGCCGGTAGAACGAGACGGCGCGCGTCGCGTCGACGTCGACACCCTCGCCGACGAGGTGCATCGAGCCGAGCTCGCGACAGGCGTGCGGGTGCTCGTGCTTGCAGCTCCATTCGAGGAGCTCGCGTGCTCGGTGGACATTGGGCGCGACGCCAATCCCCTGGAGGTACGCGATGCCGAGGTTCGAGCAGCCCGCGATGTTCTTTACGGCGCACGCGCCCTTGTAGAGCTGGAACGCGCGGGTAGGGTCGGCGGCCGTACCAAGGCCGAGCTCGAACATCACGCCGAGCGAGCTGCATGCGCTCTGTTCGCCGGCGACGCACGAGCGAGAGAACTCGCTCAAGGCCCGCGGCAGGCTGCTCGGCTCATGCGTCCGACGGAGCGAGCGCTCGACGCAGACCTGAGCGTTGAGGCTCTTCGGGGCTTGAAGTGGAGCATCGGTCACGCAGCCCGCGTGCGCAGCGACGATGGGGAGCGCCCCGACGAGGAGCGTGCGTGGGTGGCCTTGCGCGCTCATGCGAACTCCAACCTAGGGGGCCTTGACGGAGCGAGCAAGCGGCGCCGCGCGCGTGCGCTCAAGGCTTCGAGATCGACCCCGGGGCTCCGTCCGCGAGCGTCCGCAAGAAGTCGAACGCCTGCGTGCGTGCGCCGATGATGTCGTAGAGGACGAAGTGCCCGTCTTCGCCCGGAGCCGGCGCCCACTGGACGAGCGCGCCGGTGGCGGTGCCGCCGGCGAGGTTTCCGCTGAGGCCCGCATCCGAGATCGCCACTACGCCGGGTCCCCCATACGCAAGCTCGGCGATGGGAAAGACCACCGGCTCGGCGTGCGGTAGGCCCATCGCGAGCGCGTGCGCCTCGATGCCCTTCGGAGGGGAGTAGGCGTCGCCGACGCCGTCGGGCCCGATACCCTCGGTCATGTAGACGCTCTTCGCCGCGAGCCTGGGCCGAGGCTCGAGGATCAGGTGTCGCGCGTAGTTCGAGGGGTCGACCGGATCGACCACGTGCTGCGCGAGCGAGATCGCCGGATGAAAGGCATCGAGCTCGTCGTCGTCGGGACCGAGGCCGAGGAACACCACGCGCACGAGGTTCGCGATGCTGGGCGTGGGCTTGGTCTTTCCGAGCAACGACACGCCGAGCGTCCCGCCCGAGCCGCTGAGCACGCCCCCGACCGAGCCATCGTCGACGGCGAGGAAGAGCGGCCCGTTCAGTCCGCCCTGCGAGTGCCCAACGAAGAGGACGCGCGCCGGATCGAAGCGGATTTCCTTCTTTCCCTGCGCAATCGTGGCCGGGATCGTCACGCGCGACTCGGTGAACAGGCGGGCGCGCTGAACCTCGTCGAGCGCGCTCTGCCTCCCGTTCGTTCGCGCGGCCTCGCAGTTCTCGAAATTGAAGAACAGGATTTGAGTCTTGGTCGTGTCGCCGTTGGCGGGGGCTCCGGGGCGCTCGCCGTGGAAGATCTGGTCGACGCCCATCGATGCGATGCAGCGCTTCGCGAGATCTCCGGCGAACGCGAGGTGGCTCCGGTAGTCGCCGCCGGTCCCGTGCGCGTGGAGCGCGATGGGGTATCCCTCGTCGGGCATGGGGCAGTTCGGGATGGTGAGCGAGAAGCGGGCCTCGAAGAAGTCGACTGCTCTCGGAGTCCCATCGACGTAATGGAACGAGCCGCCGTCGCCGAAGGTGCCGAAGGGCAACTTGCCAGCCTGAAAATTGGGTGAGGGTCCGTACGCGCCGAGATACTCGACGTAGCTCGCCCCCTTCGCGCGAAGCCACGGGACGCGAAAGTTGAAGCGGGGGGCGGGCACGGTCGAGCGCAGCGCGTCGCGCAGCACGAAGAGCTCACTCACGGGGTCGTTCGTCGTGAACACGGTGAGGTGCGCGATCGAGCTGCGGGGGACACCGACCTTCGCGAGCACGTCGAGGGAGGGCTGCCACGCGTCATGGAGCGCGGTGGTCCGAGTCGATGCCGGGCGGAGGCCGAGGACCTCCTCGAGATCGGGGCTCGGTCGAGCCGCGCCACCCTCGAGCGTCCGAGCGCTCGTGGTGACGACCAGCGCGTAGCGGGTGTGCGGGCGTAGGGGGAAGCCGAGCGTCGGCATGAAGCGCAGCGTGTTCGCGAGGACGTACTGGCCCTCCGCGGCGCGAAACGACAGCGAGACGAGCTTGCGCTGGCCGTACTCGGGCGAGGTGGGATCGACGTCGATGAGCTGCGCGCTCGCGTCCGCGGCGAGCCCCGCGCGAGGGGTCGCAGGCAGGCTCGCCGGATCGAGCGGCGCCTCGAAGCGCAGGTACCCGGCCGCGAGCGGAGAGAAGCCGTCGGTGAGGCCGTCGGCATAGCCTGCGTATTGATCGAGGAGCGCGTTGTTGCGCGGGTTGTAGAAGCCGGCGTAGCGGCTCGTCCCGTCCGGGTGTCGGCGCAGATCGCTCGGGAACGGGTGATCGAGGAAGCGCGAGCCCGCGAGCGAGTCGAGGGCCTCGGGCACGACGAAGGTGGCGAACGCCGGCGCGGCCTCGTCGGGCGCGCATGCCAGCGCGGTGAGCGCGAGTGAGGCTGCGACGGCGCGCGAGACGACCCGGAGCATGGCGAGACCATAGCGGAATGGGTGCAGAGGCGGGTGCCCGATCGCAGGTGAGGGCCAAGGGTGCGCGTGATATAGCCGACGACGATGGACGACCTGCCGCTCGCCGGAAAGATCGCGCTCGTGACGGGAGCGAGCCGAGGGATCGGCCGCGCCATCGCCGAGCGCCTCGCGCGAGACGGCGCCAAGATCGTCGCGGCGGCGCGTACCAAGGACGCGCTCGACTCGCTGGTGACCGCGCTTCCAGGGTCGGGACATCGCGCCGTGACGATGGACGTGGCCGATGCCCCCTCGATCGAGCGAGGTCTCGACGACGCAGGGGCCATCGATCTGCTCATCTCCAACGCCGGGATCGCCGAGAGCAAGCCCTACGATCGCACCGACGACGCCATGTTCTTTCGGCTCTTCGAGGTCAACGCGCTCGCGAGCGCGCGGCTCGCGCGACGCCTCGTCCCGGGGATGATCGCGCGTGGCTTCGGGCGGGTCGTCGTCGTCGCCTCCAACGCTGGCCTCTCGGGCTACTCGTACACGAGCGCCTACTGTGCGTCGAAGCACGCCGTCGTCGGCTGGATGCGCGCCGTGGCGCACGAGGTCGCGCGGACCCCGGTGACCGTCAACGCGGTGTGCCCAGGCTGGGTCGACACCGACATGGCCGGCGATGCCGCGAGCCGGATCGCCCAGAAGACGGGGCGTACCACCGACGACGCTCGCGCGACCCTCGCCGCGATGTCGCCCCAGAACCGGATGATCACGCCGGGTGAGGTGGCGCACCTCGTCGCGACGCTCTGCCACGAGGACGCGCGAGGCATTCACGGGCAGGCGCTGGCGCTCGACGGCGGACAGCTGATGAGGTGAGCGATGGCACGGATCGAGACGGTACAACCAGAGGGCTGGCCGCGACCGAGCGGGTACGCGAACGGCGTGATCGCGTCGGGGCGGGTCCTCTACGTGGCAGGGCAGATCGGCTGGGACGCGACGGGCGCGTTCGTCGGCGACGACATGCTCGCGCAGTTTCGGCAGGCGCTCTCGAACGTGCTCGCGGTGGTCCGCGCCGCGGGAGGTGAGGCGTCGGACGTCGTGCGGCTGACCGCTTACCTCGTCGATCTCGACGCCTATCGTCGCGAGCTGCGCGGCTTCGGTGTTGCCTATCGCGAGATCATGGGCAAGCACTTCCCCGCGATGGCGTTCGTCGGCGTCGCGGGTCTCGTCGAGCCGCGAGCGCTCGTCGAGATCGAGGCGACGGCCGTGCTCGCGGAGGAGCCATGACCCTTTCCCCCACCACCTTTCGTCTGACCATCGAGCGCGGGATCGCCGAGATCACGCTCGACCGCCCCGACCGCCTCAACGCGCTCACCTTCGAGGTCTACCGTGAGCTCGCCGAGACGTTCGTCTCCCTCGAGGTCCCCTCGGTGCGCGCGGTCGTCATCACCGGCGAGGGGCGCGGCTTCTGCTCGGGCGGCGACGTCGAGGGCATCATCGCGCAGCTGTTCGAGCGGGGAGCCGAGGGGCTGCTCGAGTTCACGCGGGTGACAGGTCGCCTCATCCAGAACATCGTCGAGCTGCGACGCCCGGTCATCGCGGCGGTCAACGGCGTGGCTGTCGGCGCAGGGGCTGTCATCGCTGCGGCGTGCGACCTGCGCATCGCGAGCGAGAGTGCGCGCTTCGGGTACATCTTTCCACGCGTCGGTCTCTCCGGGGCCGACATGGGCGCCTCGTATTTGCTCCCGAAGATCGTGGGGCGCGGCCACGCGGCGGAGCTGTTGTTCTTCGGCGACGTGATCGACGCTAAGGCGGCGCTCGGCATGGGCCTCGTGAACCGCGTCGTCGCGCAGGGCGAGGTCGTGCCGCTCGCGCGCGAGTGGGCCGCGAAGCTTGCGGCGGGGCCTCTGTTCGCGCACGCCATGACCAAGCAGATGCTCGAGAGCGAGGCGCAGATGACGCTCGCTTCGGCCATCGAGGCCGAGGCGCAGGCGCAAGCCCTCTGCATGGCGCACGCGGATTTTCGCGAGGCCTACGAGGCCAACAAGGCGAAGCGACGCCCCCGCTTCGCAGGAGCGCCGGAGAGCGAGTCGTGAGCGTCGCGCGGCACGTCGCGTTGACGAGCGTCGGCTGCGGCCCTTTCTTCGAGCCGAGGCACCTCGAGCTCGCGCACGACATGGAGCGGGTGGCCGCGGGGCTGTGCGAGCATGGGGGTGGAAGCGGGGTTGATGCCCGTCAACTCGCAGAGTCGCTGGGCAAAGAGCATGACCTCTACCGCTGGCTCGCCCCCGAGGGCGGCGTCGACGTCCGCGCGCTCGTGGTGATCCGCGACGCGCTCGGCTTCGCGAGCCCCGTCGCAGACTCGATCTTCGCGGTGCAAGGGCTCGGCACGCACCCCATCGCGCTCGCGGGGACCCCGGAGCAGCGTGCGACTTACGTCACGCCTGCGCTCGCGGGCCGGGCGATCGCGGCGTTCGCGCTCACCGAGCCCGAGGCCGGGAGCGATGTGGCTTCTCTCGCGACGCGCGCGCGGCGCGACGGGGACGGGTGGCTCCTCGACGGTGAGAAGTGGCTCATCAGCAACGTCCCGATCGCCGATCACCACGTCGTCTTCGCGCGGGTCGAGGGCGAGGGCGAACCGAAGCGCTCGATCAGCGCCTTCATCGTCGAGCGCGGCGCCCCCGGGCTCGAGCTCGCGTCGCAGCCGATGAGCATCGACCACCCGATCGGTCGTCTGGTGCTCCGCGGCTGCCGAGTGCCCGGGGCGGCCTTGCTCGGAGCGGTCGGTGATGGGATGCGGCTCGCGCTCGCAACGCTCGAGACGTTCCGCGTCAGCGTCGGGGCCGCCGCGAACGGGATGGCGACCGCCGCCCTCGACGACGCGCTCGGGCACGTCACCTCGCGCGTTCAGTTCGGGAAGCCGCTGTCCGAGCAGCAGCTCGTTCAGGCGTCGCTCGCCGACATGGCGACCGAGCTCGATGCGGCTCGGTTGCTCGTCGCGCGGGCGGCCTGGGTGAAGGACACGCGGGACGGCCGCACGCCCACCGAGGTGGCCATGGCGAAGCTGTTCGCGACGGAGGCGGCGCAGCGGATCATCGATCGCGCGGTCCAGCTGCACGGCGGCCGAGGCGTGCTCTCGGGCACCCGCGTCGAGGCCCTTTATCGCGACGTTCGCCCGCTTCGGATTTACGAGGGGGCGACCGACATCCAGAAGCTCATCATCGCCCGCGCGCTGCTCGTTGGCATGCGTCAAGCCTGACGGTGGCGTCGGCTACGTCGCGAGGCCTTCGGCTCGAACCGGGTCAGCCGCCGAAGAGGCTCTGACAATCCGCTCCGCATTTGGTCACGACGCAGCTCAGCGCCGAGATCGCCTCGTTCGCGGCACCGAAGTCGTTGTTGAAGCAGCCGAGCGCGCAGACGAAGTCGGGGGTCCCACCCGAGAGGCAGCTCTGAACGGTGCAGCCGATTCCGTTTAGGCAGGTCTGGCTCTGAAAGCACTTCACCACCGCGGGGCACTTGGTGAACGCACACGTCGCGCAGTTGACGACGCCGCCGCTGCTCGTGGACGCCGCGGCGCTGGTGGCGGCGACGCTCGACACCGCGACGGTCGAGGCTGCGACGGCGCTCGGCGACATGCCGCCAGCCCCGGTCGAGGCGGCGACCGTGACGCTGGTGGCCGTCGCGGTGGTGCCGCCTGCGCCGACGCTGGTGGTCATGGTGCCGCCCGCGCCGACGGAGGCGACGCGGGTGGTCA
>VGRJ01000075.1 GCA_016875405.1 Deltaproteobacteria bacterium | reverse complement strand
CAGGCGAAGACCGAGCCGCAGGCGAAGACCGAGCCGCAGGCGAAGACCGAGCCGCAGGCGAAGACCGAGCCGCAGGCGAAGACCGAGCCGCAGGCGAAGACCGAGCCGCAGGCGAAGACCGAGCCGCGCGAGGAGGACGCGTCATGACGCGGACCTGGAAGCGCCACCGCGTCACCCTCGGGCTCGTGCTCGTCGCGGCGGTGCTCGCGCTCGTCGCGCTGTGGGATCGCGGCCGCGTGACCACCGACGAGGCGACCGGCCGAAAGCTACAGCTCTTCGACGCGTGGCGCCCCGAGGACGTGAGCCGCGTCGTCGTCGACGGAGCTGCGGGGCGCGTGGAGATCGTCAGCGTGGCCGACGCCGACGGCGACCGCAGCTACCGTCTCCGCGAGGGCGACGTCGAGCGGCTCGCCGACGACCAAGAGGTCGACGACTTCCTCCTCACGCTCGAGTACGCCGGCTTTGAGCGACGCGCCGACGGCGTCGACCCCAAGACGCTCGGGCTCGAGGCGCCGCACCTCGTGGTCACCGTCGCGATGGGCAAGCTCTCGTACACCCTGCGCGTCGGCGCGGTGGCCCCGAGCCCGGAGGGTGCGCGTTACGCCGAGGTCGAAGGCGGCGCGCGACCGAAGGCGGCGTACGTGCTGAAGCCCGCGCTCGTGAAGGCCCTCGAGGAAGAGCCGCGGACGCTACGTTCGAAGCAGCTCTCGCCGTACCTCACGAGCGACGTCGAGCGCTACGAGCTCGACGGGCCCGCCGGCCGCTTCACCCTGCGCCGCGCGGGGACCGGCGGTCGAACCACCATCGATCTCGTGGTCGAGGCCGCAGGCGCAGTACCGTCCCGTGCGAGCTTCCGCACCATCGACGCCTGGGCCACGACGCTCGCCAAGCTCGAGGCGGCTCGGTTCCTCGACGACCCAGGGCGCGCGCCCGATGCGACGATCCTGCGGGTCGTGCCCCGCGATGCCAAGCGACCGCGCGCGGTGCTCGAGCTCGGGGGCGCGTGCGAGGGAGGCGCGCTCGTGCGACGGCTCGAGCCGGATCCGGTTGCGGCCTGCGTCGAGGCGAGGCTCGTCGAGGCGCTGCGCGTCCCGGCGTCGCGCTTCGCCGACAGCTACGCCCTTGGCCTGCCCGAAGCCGATGTGACGGAAATCAAGTTATCGGACGACTCGGCGGTCGTCGAGCTTGCGCGCCGTGGCGAAGGCTGGCACCTCCGCAAGCCCGACGAGGCCCAGCTCGACGCGAACGTCGGCAACGCCCTGCTCGCGCGGCTCGCGAGCGCGGAGGGCGAGCTCGTCTCCGAGGCCGATGCGAAGGAGCTCGGGCTCGAGCCGCCGCAGGCTCGGCTGCGGGTCGTCGGCCTCCCCGACCGCGCCGGTGGACCGAGCGCACCCGAGCACGTGGAAGAGCTCGAGGTCGGGCGCGAGCGCGACGGCGCGGTGCACCTGCGACGAAAGACCGACGGCGTGGTCTTGCGCCTCGCGACCGCGGCCGCGGCGGCCTTCCTCCCAGCGCCGAGCGCGCTCAGGCCGCCCGTCCTCCTCGATGTCCCGATGAAGCACGTGAGGGGCCTCGCCCTAGACTGCGGCGGCAAGCGCCAGGAGCTCACCCGCGACGGGAAGGGAGCCTTCACGCGCGTGGCGCCCGAGACCGCGCTTCGCGCCGACCTGACCGCCGCGAGCGAGCTCGCCGAGGCCCTCCGCACCCTCACCGCCGTGCGCTGGGACGCCGAGCGTCGAGAGCCGCGACACGGGCTCGACACACCCGCCTGCATGCTCGCGCTCACCGTCGCGGTGCCAGACACGCACGGGAACACCTCGCCCGACGATTCGAAGGAGCCGAGGCGCACGCACAAACTCCTGCTCGGGGCCGAGACCGACGGTGGCTACTTCGCGACCCTCGAGGGCTCGAGCGCGGTGTTCGTCGCCCCGCGACCGCTCGTCGCGATGGGGCGCGAGTGGCTGCTCGATCGCGGCGCGCTCCTCGTCGACGCGGCCGAGGTCGAGCGGGTCGTCGTTGCGGTAGGCGAGCGCCGGCTCGAGGTGCTGCGGCGAGGCGACGCTTGGACGCTCGCGACCCCGTCGAGCCCCAATGACACCCGCGCGACGACCGTGGGCAAGGCGCTCGAAGTGCTGCTCGCCGAGGGCGTCGTCACGCTCGGCAGGGCCGCGAGGGATGAGGGCTTCGACGCCCCGAAGGCGCGCGTCACCATCACGCGGCGGGAGGGCGCGCCCAACCTCGAGCTGACCGTCGGTGCGACCGCGGACGTGCGCGGGGCGCGCTCGGCCTTCGTCCGGCGCGGCGATCTCGACGCGACCTTTGCGGTGTCGCTCGCCCGGCTGTCACCGCTCCTTGACGCGCCCTGACTCCGACAATTTCCGGCGACGCGAGAGAGTGTGGTAACAGCGACACCGTGCCGAACGGGCAGAAGCCGCGCGTGACCATCCCGCCAGCCGAGAACCCGCGCTCTCATCGCATGGTGGCGGTGCTCGCGGCGCTCGGTCTCGTCGTCGGGCTCGCGTGGCCGGTGCTCGCCGGCAAGCACCTAGGCCCGAACGTGCCAGGCCTAAAGAAGGACGAGGACGCCCAGGCGGCCGCGAGCGCGACGGCTGGCCCCGCGAAGGCAAAGACCGCCTCGAGCGGGGTGGCCCTGTCGAAGGCGGCCCCCGCCGAGGGGAGCGCGACGTCGGGCTCCGCGCCAGAGCTGACCACCGAGGCTGCGCCCGCGGCGGCCAAGCAGGCGGTGCTCGTCGACGGGGGCACCATCTCCGCGTGTTGGCACGGCAAGGAGAAGCTCGACGGCGAGCGCTGCGGTACGCTGAAGCTTGACAAGACCGTGGTGCCCGTTCTGCGCCAGCTCGGAGCGTGCCCGTCGGCCCTCGGGCTCACGGGTGATCTGCAAATTGTGCTCGATCTCGACTTCGGCAAGAAGACGAGCATCCAGGTCAAGAAGGGCAAGCGGAGCGCTTCCCCCGCGACCGACGGCGACGACGGAAAGCCCGGGAAGGTGAGCGAGCTGCCCACCTCGACGGTGAGCGGGGTTCTCGCCTGCATCGCCGACTACGTCCGCGAGCTGTCGATTGAGAAGGTCGCGCACGACCACGACCGCTACCTCGTCGAGTTCCCCCTGCACTTCAGGGCCCACGGCGATGCACCGACCGCACGCACCGAGGAAGACGCCCCGACCACCCCCGAGGCGGCCTCTGACGACATCGCGACGATCGCCTGGGACGCCGCCGTCCTCCGCGACGAGCCGCGGACCGGTAAGAACGTCGGCCGACTCGTCCGCGGGACGCGCGTGAAGATCCTCGGCAGCCGCAAGGACTGGTTCGAGGTGAAGATGGGCTCGCGCCAGGGCTGGCTCTACCGCGCCGCGCTGGGTCGCTGAGCGGCTCGCACTTCGCGCTCGACGGGGTCGCTGAGCGGCTCGCGCTTCGCGCTCGACGGGGTCGCTGAGCGGCTCGCGACGAGACGCACGACGCGCGCGGCCAGCGCCGTGCCCCGAAGGCGTCAGGACTGAACGGACGGACCCGGTGGGCTTCTCAACGGCGGGCCCATCTGGTAGTCGTAGGGGCCCGATGGGGGTAGGCCACGCGGCGCATCGCCGCGTGACCGCGACCCTCCCAGACGGCAGCGAGAACGAGTCATGCGCAATCCTTTCTTCCCGGGTTTTGGTTCTACCCCGTCAGCGTCACGCTCGAGAGGCCTCAGCGGAGTCCCCGCCTTCCTGCGCACGCTCATCGCGCTAACGCTGGCGCTCGTCGGATTCGTCATCCCGTCGCGAGGGCTCGCCGCGAACTTTCCGGCAGACACGGACTGGGTGTCGGTCAAGACGGTCGCGGGGGGGCTCTCGGATGGCGCCGACAGCCCGGGCGGAGGCCGCGACATCGTTGGGACCAACGTGGCGCCGGCGGCCTTCGTCTACCTCGGAGCGGACGAGCTCTTCATCCGCCTGCGCGTCAATGACAAGCCCACCCAGGGCGGTGAGCTGAGCGCGTTCGGCTGGGGCTTCTTGTTCGACACCGACGGGCTCTTCAACAACTACGAGTTTGCGCTGATGGCGAGCGGAAAGGCCAACGACAAGGCCATGATCCTCGCCCAGAACACGACACCGCAAAACCTGGGGCGCCCCGACGACACCGCCGAGACCGAGCTTCATCGTGTGTCGCTCGACTACACCGCAGGCACCGGGAACATCCGCGTCGTGCTCGCCGCGACCCAAATCGGCGGGAACGCGGACTACTTCATCGACTTAGCCTTTCCGCGCACGGCGTTCTTCAACCTGACAAAAATCTCGCTCGACGACGGTCTGAGGCTATGGGCCGGGACCTCCTCGAGCGGCCAGTCGATCAGCGTCGACATCGCCGGCTCGAGCTCGGCGCCCAGCACGGAGAACCTGCTCGACGCGACGAAGAGCGTCCCCGTGACGTTCACCCAGATCTCGATGCCAACGGACACGGACGGCGACGGCATCACCGACGCGAAGGAAGCCGCCGCCGGTACGAACCCGAGCGACGCCGACTCGGACGACGACGGCGTCGTCGACGGCGACGAGGGCCCGAGCGACGAAGGCTCAAAGTGGGGCGAGGACACGGACGAGGACGGACTCATCAACGCCCTCGACCCCGACTCGGACAACGACGGCCTCTTCGACGGGACCGAGCTTGGCAAGGACTGCTCGGCCGGTGGGACGGACCCGCTCGCCAAGCGCTGCCGCGCGGACGCGGATCCGGCCACGAAGACCAACCCGCTCGCCGCCGACACCGACGAGGGTGGCGTGCTCGACGGCTCGGAGGACACCAACCTCGACGGCAAGGTCGACGCGGGCGAAGCGGACCCGAACGCCGTGGCGGACGACGCCGAAGCCAAGGACACCGACGGCGACGGCCTCTCCGACGGCCTCGAGGGCACGCTCGGCTCGGATTCGAACGACACCGACACCGACGACGACGGCGTGCTCGACGGCGCGGAGGCCAACCCCTCCGACGACGGTGACCGCGACGGCCTCGTCGACGTGCTCGACGTCGACAGCGACAACGATGGCCTCCTCGATGGAACCGAGCGCGGCACCGCGTGCGACGCGCCCGGTACGCTGACGACCCCCACTCCGCACTGCGTCGCAGACGAGGATCCGGCGACCATCACCTCGATGGTTCATCCGGACACCGACCGAGGCGGACAGAGCGACGGCAACGAGGACTCGAACCTCAATGGCAAGGTCGACAGCCAAGAGCGCGACCCGCTGAACGGCGAGGACGACGCGGAGGTCGTCGATTCGGACGGTGATGGTCTGTCGGACGCGCTCGAGGGTCGCCTCGGCTCGAACCCGACCGACGCCGACACCGATGACGACGGCGTGGTCGACGGCGAGGAGGCGAACCCGTCGGACGACTACGACGGCGACGGCTACCGCAACGTCAACGACTTCGACGCCGACCAGGATGGCCTCTTCGACGGGACCGAGCGCGGTAAGGACTGCGAGAACGAGGCGACCAACAAGACGAAGAGCCACTGCACCCCGGACGCGGACCCGTCGACGCAGACGCTTGGCCTGCGCGCCGACACCGACGAGGGCGGCGTGCTCGACGGTGACGAGGACACGAACCGCAACGGCAAGGTTGACCCGAGCGAGCGTGACCCGCTCGACGCAGCGGACGACAAGGGCTGCTTCCTCGACGCGGACTGCACGAACGGCGGCGTCTGCGACGCGGTCGGTGGCAAGCCCGGCCAGTGCGTCGAGTGCACGACCGACGCGCACTGCGGTGGAGACAGCGATGCTCGCGTGTGCGTCTCCAGCAAGTGCGAGGACGGCTGCCGCACCGAGGGGGGCGCCACCTGCGGCGAGGGGCAGTTCTGCACTTCGGAGGGGACCGAGGTCGGCCAGTGCGTCGACTCGTCTGAGTTCATCGCGAAGGGCGGCTGGGCCTGCGCCGTCCGTCCGAACGATGGCGGCTCCAGCGGCGGCCTGAGCTTCCTCGTCGTGGCGGCAGCGACGGTGTTCGGGGTGATCCGTCGCCGTCGTGTAGCAGCCCTCGCGGGGGCGCTCGTCGCGACCTCGGCGATCCCGGTCGACGCGGCCGCGCAGGGCGCGCAGGCCGTTCAGGACTCGGACAAAGCGCAGGCGCTCGATCGCTTCAACCCGTCGTGGGCAGGCGATCGCTTCTTCGGGGTCGCCTCGCCCGGCGTCCAGGGCGACCGCGTCGAGCTCCACGCGAAGCTCTTGATGGAGTACCAGCATCGCCCGGTCGTGCTTCTTCGAAAGCAGGGCGACACGACCACCGAGCTCGGCGACGTGGTGTCAAACCAGGTGCTCGTCCACGCGAACGCGACGCTGGCGCTCTTCAACCGCGTCGGGCTCAACGTCAGCATTCCGTTCGCCACCTTCCAGAACGGCGATGACCCCAGCGTCGGCACCACCACGTTCACGTCGCCGAGCGGCGGCGCGGTGGGAGATCTCCGGCTCGGGACGCGCGTGCGTCTGGCAGGAAGGAACGGCGGTCCTTTTCAGCTCGGGATCGGCGGCTATGCGTGGCTGCCGATCGGCGATGACACGCGCGGGTCGTTCATGAGCAATGGCAAGGCTCGCTCGCTCGCCCAGCTGAGCCTCGGCGGCACGGCGAGCCGCTTCATCTGGAACGTCGACGGCGGCGTCGACGTGCGAAGGCGCCAGGTGTTCGCGAACGTGGTCCAGAACGACGCGATGCGCTGGAGCGCCGGCCTCGGGGTGCTCCTCGGCGGACGTCGAAACTGGCAGCTCGGCGTCGAGTCGTTTGGAGCGCTGCTGCTCGAGGACCCGTCGCTCGACACGTTCAACGCCGAGGTCCTCGGGAGCGTGCGTTGGCGCTTCCACAAGGCATTCATCACGAGCGTCGCCGGTGGTAGCGGTGTCACAGGCGGGCTCGGAACGCCGCAGGCGCGTGCGATGCTCTCGCTCGAGTACAGCCCGCTCGCGGATGACCGACCGAAGGACCGCGACGGCGACGGCATCCTCGACGTCAACGACGCCTGCCCGGACGTCGCCGGACCACCGAGCGCCGACCCCTCGCAGCACGGCTGCGCGGCCCCGCTCGACCTCGACGGAGACGGCATCGTAGGCGCGCTCGACGCTTGCCCGAGCGAGCCCGGCCCGTCGAGCCCCGATCCGTGGAAGAACGGCTGCAAGCGTGTCGAGGACCTCGACCAGGACGGCATCCTCGACGCCGTCGACTTCTGCCCGGAGGTCACCGGTACCGCGAGCAAGGACCCGACCAAGAACGGCTGCCCCGACGCCGACGGCGACGGGATCGTCGACGCCGCCGACGTGTGCCCGAAGGAGCCCGGCGTCACTCAGGAAGACTTCCCCGAGCGTAACGGTTGCCCGCTGCCGAAAGACAGCGACTCGGACAAGATCGCCGACCCCGACGACGCGTGCCCGAAGGACCCGGGCGAGCCGAGCCCCGATCCCAAGAAGAACGGCTGCCCGAAGGTTCGCATCACCGAGTCCGAGGTCGTGTTCATCGACCGGATCGAGTTCGACCTCGGCCGCTCGACGATCCGCCGCGAGTCGGATGCGATCCTCGATGCGATCGGCAAGGTGCTGGTCGATCACCCGGAGCTCTTGGTCCTCGAAGTGCAAGGACACACGGACGATCAGGGGAACAAGATCACCAACAAGAAGCTCTCGCAGCTGCGCTCCGAAGAGGTGGTGAAGGCCCTGACGAAGCGTGGCGTCGTGCTCGAGCGGCTCGCGCCCAAGGGCTTCGGCGACGAGGTGCCGCTCGTGCCGAACACGAGCGACGCGAACCGGCGGCAGAACCGCCGCGTGCAGTTCCTCATCGTGAAGAAGAAGCCTCGCTGAGCCGAGCTTCGCTTCGCCGAGTGGCGCCGCTCCCGATCGGCGCCCTCGGTCGGGCTCGTGCCCCCTCGCAACGACTTGCGAACCGTCAAGTCACCTCGGCGACTCGGGCGTCGAGCGCATGCGTTCAGCGGGTGGTGAGCTCGCGGAACAGCGGCCCGAGCTCGGGCTTGCTGCGGAGCGGCGCCGTGAAGCGCGAGGCGTCGTCGAGCAGTTCGATGTCGAGTCGATCGGCCTCGCGACCAAGATCGCAGAGCGACGCCTCGCTTGCGGCGAGCTCCGCCCCGACGTTCGACTCATAGACCTCGAGGGCCTTGCGGATCTCTTCGACCTCGCCTTCGATCGCGAGCAACTTCTCGCGCTCCACGTCGACGGCGCGCTCGGCGGCGAGCTGTTCTTGGCGCGCGTCCCACCACGTGCCGATGAGATCGGCGAGCTCACGGTAAGCGGTGACGAGCTCCTGGTACGGCTCGACGAAGCCGCTGCGCCCCTCCCACTGCAAGACCTCGCGGTGAGCCTCGAGGGCCCGCGCCGCAAACGGTTTGACGTGCTCGGCCTTCGCCTCGACCTCGGCCCGGTGGCCGTCGAGCGCCTGGCGGATCGCGTCGCCCCCTGCAGTCGACGTGTCGATCTGGGAGGCATAGCGCTCGCGCCCGGTCACGGCACGAGCGAAGGCATCGTCGAGGGTGCCGTGGTCGAAGGTCGCTCGCTTCGCGACCGCGCCGAGTCGCTCGACGCGCTCGGCGATCGCGGCAAAGCCCGCACGCACCGGCTCGGGCACCGCGCCGGGATAGCCCGCATCGAGCATTCGGCTGAAGAGCTCGCGGTACCGCTCCCACCGCGCGATCCCGGGATCGATGGGGTACTGAGCAACGAGTTCGGGTCGCCCCGGATCGACCATCGGCGCAACGTTCGCCTCACGGCAAGCTCGGAGCAGCCCCTCCCGCGCGTGCTGTCCGTCGACCGGACGCTGCGTCGGAGAGCGATGGAGGAGCTGCAACGTCCAGCGCGCGAGCGGCTCCGGCAAGCCGGCGAGCATGGGCGCGAGCGAGTCGTACGTCGCGTCGTCGCCTAGCTGCGCGCGTAGCCCCTTGACATCGGTCGCCTGGAGCGGACGTCGGCCGGTGAAGAGCTCGAAGGCGATCACCCCCGCCGCGTAGACGTCTGCCTCGCGCGTCGTGCGCTGATGGTTGTTGAGCTCGGGCGCGAGGTAATGCTGGGCACTGAGCGCGTCGGGCGCGTCCTCCCAGGGCTCACGCACGAGCGAGCGGCCGAAGCCGACGTCGATGAGATCGAGGTGGCCGTTTGCCCAATACAGCGCGTTCGTCGGGCGCAGGTTGCCGTGAACGCCGCCGAAGTCGTGAATGCGACCGAGGCCCGCGAGGATCTGCAGCGTCAGCCCAGCGGCCTGCGACGCGTCGAGCCGTGCGCGCTCGATCAGGACGGCGAGCGAGTGCGCCTCGACGACAGGTCGCACGATCACCGCCGCGCCACCGGCGAGTCGAGCGGAGAGGATCGGGAGGACGTTGTGGTGGCTCGAGCGGCGAGCCGTCGCGAGCGTCGCGGGGAATGCGTCGACGGCTGCGCCGAGCTCGAGGAGCTTCACGAGGACCGGACGGGCCTGGAGGCGAAACTTCCCCTGATACATGCGCCCCCAGCCGGTGCGTGCGAGCGCCGACTCAAGGCGCACGAGTCCGTCGAGGGTGCAGCCGACGAGCGCATCTTCGTTGGCGGTCAGGGTCTGACCATCGAGGAAACAGAAGGTGCTGTCGTCCGGGTAGAGGAGGTTGCAGTGCGGACAACTCTTCATGGCGCGGCCAGAATGATAGACGATTCGCCCGCGAAGGTGCAGGCCGCGTCAGTACCAGACCCCGAGGCCGAGGCCGACGCTTTGGTACCTCGTAGCAAGGTCGCCGTAGACTTGAACCTTGTAGGTGACCTCTTCGGCGAGGCCCCACCAGGTCGTCTTGAAGGCCTTGACGTCGGCCCCGAACGTGAAGTGCTGCCGCCCGACGCGGTCGTTGCACGGCTCGGGCGCGTAGCGGAAGCGCGTGGGCTCGTAGTAGGTCCCGAACCGCGTGTGCATCCAGCCCGGCACCGGCTCGATCTCGAGCCCGACGCGCGGAGAGACGACGACCGTCTCCCCCGAGGCGACCACCACGCACGGAGACGCGACGAGCGGGGCTTGCTGTCCGAGGAACGCTTCCATACCAAGCCCGCGCTCCGCAGGCCCCGTGACCAGGAGGTCGGCCGTCACGAGCAGGTACTCTCGCGGCCAATTTCCGAGCACCGCTCGACGCTCTCCCTCGAGGCGCTTCTTGTCGCGCAGGAGGCGCGCTGCCTGACGACGCTCCTCGTCGGCTTGCTCCGCCGCGAGCTGGAGCGCGAGCGCGTCCCGCTCGTGGCCCGCCTGGAGCGCGTCGAGCCGCAGCGCCCGGCGGCGACGCGCCGCCGCGATCCGCTCCTCGTGGGCCGCGAGTAGCTCTTGCTCGCGCTCGTGAGGGTCGAGCCAAGGCGGGTTCAGTGGGCGCGGCCCGACCTGCACCGCGACGCCGGCGGACACCTCCCAGGGCATACGCACATCCTCGGGCACGACGAGCCCGCCCGCGCGGCGAACGCCGTCCTCTCCGAGCGTCGTCCGCGCGTCGCTGCGCAGCAACCCGCCGACCCCGTGTCGGTAACCGAGCCCGAGTCGGAACGGCGCCCAGTCGGGCTTGACGACGAGCCCCGCCGCAGGGCCGACTCCAAACATCCCGAGCTCGGGCGTGAGCGCATCGCCGCTGGCGCTGACGCCGAGGCTGTGAGCCCGCGCACCGGCACCGAGGACGACCTGCCCGCCGAAGAGCTGGTAAGCGGCGAGGACGTGGTAGCGACCGATGAGCACCGTGGTCGACGCGCCACCCGACCCGAACGACACCGAATACCTCTGAAAATCGGCGAACGCGCCGACCCCAAGGTCGCCGACCTGCACGTTCACACCGCCGCCGAAGTAGACGTAGCCCTGGTAGTCCGAGTCGCGACCGCCCGAGTTGTCGAAGTCGTCGTTGTCACCGATCAAGGCCGGAAACGACAGCGAAGCGTCAACGTCGATCTCGACCCAGCTCGTCGAATGACTGTGCCGCACTCCAGGGGCCGCGGCGTTGACCGCGAACGCCCCGAGCCCTTGCGCCACGGCCGTGTACGCTCCGCCCATCGCCAAGACTCGGCTCGGGGCGAGGATCGGCCCCTGATAGAGATCCAGCGTAAAATCGTTGTTCGTCGGCGCCTCCGCTTGCGCAAACGCAGAGGGCGAGAGCCCCTCGACGACCAAGAGCGCCGCGAGCGCGATCGACGAGGAGCAGACTCGCGTCGACACCGACGGGTGATATAACGCCGACGTGACGAACGGGGCCGAAAAACCGCCTGGAACTGGCTCGCGCATCGGGAGGCGGGTCGGACAGGTGGCTTACTTCGGGTTCGTCGGGTTCTTCGCGCTTGCCGCGGTGGTTCAGATCACGCGTCACGTGTTCTTCCCCGAGCCCGACGGCCCGGTCCCCTTTGCCACCTGCAGCGACGGCCTCTCGGCGCTCTACCAGGCGGTCGAGCGCGGTCGCCAAGCCGCCGAGCACGGCGCGAACGACGACGACGAGGAGGCCGCCCTGCTCCGCTACCGCAGCGCCGTCCTTCCCGACTGGCGCTACCGCGACTCGATCGCGCGCCTCTGCGACGCCAACCCGAAGGCGATCGCCGTACTCGACGCCATCGAGCGGCTCCGCTATTCGGAGGAGCACGGCGTCCGGCACCAGGCCGTCGAGCTCACCGCGCTCCGGCGCAAGGTGAAGGACCTCCTGACCGCGTCCGCGCGCTGACCCGAGACCGACATGACCGAACCGACCCCTGCCCCGACGACCGAGCGAGGCTTCGACGCGCTCCCGCTCTCCGACGACCTTCGCCGCGCCATCGCCGACATGGGCTTCGACAAGCCCACCCCCGTGCAGGCCGCCGTCTGGGAGCCCGCCGCGGCGGGCAAGGACATCGTCGTGCAGGCGCGCACTGGGACCGGCAAGACCTGCGCCTTCGGGATGCCGCTCGTCGACCGCGCCGTCAAGAAGTCGATCTCGAAGCCGCAGGCGCTCGTCTTGTGCCCGACCCGAGAGCTGGCGCTGCAGGTCTCCCGAGAGATCGCGCAGCTCGGAGCCCACCGCGCGGTGAAGGCCGTCGCGATCTACGGCGGCGCGCCGATGCAGCGTCAGGTAGATGAGATCGAGGCCGGAGCGCAGATCATCGCGGGCACGCCTGGGCGCGTCCTCGACCATCTGAAGCGCGGCACCTTGAAGGGCGCCGAGCTGCGGACGCTCGTCCTCGACGAAGCCGACGAGATGCTGTCGATGGGCTTTGAGCGTGAGCTCAACGCGATCATCGAGCGTCTGCCGGCGGAGCGAACGACCTGGCTCTTCTCGGCGACGCTGCCGCCGGACATCGAGCGGATGGCGCGGACGAAGTTGCGTGAGCCCGAGTTCGTCGTCCTGTCGAGCGACCACGTCGGTGCACTGTCGATCGCGCACGAGGTGTACTTCGTCACCCAGGACAAATACCGCGCGCTGAAGCACGTCATCGACATCGAGAACCCAGAGAGCGCGATCCTCTTCTGCAACACCAAAGAGCAGACCGAGCGCGTGGCCCAGTGGCTTCAGCGCGACGGCTTCAACGCCGACTGGCTGAACGGCGACCTCGCTCAGAACGAGCGCGAGAGGGTGCTCCGCAAGACACGCGAGGGAGCGCTCAGGTTCCTCGTCGCAACCGACGTGGCCGCGCGCGGCATCGACGTGTCGCACTTGACGCATGTCATCAACTACGATTTCCCGTTCGACGCCGAGGCGTACGTCCATCGCACCGGACGCACAGGCCGTGCAGGCCGCACCGGCCGCGCCATCAGCCTCGTCACCCCGCAGGACATCGGCGCGCTGTACCTGCTCCGACTGACGTACAAGATTCGCCCCATCGAGCGACATCTGCCCACGAGCCGCGACGAGCGGACGCGCCTCGAGACCGACATCCTCGACGCCCTCGCGACGACCTTCGCGCCGCGCGGCCAAGCCGAGGAGCACCTCGCGCTCGCGCGGCGGCTGCTCACCCGCGACGACGCCGAGGCCGTCCTCGCCGGGCTGCTGCGCGAGCACCTGACCGCGAACCCAGAGCTCCCTGAGACGGCGGAGTCTCGACGGCGCGCGAAGCTCCCGGCGCCGATCGAGGAGGCAGCCTCGCAGCCTGCACCCGTCCGCGTTGAGCCACGGCGACGAGCGCCTCACGAGGCAGCGCGCGAAGACAGCCCGCGCGCCCGGCCCGAAGCCCGCGCGGAGACGGACGAGGTCGTGCCGCCACAAGCCGTGGCCGCCTCCGCTGAGGGCGCCTCCGCCGACGCGGACGCCGTCGAGCGCCGCGAGGCGTCCGATCGGCCGCGGGGGCCCGAACTCTACGTGAGCCTGGGCCGTCGCGACGGCGTTCGCTCGCGCCACGTGATGACGGTGCTGGCCGATGCTGGCGTCCACCCCGACCACATCGGCCAGGTGAGTGTGCGCGATCGATGCACCTTCGTCGAGGTCGAGCCCTCGGTGATCGATGCCTGCCTCGAGGCGCTGAACGCCGCGACGATCGAGGGTAAGCCGGTGCAGGCGACGCTCTCGAAGCGCTCTCAACAGGGATGATGTCGACGCCACGGAGCGAGAGCTCGCGCCCTGCTCGCGCGCGTCCTCGCTTGACGACGGTGTGCTTCCTTGCGGCGGGCCTGTGCGCCTGCAACGGCACGCCACGCGCGGACGAGTCACCCGCGGCGTCATCCACCGTGCGCCAAGACTCGTCGTCAGCCTCGAGCGTACCGGGACCGCAGATGCCCTCGAGCACCGCGGATGCGAGCCTCGGCGGAGCGGTTGCGGCGGCCCCCGCGGGTGCAATCGCCGCCAGCGCCTTGGTCGAGGTGCTCGCAGGCCCAGCGGCGTCGGTCGTAGCGAGCGCACCCACGGCTTCGAGCACCGCGGCGCCTGCGAACATTCCCTGCCCGCCCGAGATGGCGCTCGTCCAGCGGACGTGCGTCGACCGTCACGAGGCGCACCTCGTCGTCCCGAACGGCCCAGGCACGTTCGCCATCCACCCGCATCATCAGCGCCCGCCCTCCGAGGCGCTCTACGAGGCGCGCAGCGCACCCGAGGTGTTTCCGCAAGCGTACCTCAGCCGCAAGGAGGCAGAGGTCGCCTGCAAGGCCGCACGCAAGCGCTTGTGCACCTACGACGAGTGGCGGCGTGCGTGTCGCGGTCGGGCCGGCCACCTCTACCCCTATGGCGCCAAGGGCATCCGCGGCGCGTGCAACTCCGGCAAGCCGCACCTCCTGCCCCAGCTCTTCGGCGGCAACGCGCGCGTGTGGAAGTACGACGAGCACTTCAACAGCCCGCTCCTGAACCAGAAGGACGGCTACCTCGCGCGAACCGGGAGCCACCCCGAGTGCGCGAGCGACGAGGACGTCCACGACCTCGTAGGCAACCTGCACGAGTGGGTCTCGGGGACCGTCACGCGCGACTTCGTCGAGCGCCTCGAGCAGCACAAGGTCGAGCGACGCAAGCAACCGTGGCGCGTCGGGAACGCGATCTTCGTCGGCGGTTTTTACTCGACGAACAGCGAGCACGGGCCGGGCTGCACCAACGTCACCATCGCGCACGAGCCGCGCTACCACGACTACTCGACCGGATTTCGCTGCTGCATGGCCGCGACCCTCCCGCCCGTCGACCCGCCGAAGCGCAAGACGAAGCGCCGCTGAGCCCACGAGCGCTCGCGCCGAAGGACGTACCGACGGCGCGGAGACTCAGCCCTTCACGATCGCGTCGAGCAGCGCCCGGTCGCCCTGGAGCGCGGTCCGCTGCGAGTAGAGGGCAAGCCCGCGCAGGCCGCCGAGTTCCTCGCCGCCGCCCGCACGCCCAGGCCCACCGTGGAGCAGGTGAGGCATGACGGCGCCCGGACCAACGGCTTGACCTGCGATCTTCTGCGAGCCGAGGACGACGCGGCCGTGGTGCGGTGCGAGCCCGAGCACGAGCTCGGTCGCGAGCGCCCGGTCGTCGGTGTACGCCGAGCACACGAGCCCACCGCCGCCGCGTGCGACGAGATCCACGAGCTCGTCGGTGTCGTCGGGGGATTCGAACAGCGTGGCGACGGGCCCGAACACCTCGAGTTCGTGGAGCACCGCGGCCGATGCGTCCTTCGCCTCGAGCAGCGTCACGGGGACAAAGAAACCCTGGCCCGCGGGGACACCAAGAGGCGACACGCCCGACTGCCCGAGCAACACCGTCGCGTGCTCGGCGAGTCGGCACGCGCCTTCGAGGACCGACGCGCGCTGCGCCGCCGAGACGACCGGCCCCATCTGGACACCCTCGGCGAAGGGATCGCCCACGACGACGTCGCGAAGGCGCTCGACGAGGTCGTCGCGGACACGCTCACGGAGCGCCGCCGGCACGAAGACTCGGCGCACGGCGGTGCATTTTTGGCCTGTTTTCTGGCGGATTTCGCGCACCACGTCGCTCAAGAAGAGCTCGTACGTCTCACCGCCTTGCTCGACGTCGGGTCCGAGGATCGCGCTGTTGAGGCTGTCGGCCTCGACCCCGAGGCGCACCGCCGACGAGACGACCGACGGCAGCGCGCGAAGCAGCGACGCCGTCCGGCTCGACCCGGTGAACGACAGCACGTCGCCGTATTGGAGCAGCGACGGGAGCTCATGCGCGAGGTCGCTCGCGATCGAGACCGCGCCCGGGGGAAGCACATCGGCGACGACCTCGACGAGTCGATGCGCGACGATGGCCGTGCTCGCAGCCGGCTTGCAGACGATCGGCATGCCGGCGAGCAGCGCGCACGCCGCCTTCTCACCGAAGCCCCATGCAGGGAAATTGAAGGCGTTGACGAGCAGCGCGACGCCGCGACGCGGGACGAACACGTGACGCCCAGCGAGGCGCGGCGCGCGCCCGAGCTGGATCGAGTCGCCGTCAGCGAGCACACGCACGTCGCCGAGGCCTGCGGCGATCTCGGCGTAGTGAGCGAGCGTCCCCATCGCACCATCGATGTCGAACTTCGCGTCGCTTCGGGTGTTCCCGCCGTTCCTCATCGCGAGCTCGATGAGCTCGTCGCGGTGCTCGTGGATGCGCTTCGCCATGGCGCCGAGCAGCTTCCCTCGGTCGGCAAAGGTGAGCGCGCGCAGGGCCGCCCCACCCTCGCGGCGCGCAAAGGCGAGGCCTGCCGCGAGCTCGAGGCCATCGCTCGTCGCGAGCGCGAGCGGCTCCTCCGTCGAGGGGTTCAGGAGGGTTGCGCCGTCACCCTGGCCTTCCGACCAAGTGCCCGCGAGGAGGTTCCGCAGTCGCTGCATGCGTAGCTGCATAGATCGGCGCTCGGCCCGCGCAAAGCGAGCGCTTCACGCGAGCGGCCGAGTCAAACGCGACGCACGCACCCTCCGCCGCCGCGAAGGCGCAGCCTCGCCTTCGAGCGCGAGGCTGACGGCGCGCTCGTGCTCCTCGAGCAACCACCGGTACAAAGCGTGGTGCTCCTCGAGCGCGGGACGACGGACCACGGCGAGCATGAGGCGCCGGGCCTCGTCGATGGCGCCAGCACGCGCGAGGGCGTGTGCCAAGCTCGCGGTCACATGCGCGTCATGACGGAGGCGAAGGTGCGCGCGTCGCAGCAGCGCGATGGCGTCGCCGGGGCGGTCGAGGCACGCGTCGAGGAGGTGCCCGAGGTTGTGGAGGTACGCTGGCTCTTCAGGGGCGAGCACGAGCGCGCGCTCGTAGGCGGAGATGGCGTAAGCGTGATTGCCGAGGAGCGACTGGGCGAGCCCGACGAGCCCCCACGCGAGGTGGTCTCCGGGGTCCTGGTCGACCACGCGACGCGCGAGGAGCGAGGCGCGCCATGGCTCGCGGTCGACCATGAGGCGAGCGAGCTCCCGCGTCGCGAGCGCCCAGGCCTCGGAGCCCGGCTGGGTCAGCTCCGTCAGCTGCTCGAGGAGGGACCGCCGAACGCCGGAGCCCGCCTCGGAGCCCTCGACGCGCTCGAGGAGCGCATCGACGTCATCGCTTCGTCGTCGTCCCACACCTGCGGTTGTACCGACCCGCGGGGCAACTCGCTACCCTGACGACGTCGCTTCCCTGCTGACTCGGGCTCAAGGCCCTGGGCACGGATGGCCCGGTCCATGCCGGTCCTCGCGCCATACAGAGCCAACCTCCAAACGTTGCGGGCCGTCTCCTCGTGCTGCACGGCGTGCTCGTCATGGCGACGGCGTACGAGCCGCTCGTCTCGATCGATCGCAGCCCCATCCCGTCGCGGCTCCCAGACGCGAGCGGAGGCGCCGGCCGCACACCTCGCGACGACGCCACGGGCGGAGCGGGTGGCGCGGGCGGAGGCGCGAAGACAGGCCTCTGAGCCTCGGCTGGCTACGCCGCGGCGGAGTCGGGGTGCTCGCGACGTAGGGACGTGGTAACAGTCGGGGTCGCGAGGTCTTACCCATGACGCCCCGTCGAGCCCTACGTTTGGCCGCAGTGCCCGTGTTCCTCCTCGGAATCGTCAGCCTCGTCGGCCTCCTCGAGGGCTGCCGAGCGACGGGTCCCTCGGACGTCACCGTCGCGGCGACGACCGGCGCAGGCGGCTCGGGGTTCGAGTGCACCGCAGCCACGGTCGAGCTCGACTGTGGCGCGCCGAAGGCGTGTTTTTCCTACGCCTGCGAGAGCGGGGAGTGCGTCGAGAAGGCCTTCGACAAGGGGACGCCTTGCGCGGAGAAGGGCGGAGACACTTGCAACGGAGGCGGTCTGTGCTTGTTGGGGAGCTGCCTGGATGGCTTCCAGAACGGCAGCGAGACCGACGTGGACTGCGGCGGCGACGCCTGTGACCGCTGTGCTCTCGCGCTCCGCTGCGCGCTCAACACCGACTGCGAGACCGGCTTCTGCGGCCCGGAGACGAGCGGGGGCGCAGGCGGAGCAGGCGGAGCAGGCGGAGCAGGCTCAAACCCGTCGCTGCGTTGCCAACTCTGCACCTCGACCTTCGACTGCAACAACGACAGCTTCTGTGATCCGGTCAAGGGCACCTGCATCCAGAATGCTGCCGCGGGCGAGCCGTGCTCGACCGGTGCGACCTGCGCGTCGGGCAACTGCGTCGACGGCGTCTGTTGCGACAGCCCCTGCGACGGGACCTGCGAGGCCTGCTCGCTCGCGAAGACGGGCGCGGCCGACGGGATGTGCGCGCCGGTGAGCGCAGGGGAAGACCCCGACGACGAGTGCGGCTCCGCGCCCGGCGGCTGCTCGGGCGACGTCTGCGACGGCGCTGTGTCGTCTTGCGCCCCCGCAGCCGCAGGCACCCTCTGCCGCGACACCGACGGCGACTGCGACGTCGAAGAGCTCTGCGACGGTGCGAGCCTCCTCTGCCCGCTCGACACCGTAACGCCCAGCGGAGCGGTGTGCCGCGCCGCCAACGGAGACTGTGACCTCCCCGAGTCCTGCGACGGCGCCGCGAAGGACTGCCCGCTCGACGCCGTGAAGCCGAACAACGTCGTCTGCCGCGCCGCCAACGGGGACTGCGACCTCGCCGAGTCCTGCGACGGCGCAGCCAAGACCTGCCCGAGCGATGGCGTGAAGCCGAACAACGTCGTCTGCCGCGCCGCCAACGGGGACTGCGACCTCGCCGAGTCCTGCGACGGCGCAGCCAAGACCTGCCCGAGCGACGCCTTCAAGGCCCCGAGCACGCCCTGCGGAATGACGCCGGACGTCTGCGAGGTGCAGGATACCTGCGACGCAAACGGCCAGTGCAACGACGGCGGCTTCGTGTCGCTCGGTGAGCAAGGCGGCTGCGACGCGACCGAGTTCTGCAACGCCGACCACGCCTGCGAGCCTCTCTGACCCCCTGCGTTCCACGCCGAGAGGCCCGTCGGGCTCATGTCAAAGGGCTCGCTGTGGTAGTCCTCGTCGAGCACGATGCGCACCTCGTCCAAGCGCCCGGTCGGTCTGTCCTCATTCCGCGTCCTCGCGACCGCGGTCGTCACCTCGCTCGCCGTCGGCCTAGGCTGTGACGAGGTCCCTCCGCTCGGCCCGCCCACCACGGCCTCGAGCGGCACCGGCGGCTCCACCACTCCGTGCACCGACGCGACCACCGCCGCAGACTGTGGCCCGTCCACCGACTGCCTCTCCGTGACCTGCGGCGCAGGCGACACGTGCAGCTTCGCGGCGACGAAGAAGGGGACGGCGTGCGATGACGGCGCAGTCGGCGCGACGGTGTGCGACGGCAAGGGGCTCTGCGTCGCCCCGAGCTGCCTCGATGGCGACAAGGGCGCGGCCGAGACCGACGTCGACTGTGGCGGCCCCTGCGGTCCGT
This sequence comes from Deltaproteobacteria bacterium, assembly GCA_016875405.1. Lineage (GTDB taxonomy): Bacteria > Myxococcota_A > Polyangia > Polyangiales > Polyangiaceae > SYFR01. Next base: position 4,706 of record VGRJ01000075.1, on the reverse strand, counting down.
GCCCCGACGGTGACGTGTGCGCGAAGAACGCCGACTGCGAAGGCGGCTACTGCGGGCCGAGCGAGTCGATCGGCGTCACCGTCTGCCAACCGTGCGGCCAACACGAAGACTGCAACGCCGACCGACACTGCGATCCGGTCGCGAAGCGCTGCGTGGCCGATAAGACCTCGGGCGCGACGTGCACGGCTCGAGCCGAGTGCGTTGGAGACGCGTGCGTCGACGGCTTCTGCTGCGACACGGCATGCGATGACGGCTGTTCGGCATGCTCGATCGCTCGCGGCGCGACGAAGGACGGCGTGTGCGAGCCGTACGTGTACAAGGGCATGGACGTCCCTGGCGCCTGCGACGACACCAGCGGAAATTGCGGCGAAGGGCTCCGTTGCACGTGCGACGCGGCAGGCTTCTGCAACGCGAAGCTCGGCGTCCTCTCGGTCACCTCGGGGGGCGATCACACCTGCGCGCTATTCACGACGGGTCAGGTGAAATGCTGGGGGGCGAACGACGCGGGGCAGCTCGGCCTCGGCGACACCGCGAGCCGGGGCGACGCTCCCGGCGAGATGGGCGACGATCTCGCGTTCGTGGATCTCGGTGCCGGGGCGCGCGCGACCGCGCTGGTGGTCGGCGCCCGGCACACCTGCGCACGACTCGACACCGGCAAGGTGAAGTGCTGGGGCGCGAACGGCTCAGGGCAGCTCGGCCTCGGCGACACCGCGAACCGCGGCGACGCTCCGGGGGCGATGGGCGACGCGCTCTCGACTCTCGACCTCGGGCCCGGCGCGAGCGTGGTGGCGCTCGCCGCCGGTGACGACCACACCTGCGCGCGCCTCGACGACGGGGCCTTGAAGTGTTGGGGTGCGAACGACGCGGGGCAACTCGGCCTCGGCGACACCGCGAGCCGCGGCGACGGTCCTGGAGAGATGGGGGCGTCGCTCCCGTCGCCCGACCTCGGGCCTGCGACAAAGCTCGCATCGCTCGCCGTCGGCGCGCGTCACGCATGCGTCGCGCTCTCCTCAGGTGCGGTAAAATGCTGGGGCGCGAACGACGCGGGGCAGCTCGGCCTCGGGGACGTCAACGCTCGTGGGGCGCTCCCGGGTGACATGGGGAGCGCGCTCGCGGCGGTCGATCTCGGGGCGGGCAAGAAGGCGAAGTCGGTGGTGGCGTTCGGCTCGTCGAGCTGCGCCCGTCTCGACGACGGGACCGTCAAGTGTTGGGGCGCGAACGACGCAGGGCAGCTCGGCCTCGGCGACACCGCGAACCGCGGCGACGCTGCCGGAGAGCTCGGCGACGGACTGCCGACGGTCTCGCTCGGGCTCGTCGCGACCCTCGAGACGCTGGTCGCTGCGGGAGACCACGCCTGCGCGCTCCTGACGAGCGGCGCCCTGAAGTGTTGGGGCGGGAACGCGAGCGGCCAGCTCGGCGCGGGCGACGCGAACCCGCGAGGCGTTGCGCCCGGTCAGATGGGCGATGCGCTTGGCGCGGTCGATCTCGGCAAGGGACGGCGGGCGCTCATCGTCGCGCCCGCGGCCCGACACACCTGCGCTCGCCTCGACGACGGCTCGGTGAAATGCTGGGGCGCGAATGCTTTGGGCCAGCTCGGCGCGGGCGACACGACGCCGCGCGGCGATGGCCCGAACGAGATGGGGGATTCGCTCGCCGCCACGCCGCTCTTCAAATGACGGCGGCTCGACGCTCGAGGCGCAGGCCGCAGCCTCGTCAGCGCGCGCACGGGAGCAAGACGACGTAGTGGGGGTCGTTCGACTCCCGAACAACGCAATAGCCCTCCTCGACACCGGGCAAACGGACCAACCGCCGCTCGGTCACTCGCGCGAATGTCGTCGCTGCGAGCGAGTCGCCGAGGGACTGCCCGGGCGCGACGAGCAACACCAACGCGTCCACGCCACGGGCTTCGAGGAACCCACGCGGGATCGCGCGCGAGGTGTGCCCACCAGGGAGCGCCGCGACCGCAGGATCCGTCACGCCTGCGAGGTCGACGACCCGGGCGGCGCGGAGGCCGACCCATCCCGCATCGACCGTCGCCACCGTCCGTCCGCGAAGGGACTCGCCGACCTCGTGCACCACCGCAAGCCGCTTCGAGCCGACGCGCGCCGCGGCTGGTCCGGCGCGTGCGGCCGCGAACGCTTCACCCGTCAGCGCGATGGCGAGCCTACCGAGCGCGAACCAGGGCCGCGCGAGCGCGAGCGCGGCCGCGGCGACGAGGACGGCCCCAGGCAACGCGGGCACGACGAGCCGCGAGAGCGGCATCCAGTCGCCGCCGGCCACGGCGACGGCGACGTGGTGAACCAGCACCGAGACGGCCACGCCACGCACCCAAGGCGCCAAGCGTCGCCACGCGAGCGCCACGACCGCCCCGCTCAAGAGAAAACAGGCGATCGCGTAGTTCGCGCCGAGCACGAGATCTGGGACCTTCGCGCGCGACGAGAGCGGCAACGGCGCGCCGAACGCGAACCACCGAAGCGCCGCCGCCGTCGCCACGCACCCGACGACGGTCAACGCTCGGAGCCCCCTCACGATGACTTGATATTCATCAAGCTTTGATCGAGCCTCCGGGGCGAGGACGAGCGAGAGCGCCCACGGCACGAGCTCTGGTCGGAGCCACGCGGCAGCGGACACCGCACCGACGAGCAGCCGCTCGCGCCCCACCGCGCGCGCCCAGACCGCGACGCTCGCCAGACCGAGGACCAGGCCCGTCTCCATCCCCGCAGCGCCCCATGCGCCGAGCGGCGCCGAGCACAGGACGAGGGCGAGCGCGAGGTAGCGCGAGGCCGCTCCCCCGAGCCGGCCGATCGCCACGCCAAGGAGCGCGGCGCCACCAAGCCACGAAGCCGCTCCGAGAAGCTTCGCCGCCTCGAAGGCGCGAAGGCCTGGCTCGTCACCGCGCGCGAACGGCGCGAGCACGAAGGCCCAACCAAGCGGCGTCACGCCGTCGGTCACCGGGTCGCCAGGGTTCATCACGTGACCGGCGCCCGCGGCGAGGTTCGCCGCGTAACGCGCCGTCACCAGCGCATCGTCGACCATGAAGCCACGCAGCCACACCAGCATCGGCAACGCCGCGAGCGCGCCCAGGACCGCATCGCGCCCCACCCTGCCCCGCTGCTCGGTCACCCCGCGGTCTTATCGCGGATCGGCTCCACCTGCGTAGCGTCGTCGCGACGTGACCGCGCCCTATGCCGCGACGCTCGGGCTTGTCCAGTCCGCTGCAAACGGCTCACAAAAGTTAGCGGCTTCACGCGCTCCCCCTAGCATCCCACCTGCGCATGACGACTCTTCGCCTCGTCGCACCGTCCAGCACCGGCGCCGCGCCGCGCGTCACGGGTGCCCTCTCGCATCTCGCGCCCCTCTTTCAGGACGTGAGCCTGTTCGCGACGCTCCCAGAGGGCGGGCTCGCAGCGCTGACGCGCGATCTCGCCTTCGCGCTGTCGGAGCTCTCGAGCGGCGTGCGCCCGCGCAGCGTCGTGCCGACCGAGGCCGCGTCGCAGCCGGACGGCCCCCGCTCGCCGAAGGGTGCGGTCTGGGAGGTCGGCCTCGAGCGCGAGGGCGATCGCATCCTCGTCACCGTGTTCCGTCAGGGCGTCCGCGCGCGCGTCGCCCAGTCCGAGCGTGCCGTCGCACTCGCGTCCGCACGACAGGCGGTCCTCGACGCCATCGCGGCGCAGTCGCAAGGAGAGGTGGTCGACGTCGATGGCGCGCAACCAGAAGATCGCGGGCTCGCCCTAGCCCGTGAGCAGCTCCTCGCGTTCCAGAGCGGCGGGTCGCTCGGAGACGTCGCGCCGACGAGTCAGCGCGTGTCGGCCGACGTCCGCTCGAGCAGGAAGAGCCGCCTTTTCCTCGACGCGACGATCCACATGCGTAAGGCGCCGCGCAAGCTCCTCTCGCGGGACGTGAGCCGCGCCGACCTCCACGCGCTCCTCTTCTCGGGCGAGTTCGTGGCGTCCGTTGGTGACAGCTCGCGCCGCCTCCCGGAGGTCCACGTCTTCCTCGTTGCCGAGGCCTTCCTCGCGCTCGCGCACGAGCTGCTCGACGCAGTCGAACACGGGCGCAGCATGCTCCGTCAGGTCAACGTCGGGCGTGTGCGCTGTGGCGTACAGCTCGAAGCGAAGGGCGAGGCCACGCTCTTGCTCGCGCTCGGCGAGGCAGAAGCGACGACGCGCGGCTTCAGGCTCCCTCCGGTCCCTCCGGCCGACCTTGCCCTCGCCGCGGCGAGCTTCGCCCGTGCGCTCGTCAAGCAAGTGACCTCGGCGGATCGAAGCCAGCAGACGAACCTCCGCCTCGTGCGCCTCTCCGATGACGCCGAGGAGCTGAAGCTCCGCCTGCGCGCCGGCGACGAGCGCGACAACCTCCTCAACGGGACACCCGAGAGCTACCGGGCCTTCGCCGAGAGTGACACGCGACCGCCGCCGGCCGTCGTCCTCGCACCGTCTCCCGCCGGCAAGCTTCGCTTCACCGAGAGCTGGCGCGCAGACATCGCTGGGCTCGACCTGCGCTCGATCCACCTCGTCGGCGAGCGGCTCGTGTGCGCGTCGCAGCGTGAGGTCGCGTGCATCGAGCGGACGAGCGGTCACCTCCTCTGGACGCAGCGCACGCATCGCGGCGTCTCGATCCCAACCCCGGTCGGGCTCGCGCGGCTCGCCCCCGACGGCCACCTCGTCATGCACGACCTCGTCGATGGCGAGCGCCTCTACGACATT
>VGRJ01000074.1 GCA_016875405.1 Deltaproteobacteria bacterium | reverse complement strand
AATCGAAGTCGCCGTCGGTGAGCGTAACGGGCGCGGCGCACGAGTCCGTGCACGTCGGCGCCATCTTGCAATCGGTGTCAGAGCAGTCGACCGCTCCGTCCTTGTCGTCATCATCGCCGTTGCTGCAATTCTCGGGCGGCGTGCACCCCGAGACGACCACCGTGCAGAACTTGTTGCACTGAAGCTGTCCGCCCGCGAGGCCATAGTCGGCGCACGTCTTGCTGCCGAAGTCCTGACCGTCGCAGGCCTCCCCCTTGTCGAGCATGCCGTTGCCGCACAAGTTGTTGCCGCCCGAGCCCGACGAGCTGGCCGAGGACGACGACGAAGAGGAGGAAGACGACGAGGCGTCGCCATCCGAACCCCCGGAGCCGGCGGGCCCGATGGAGCCGCCCGAGCCACCTTCGCCAGTGCCTCCAGCGCCGCCGCTGCCCGTGGCCGTGCTGGCGGTCGCGGTTGCCGCGACGACGTCGGTGTCGCCGCCGCTCGTCGCGCAGCCGCTCGAGACGGAGGCCAGCGCGACACCGAAGGCCGCAGCCGAAGAGAGAAGCGTCAGGATGTGGGTGCGAGAACGGCTCATGGTGGAGCCGCACTATCGCATCCTTACCGGGTCACAGGAAAGAGGCCGGTGACGGGAACCACGATCGCGTCGCGGCGTCCCGTCGCTCGGTGGTCACTCGGGGGCGCCGGCCTTGACCTGCTCGAGGGTCTTCTTCCAGCGCTTCGCCTTCGAGCCGCTCTTGCGGCTGCGAGCCTGCTTGGCGGCGAGCTTGCGTTCCAGGTGGGTCGTCTTGCGAGTGGGTCGGTCCATGGGGGCGATATTCTCGACGAACGGCGGGCGGCCAGGCAAGTCCATTCGCCGTCCGCTGGCGGGTCCCCGCGGGTCAGGTATGGTCGACACAACCGGATGAGCCGCAGGTCCCTTCCCCCCGAACCCCGCGGCGACGCGATCACGCCGCCCGAGCTCTACGTCCGACGCCGCGAGCTGCTCGGCCGGGCCGGGGCGTTCGTCGCCACGGCCGCGGGCTTCGGGGCGAGCCTGACGTGGCTGTCGCAGCGGGGCGCGGCCGATCCCCCGCCCGCGCCGCCGAGCTTGCCCTCGCTCGGAGAACGTGACGGGGACGACCCGTTCGCACGCGTCCGCGAGAGCCCGCTCAGCCTCCCCCGCTCCGAAGCCACCCCCTTCGAGGCGATCACGACGTACAACAACTTCTACGAGCTCGGGCTCAGCAAGTCCGCCCCCGCGCGCAACGCCGGCTCGCTCCGAGCGCGCCCCTGGACGGTCCGCATCGACGGCGAGGTCCACGCGCCGACGACCGTCGACATCGAGACGCTCCTCCGCGACTTTCCGCTCGAGGAGCGCGTCTACCGGATGCGCTGCGTCGAGGCCTGGTCGATGGTGATCCCCTGGCTCGGCTTCCCGCTCGCGGCGCTGCTCGAGCGCGTGCGCCCGACCTCGAACGCGCGCTTCGTGAAGCTCGTGACGCTGCACGATCCAGCGCAGCTCCCGGGTCAACAGAGCGACGTCCTCGACTGGCCCTACGTCGAGGGCCTGCGGCTCGACGAGGCCATGCACCCGCTGACGCTCCTCGCCGTCGGTCTCTACGGCCGCCCGCTGCTCGGCCAGAACGGCGCGCCCCTTCGGCTCGTCGTTCCCTGGAAATATGGCTTCAAAGGCGTCAAGTCCATCGTGTCGATCGAGCTCGTCCGAGAGCGACCTCGGACCTCGTGGGCCCTCGCCGCACCGGAGGAGTACGGCTTCTACGCGAACGTCAACCCCACGGTCGATCACCCACGCTGGAGCCAGGCCTCCGAGCGCCGCATCGGGCAGCTCGAGCGCATCGCGACGCTGCCCTTCAACGGCTACGCCGAGTCGGTGGCACACCTCTACCGAGGCATGGACCTCCAGGCGGAGTTCTGAGGGTCATGAACCGCGACTGGTTGCCCCGCGCGGTGCTCGCCGGGATCGGGGTGCCCCTCGGCATCCTCGCGGCGCGCGCCTGTGCGGGCTTGCTCGGCGCCAACCCGATCGCCACCGCGCTGAATCAGCTCGGCCTGCTCTCGCTCGCGCTGCTCGTCGCGTCGCTCACGTGCACGCCGCTCCGCCTCGTGACCGGCGCGAGCTTCCCCATGCGGATCCGGCGTACTCTCGGCCTGGCGGCGTTCTTCTGCGGCGTGCTGCACGCCCTCGTCTACCTCGCGCTCGACCAGGGTTTGGCCTGGCGCGCGCTCGTGAAGGACGCCGTCGCGCGCCCGTTCATCGCGCTCGGGGTGGCCGCGCTGCTCGCGATGGTGCCGCTCGCCGTCACCTCGACGCGTCGGGCGCAGCAGCGACTCGGCGGCCGACGCTGGCGCCGACTCCACCGCCTCGCCTACCTCGCGGGCGCGCTCGCGGTCGGCCACTACCTGCTCCGCGTGAAGGCCGACGTGACGGAGCCCGCGCTTTACGGAACCGTCGTCGCGCTCGGCTTCGCCGCGCGGCTCATCCGCGGTCGAAGCCGGCGGAGCGGCACCGCATCGGAGCGCCGCGTGGGCGGAAACCTCGAGGCGACTTCCGCACGCGAGGAAAAGCTGCAAAACTCCCCCTGATGCGCGCCTTGAGGATCCTCGGAATCATGACGCTCGCGGCCTGCGACCGGGAGAGCGGCGGGCTCGATGCGCGAACGCAGGCTCGCGCCGCCACGCGGACCGGCGGTGTGGCCGAGGACGCCCGCGGCCTCGCACGAGGAGCACCCTTCGCACCGAGGATGCAACCTGACGATTCGACAGGAATCGACGCGAAGCCTGCCGCCGCCGCGACGGAGGTCCGGACGCCGCGCTGGTCCGAGCCCGTCGACGAACACGCCGTGAGCCGCATGAGCGACGCGGCGCGGGCGGAGGTGGCTCGCTCGCCCGTGCCGGTGCTCGCCGTGGCGAACGCGAAATGGCTCGCCTCGATGGTGGTGACGACGGGGCTGCATTGGTACGCGACCTCGGTGCGCGACGGCGAACTCACGGTGTCGATTCACGGCACGCGTCTCGCGCACGTGCACCCCGAGATCCCGCCCGCGGAGGGGCGATCGCGGGTCCGCGGAAAGCCGGCGTTCGTCACCGAGAACGAGGGGATCGTGAGCGCGTCCTGGCTCGAGGATGGCATCGCCTACGCGCTCGATGTGGAATGTTTCGACCGCGCCGACGCGCGCTGCCGGAGCGAGGGCTACGCGCTCGAGCTCGGCCGCAAGCTCGTCTTCGTCGGCGGGCGAGGAGGTGCACCGTGAGCGGCGCGCGTCGAAGCCTCGGGGTCGCGCTCGCCGTCGTCGCGATGGCACCGCCAGCTCACGCCCAAGAGTTCACCTACCACCCGCCGGGGGACCTCGTGCCCGGCTCGGGCGACGGCCGCGTCGATGAGAAAGTCTACGTGCCGGGGATGCTGTTCCCGATCGAGGGGAAGGCCTACGCGAACTCGCAGGTCTACGGAAACGGCGGGCTCTACGGTCCAGGCGGCGGGCAGTGCGACGCGGTCAACTACAGCTACCCGTGGCGCGACAACTACTGCGAGAAGCGGAGCTGGGGCATGCCCCTCTGCCCCTCGGGCATCGGACATCAGGGCCAGGACATCCGGGCCGAGACCTGCCAGAAGGACGTCCACTGGTCGGTCGCCTCGGTCGACGGCACCATCACGAGCGTCGGCAGTTACAGCGTCTACCTCACCGCGGAAGACGGCACGCGCCACGACTACCTCCACATGGACAGCGTCCAGGTGAGCGTGGGCCAAAAGGTCACCCGCGGGACCAAGCTCGGGCGCGTGTCGAACAACTTCGGCGGCACGGCGACCTCGGTCCACCTGCACTTCAACCTGCGCCAGAACGTGGCGAGCCTGGGCATGGTGTACGTCCCGACATACCTGTCGCTCGTGAAATCCTACGAGGCGACGCAAACCCCGCCAGCACCGCGCGGCGCCGTCGAGCTGTTCGACTGCGAGCGGATAGGCGGCCACGCATTCGACCCCGAGAACCCGGACGACGCGCTGACCGTCGAGATCGAAGTCGACGGCCTGCCCCCGACCCAGGACCATCGGGTCGTCGCCAACCGGCATCGCGAGGACCTCTGCGACGTGCTCGGCTCGTGCAAGCACGCCTTCCTCGCGCCCACGCCGCGCTCGCTCTTCGACGGCAAGCCGCATGAGCTTCGCTTCCGACTGATCGATCCGACCGATGGCAAGCGGTACGAGCTGCTCGACAGCCCGGTCTCGCTGACGTGCGGGCCGGTCGCGCCGACCGCGGTGCGGCGGCCGATCGATCTCGCGAGCCGGAAGGCCTGGGGCTTCAGCGCGTTCTGGAGCGAACTTCCGGCCGACGCGAGCAGCCTGCCGGTCGGTTCTCCCGCGCCGAAGGAGCCGCTCGCCTGGCTCGATCCGAGCGAGCCGGCTCGCCTCTGGGTGCGGGATGGCGACGTGCGCCGCGAGCTCCCGACGAGCCGCGCGCTCGACTGGAACCTCGACGTCGAAGGGCTCGAGGCCGCGGACGACGCCGTGCTCGAACTGCCCGCGGGTCGCCCGCTTCCCGAGCGCGCCGAGCTCGTGGTCGTCGACGATCAGCGGTTCTTGTTGGACAGCACGGAGAGCGCGCCGCCATCGCCGCCACCGACGCCCACCGATCCGCTCGGCACCTCGGCGGACTCGAGCTGCGCGCTCGCAAGCGTCGGCTCGTCACGCTCGCTCACGAGCTCGCTCGGGCTCCTCGCCTCGATCGTCGCGCTCGGCCTCGCCCGCTCCCGGAAGCGCGCGGCCGCGCGATGAAGCCCGCCTCGGTCTCGGTGTAACCGAGGACGATCAGCGCGGACTCGAGGTCCTCCCGCGCGCAGCCGAGCGACACCGCGAGCTCGGCGGGACAGCGGAATGGCCCCGGCTCCGCGAGCACCTCGAGCTCGTCCTCGAGGTGCTCGAGCGCGTCCGCGCGAACGACGAGGGGGCCCACCTCGAGGTAGCCGCAGCGCGCGTAGGTCGTGCCGTCGAGCGAACCCGAGCGACGCGCCGAGATGGCGCCATCGGCGAGCTCGGCCGCCGTCTTGCCAAGATGGGTGCGGACCAGCGCGACTCGGCGTCGGACGTTGGTCTGGTCGACGAGGCGCGTCGCGAAGAGCGAGCGGCGACCAAACACGAGCCCCGCTCGCTCGAAGCTCGCGCGATCCGCGGAGCTCAGCGCGGCGACCTCCGCACGGATGGGCCCCATGGGCAGCGTCCCGAGCGACTGGGCCAGGCGATGGAGCAAGCCGCGCGCGACCGGGGAGCAGCCCGCGACCGGAGAGTCCTTCCGCGCCGTGTCGAAGGCCCCGGTCACCGACGCCACGAGATCACGCGAGAACGCCCGCATCCGTCGGAGTAGCAGCAGCTGTCGACCCTGCGGCACGTCGCGCTCGAGCACGAGCTTCACCTCGGGGAAGAGAAGCTCGGCACCACGGACGAGCGAAGCAATCCGCTCGCGCTCGAACGTGATCGCCCCCGTCGCCTCGAGAACGAACGCGTCGAACGGCGCCTCGACCACCGCGTCGCAGAATGCGGCAACGTCATCAGGCTCGCTCGTCACGGCGCCGGGGAGCCCGGCGCGAAGGGCCGCGAGCGCCGCGAAGGGGCCGCGCGCGGCGAGCTCGGCCTCGACCACCTGAGGGCGCACCTCGGGTCGTCGTGCGCGAGCCGCGTGGCTGCGACGCCGCTTGCCGGGCTTGTCGACGAAGCGCTCGAGCAACCGCTGGTGAAGGGCCTCGCTGATGGCGTCCTCCGCGCGCTCGGTGCGTGCTTGCCACTCGGAGGCATCGCGGTGCCAGCGCACACGCTGCGCTACGTAGCGCCAAGTGCGGACGAGCTGCATCCGCATGACGAGCGTGTCGATGTCCCCCTCTGCGCTCTCGAGCCGCTTGACGTGGCGCTCCATGAAATCGTACTCGAGCCGGCCACGCCCGTCCGCGAGCGCGACGAAGATCTCCGCGAGCAAGCTCGCGTGATGCTCGGGCAACAACTTCCGAAAATCGGGGATCTCGCAGACCTCCCAAAGGAGCCGCACCTCGTCAGCGGTCGCCGCCCGCCGCGTGATCTCGGGGCGTGCCACGAGCGCGGTGAGCGCGACCGAGTCGTCGGCGTGCTCGACGAGCTGCAAGAGCCGCTGGCGGGGCCGAACGTCGAGCGAGGCGCGGAGCGAGGCCAGCGAGGCAAAATCGAGGTCGGAGCTTCGCCACACGACCCGGCGAACCTGCGCGAAGCGATGCTGCTCGACGGCGAACGCGACATCGAGACCGAGCTCGAGCGGCGCGAGGGTGCCGAACGTACCGTCCCGGATGTGACGCCCCGCGCGCCCCGCGATCTGCGCCACCTCATCGGGCGAGAGCGCGCGCGACTGCCGGCCGTCGAACTTCGACAGCGACGCGAACGCGACGTGGTCGAGGTCCATGTTGAGGCCCATCCCGATCGCGTCCGTCGCGACCAGGTAGTCGACCTCACCGGACTGGTACATCGCGACTTGCGCGTTGCGGGTCCGCGGCGAGAGCGCGCCGAGCACCACGGCCGCGCCGCCGCGCTTGCCGCGCAGGCGGTCCGCGAGCTGGTACACCTCGGCCGCGGAGAACGCGACGAGCGCGCTGCGCGGCGGGAGCGACGCGAGGTGCACCGACCCGCTGGCGGTCAGCTTCGAGAAGCGTGGATGCCGCCGGATCGACGCCACCGGGACGAGCTCCTGGACGACCTCGCGCACGGTGTCCGCGCCGAGGAACCACGTCTCCCGGACGCCGCGCGCGTGAAGCAGGCGGTCGGTGAAGACGTGCCCGCGTTGGGCGTGTGCGCACAGCTGGATCTCATCGACCGCGAGGAAGTCCACCTCTCGGTCGAGGGGCATCGCCTCGACGGTGCAGATCCAGTAGCGCGGTCGCTCCGGGATGCGTTTCTCCTCGCCGGTGACGAGGGCCACCTCGAGCTCGCCGAGCTGCGCCGTGATGCGGTCGTAGAGCTCGCGCGCGAGGAGCCGTAACGGCAGGCCGATCATGCCGGTGTCATGCTCGAGCATCCGCTGCACCGCGCGGTGCGTCTTGCCCGTGTTCGTCGGGCCAAGCAGCGCCGCGACCGAGGTCGTGACCGACATCGACATCGTCCGCGGAGCATAGCGGGCGAGTGGCGCCCGCGCAGCCGTGAGCCGTATAATCGCCGCCCATGGCTCGAAGGATCATCGGCGAGCCGCGAGCGGCGTCACGAGCGACCGGGCGCGGGCAGAGCGGCTCTCGGCGGGGCTCGTTTCCCCGCCCCGTCGAGGGCGACTTCGAGGACGTGCAGCTCGCGCTGTCGGCAGCCGCGTCGCTGTGGGAGAGCGGGGAGGACGCCGAGGCGCTGAAATGGCTGCGACGGGCCGCGAACAACGCGTCCGATCGCGACGCCGACGCCCGCGCCGTCGAGCTCTTCAAGGCCGCAGCGGAGCTCGCGAGCGAGCTCGAGGCGGCCCCTTCTTCGCGTACGGACGATCCGTCGATGGCGAGGACGGGGCCCTTCCCCGGCGCAACGGCCGCACTCGCGCCACCGCAGCGCGCCGCCGCGGCAGCAGCTCCGCTCGAAGCGCCGCGTGTTCCGTCGAGTGGCCCATCGAGCGCTTCGACCGCAAGCTCACCGCGCGCTGCTTCGACGGCATCCGTACCGCCGAGCGCTCGCCCGCGGACCGACTCCACCGAGCCGACGAGCATCGCGCCACGTCCCGGGTCGCGGCCCCGCTCCTTCGGCAGCGAGAGCCCGATCGTTCCGGCCGTGCCGCCCGAGCCCGCGGTGACGGAAGCGGCTCCGAACAGGGTCGGGCGGCGCGTCGAGGAGACGGAGGAAGACACGTTCATCCGCCCAGAGACGATGCTCCGGCGCGCGCTGATGGCGATCGATCCGGATTACGCGAGCCGCACCGACTACACGACGCACGAGTGGGGGGAGCGGCGCCGTCGCTGGAGCTCGAGCGGCGCGCTGTCGCAAGCGGACGACGACGCGGCGCGACGGCCGCAGGGCTCGGACACGGACCTCGCGCCACTCGCCGGAGCCCCACGGCCGAACACGACGGCGTCCGCAGAATCCGCCGCGCCAGATCCGCGTCGGCGAAAGAGCAGCGCGGGGGCGCGCCGATCCTCGATCCCGAGCCGGTCGAGCTCGGCGGGAGTCATCCCGGGCGCGCTGCCGGCGCTGCGCGTCGCCGTGCTCCCGATCCCGGAGGAGCGCGACGTCCGCCTCCTGTTCTTGCCGCCGGGCGCCGAGGCTCCCGAGGGTGTCGCGGTCGCGCTGCTCGTGCCGTCGAGCGAGGAAGACGCCGCACTCCTCGCGACGATTTACGCCGAGAGCGACGCCAAGCTCTGACGAACGACCGCCGCACGTGACGCTCCGACCAGCCTGGCCTTTGCCGTCCCGGGCGCGCGCGCTAAGCTATTGTCTGGCCTCGGAGTCCTCGCTTGCCCCATTTCTCCTTCGCGCGCGCGTGCCTCGGGCTCGCCCTCATGACGGGTCTCGCCGCATCGTGCGGTGACCAGGGCAGCGAGGCGAAGCTCTGCATCCCGGGCCGCACCAACATCTGCGCGTGCGCCGGCACCAAGGCGAAGGGCGTGCAGACGTGCTTGCCCGACGGCTCGGGCTTCGACGCGTGCCTCGGTTGCGACGAGGTCGTGAACGACGGCGGATTTGCCGAAGTCTCGGCCGAGGTCGGCGTCCTCTATCGCCAGGGCCCGCTGTTCGATCCGCCGACGAACTGCATCACGCAGCTCGCCTGCCAGCTCAACGTGATCACCGGCGGCGCCGCGGTCGGCGACTACGACAACGATGGCTGGCCAGACCTGTTCGTGACGACGGTGATGTCGAGCCCGGTGCTGTTCCGCAACCAGGGCGACGGGACCTTCGCCGACGTGACGAAGGCGGCCGGCCTCGAGCACTACGCGAGTACGAACGGTGCCGTGTGGATCGACCTCGACAACGACGCCGACCTCGACCTCTACGTCGACACCGTCGGGGAGGACCGCTACTACCTCTACGTCAACGACGGCGCCGGTCACTTCACCGAGGAAGGCATCGCGCGCGGCGTCGCGATGGACGACGGCATCGTGAAGGCGGGCACGAGCATCTCGGTCGGCGACTACGACCGCGACGGCTTTCTCGATCTCCACGTCGCCGAGTGGGGCCCGAAGGGCAGCGGCGACTACGGCTTCCTCGACTCGAAGCGGCCCGGTCGAAGCCGCCTCTTCCGCAACCTGGGCGCCGCCAAGAAGGGCTTTTTCGAGGACGTCACGGCCAAGGTCAACGCCGCAGTCGATCGGATGCAGCCGACCGGCGATTACGAGAGCGTCTTCAGCTACTCGTCCGCGCTCGTCGATTTCGATGGCGACGACTGGCCCGACCTCGCGGTCGCAGGGGATTACCGAACGAGCCGCTTTCTCTGGAACGACAAGGGGAAGTTCACGGACGGTACGTTCTTCTCGGGCGTGGCGAAGGACACCTTCGGGATGGGCTCCGCGATCGCGGACCTCGACGGCGACGGCCGCCTCGACTGGTACGTGACGTCGATCTCCGACGGCCCAACGTGCGTGCACAACATCTGCAACAGCGGCGAGATCGGCAACCACTTCTACCACAACCTCGGCAACCGCCGCTTCAGCGACTCGGTCACGCTGACCCTCGGGATCCACGCCGGCTTCTGGGCCTGGGGCGCCGAGTTCTTCGATCACGACAACGACGGCGACCTCGACCTCGCGGTGACGAACGGGACCGACTACCCGTTCACCACCAAGGGCGATTTCTTCACGAAGGACCCGATGCGCTTCTGGCGCAACGACGGCAACGGCGTGATGGTCGAGGCCTCGGAAGAGCTCGGCCTCGTGGACACGCGCTCGGGCAAGGCGCTCGTGACGTTCGACTACGACAAGGACGGCGACCTCGACCTGTTCATCGCGAACAACCAGGAGACGCCGCTCCTCTTCCGAAACGACGCCGCGAACGGCGACTACCTCAGGGTGCGCGTGCTGACGAAGGACGGCCGCGAGGCGATCGGCGCGCGGGTCTACGTCACCCAGGTCCAAGGCGGGCCGACGCGACTCGCCGTCGTCGGCACCGGCAGCAACTTCCTCAGCCAGAGCGAGGCGACGACCCACTTCGGGCTCGGTCGCAAGGCGAGCGACGTCGCCGAGGTGCGGGTGCACTGGCACGACACCGGCGTCGACAAGGTTTTGACGCAAGTCAAGAAGAACCAGGTCCTCGTCGTCAGCCCGGACTAGCACGAGGGACAGCCCCTCGCGCGACGACGGGCCGGTCAGAGCTTGGTCCAGTTTGCGCGCGGGAGGGACGGGCTCGACGCCGGGATCTGGCCGGACAGGATGTAGAGCGCGCGGCGGTTGGCTTGCTCCGCCGTCTCGTCCGCCGTCGGCTTCGCGAGCACCTCCTCGCCGAAGCCCTGGTAGAAGATCGGGATGCGCAGGCCGCTCTTCGCGTACCAGCCCGCAATGGCGCGCGCGCGGCTCTGCGAGAGCGTACGGTTCGCCTCCTTGGACCCGACGGTGTCGGTGTACCCCGCGACGTAGAGGCGAATGTCGATGAGCTTGCCGTACTTGTCGAGCGCCTCCTTGATGAGGCCGAGCGTCTTCTGGAGCTTCGGCTGTTCGCTCGCGCGGATGTCCCATTTTCCGCTTTCGAACTCGACCTCCTCGTGGGGGATGTCGACGCTGAACGGGCTCAGGCGAATCCCCTTCCAGAAGCCGGCGACGTCGGTCACCTTGAAGTCCATGTAGAGGATCTCCTCCTTCAGCGGCTCCCAGGTGAAGGTCAAGGGCGTGCCGCCCGCAGCGCCGCCGAGGTCGCGCTCCACCGTCGCGAGCTTCGCGCCGCTCTTGCCGTACAGCTCGAGGGTCGCACGCTTCGCGGGGTTGTTGATGCGGAAGCCGAGGGTGCGCTTGTCGAGGTGAACGTCCTCGGGTGCGAGCTCGAGCTTGAGCTTGTCGACCCGCGTGAGGCTGAACTTGATGTCGAACGAGGTCTTGCCGCCGGCGACGAAGGTCGCGTCGACGTGCGCGGAGTAGCCGAACTCACCGAAGGGCTGGCTCACCGGCAAGACCTTGCGGGCGCCGGCGCCGATTGGCCCCGACGAGAGCCGCGAGGCGTTGCCGTCCGCGCGCTCGAGCTGCACGCTCAGGCTCGCAACGCCCTCGGGTGGCGCGACGACGATCGCCGGCTGCTCGTCGCCCGAGACGAGCGACTGGAAGTGGAGGCCGAGGCGCGCCTCCTCGCCCGCGATCGCCTCCCCGGTCGCGAGCGCGAGACCGAGCGCGAAACACCAGCTTGCCGCCTGCCGAGCCATCGTTCGGGTCATCGTCATGCTCCGGGGAGATAGTCTCCGATCGACCGAGGGCGAACAAGACGCGCGAGCACGAACCCGACTTCTGCCCGGCCATCACTCGGTGTACGAGCCACCTCGTGCTCGGTCGTCGCTCGATCACGCAGGGGCTGCTCGCGTCGACGGGGCTCGCCTTGCTCGGGGCGGCGCCCTTCGAGTCACCCGACGCCGTCGATCTGGTCGTCGAGGGCGGTACGGTGATGAGCGGCTCCGTGCCCGACGGCACGGTGGCCGACGTCGTCGTCGATCGGGGCATCGTCGCCCACGTCGGGGAGGTCGGGCCGGGACTCGCCGCACGCCAGCGGATCGACGCGCGCGGCCTCGTGGTCTGTCCGGGGTTCGTGGACCTGCACGCGCACGGCAACGTCGACGCGCCCGGGCGGAATTTCCTGGCGATGGGCGTGACGACGATCTGCCTCGGCCAGGACGGGCAGAGTCCCGACAACCGCCGGATGCGCGAGCTGAAAAAGCGGCACGCGAAGGCTCACCTCGCCGTGAACGTCGTGCCGCTCGTCGGGCACGCGACCTTGCGCGTCGCGGCGGGCCTCGGCCACCGAAGGGATCTCGGTGAGGCGCAGCTCGCGAAGCTCGAGGCCATCGTCGCGGAGGAGCTCCGCGAGGGCGCGTTCGGTCTCTCGACGGCGCTCGAGTACGAGCCCGGCACCTTCGCCTCGAGCGAGGAGCTGGCGCGGATCGCGCGCCCGGTTGCCGCGGTCGATGCGCTCGTCATGAGCCACCTCCGCAGCGAGGACGACGACGCCATCGACGCCGCCCTCGACGAGCTGCTGGCGCAGTCGAGGAGCAGCGGCGCCCGGATTCACATCGCGCACTTGAAGCTCGTGCACGCGACGAGCCTCGAGCGCGCCGAGCGCTTCTTGCAGAGGCTCCGTGTCGCCCGCGCCGAGGGGATCCGCGTCTCCGCCGACGCCTACCCGTACGAGGCGAGCTACACCACGCTCGGGATCCTGTTTCCGCCGTTCGCGAAGCCACCGCATGCCTATCCGGCGGTCGCCGCCGCACGCCGCGACGAGTTGCTCGCGTACCTCCGTCAGCGCGTGCATCGACGGGGCGGCCCAGCCGCGACGCTGTTCGGGACCGACCCGCATCGCGGCAAGACGCTCGCCCAGGTCGCGCGCGAGCAGGGAAAGCCCTTCGAGGAAGTGCTGCTCGACCTCGGGCCGAACGGCGGTAGCGCGGCCTACTTCGTCCTGTCCCCGCTCATCCAGCGGCGGATCCTCGTCGAGCCGCGCGTCATGGTGGGCAGCGACGGCTCGCACACGACGCACCACCCGCGGGGCCACGGCACCTTCGCCCGCGTGCTGCGTGAGCTCGTCCTCGAGCGCCGCGAGCTCAGTCTGCGTGAGGCCGTCGCGAAGATGAGCACGGAGGCGTGCGCGACCGTGGGCCTGGTCGCCCGGCAGCGCGGCCGCATCGCGCGCGGATTTGCGGCCGATCTGCTGGTGTTCAACCCCGCGGAGGTGAAGGACGAGGCGACGTACGAGCGTCCGCAGGTCCTCGCGCGCGGCATGCGCTGGGTGCTCGTCAATGGCATCGCCGCGATCGCCGAGGGGAGGCCGACCGGCGGGCGCGGCGGCCGCTTGCTCCTCCGCACCTGAGCGTCTCCCGCCGCGGCTCACGGCGGCTCCGCCCACGGGCGCCGAATCGGAGCAGCCGCTGCTCCGTTCCGGTGCAGAAGCCTTCCGCTCGCTCGTCGATCCGCGAGGTTACGCGCTGGCATGCGGCTCGCAGTGGGATCGACGAGAAGGAGGCACACGCATGAAGGTCACGTTTTGGGGTGTCCGAGGTTCGATCGCCACGAGCGGTCCCGAGTTCGCCGGCGTCGGCGGCAACACCACCTGTGTCGAGGTCGAGGCCGAGGGGGAGCGGCTGATCATCGACGCCGGCACCGGGCTGCGTGCGCTCGGGAGCAAGCTCGCGACCGAGGCGCGGCTCCTCGGGCGCCCCGTCAAGGCGACGCTCCTGTTTTCGCACCTGCACTGGGATCACATCCAAGGGTTCCCATTCTTCGGGCCCGCGTTCGCGCCGACGACCGAGCTCGACTTGCATGGTTCGAGCGAGGGCGAGGTCACCCTCGAGGAGGCGCTGCGACGTCAGATGCAGCCACCGCTCTTTCCGGTCCGCCTCGAGGACATGGCCGCGAAGAAGCGCTTTCACTCGATCGACGACGGGAGCACCTTCGAGGTCGGCGGCTTCCGGATCCGCACGCGCGCGCTCGAGCATCCGCAGGGGACGCTGGGCTATCGCATCGAGCACGGTCATCGAGCCTTCTGCTTTGCCACCGACACCGAGCATCCGCGGGATGGGAGCGTCGACGAGGCGCTCGTCGACCTCGCCCGCGACGTGGATCTGTTCGTCTGCGACGGCCAGTACACCGAGGCCGAGTACGAAGGGGGCGATGGCTCGGGCCCGCCGCGCCGCGGCTGGGGTCACATGACCTACGTCGCCGCAACCCGGGCGGCCCGCGCGGCGCACGCCAGACGGCTCGTGCTCACCCATCACGATCCGGCGCACGATGACGCGATGATCGGGCGCATCGAGCGCGACGCGGAGAGCCACTTTGCCGGCACGAGGGCGGCCCGCGAGTGTCGGCCGTTCACGGTTTGAGCGCAGCGGGTGCCCTCGGCGGCTCGCGGCGGTATAGGTGGGGCGTGCCGACCGAAGTCCACGACCCTCAAGCCGTGCTCCTCGCGGTCGGGAGCGTCGCGCACCGGGAGATCGCGATCGACGATCTCCTGCGCCGGATGGTCGACTCGATCGCCCGCGGCATGAGCGCCGATCGCGGCACGATCTACCTGCTCGACCGCGGCAAGGGCGAGCTGGTCTCGCGGGCCGCCCATCTGCCCGAGCTCGGCGAGATTCGACTTGCGTTGGGTCAAGGCGTCGCCGGAACGGTCGCCGCGTCGGGCGAAGTGGTCAACGTCCCGATGGTGTCGGACGAGCAGCGCTTCTTTGCGGCGGTCGATCGCCAGACCGGCTACCGCACGGAGAGCCTGCTCGCCGCGCCGATGCGCGACCACGCCGGAGCCGTGCTCGGGGTGGTGCAGCTCCTGAACAAACAGGGCGGCGCCTTCACCAGCGAGGACGAGGCGAAGCTCGAGGCCTTCGCAGCCCAGGCCGCGCTGATCCTCGAAGCGACGACGATGTATGCGGCGCTCACCCGTGAGCCCGCCAAGGCGCTCGCACCCCTGCCGTTGACCGCGCAGTTCAACCGGATCGTCGGCGACTCGGAGCGGCTCCGGCACGCCTGCCGCCTCACGAGCAAGGCCGCCGCCTCGAGCGCGACGGTCCTCGTCCGCGGGGAGAGCGGCACCGGCAAAGAGCTGTTCGCGCGGGCGATCCACGTCAACTCCGCCCGCAGCGAGGGGCCGTTCGTCAAGGTCGACTGCGCCGCGCTCCCCGAGACGTTGATCGAGAACGAGCTGTTCGGTCACGAGCGCGGGGCTTACACGGGCGCGGACGCGCGAGCGCCCGGCAAATTCGACGCTGCGCGCGGCGGCACGATCTTCCTCGACGAGATCGGCGAGCTGCCGCTCGCGGTGCAAGGCAAGCTCTTGCGCGTCCTGCAAGATCGCGAGTACCTGCGCGTGGGCGGGAGCGCGCCGGTGACCGCGGACGTGCGCGTCGTCGCCGCGACGAACCGCGACCTCGAGGCGATGGTCGCCGAGGGGCGGTTCCGCGAGGATCTCTACTTCCGCATCAAGGTCGTCGAGCTCGCGCTCCCTCCCTTGCGCGAGCGCGGTGCGGCCGACATCGAGCGGCTCGCTCGGCATTTCGTCGTGGCCGCCGCGCGCCGCCATGGTCGACCCAACCCCGAGCTGACCCCCGCTGCGCTCGAGCGGCTCGGCCGCTACGCTTGGCCCGGCAACGTGCGCGAGCTCGAGAATTGCCTCGAGAGCGCGGTCGTGATCGCCGATGGGACTCGCATCGACGCGAGCGATCTCCCGTTGCCCGACCGGCTGCCGATCTTCGCGGAGGCGCGGGTCCGCAACTCGCTGCCGCCGAGCGAATGCGGCTCCGCTCGCAAATTGACTTCCGTCAAACCAAGCCCCGTGGACGGCCCGCCGGAGCCGCTCGAGGTGGTGGAACGACGCCACATCCTCGCGGTGCTGCGCCACGCCGACGGCAACCAGAGCCTCGCGGCGCACCTCCTCGGCATCGGTCGCAACACGCTGGCCCGCAAGCTGAAGGCCTACGGCGAGGGGTGAGCGGTCAGAGGCGGGAGCGGCGCTCGCCCGCGTCGGTGCCCGAGCCCGCTTCGACGGTGGGCTCCTCCGGCCTCGGCTCCTCGAGCAGCCCAAGGCGACGCAGCGTCGTCATGCCGGTCAGGGCGAGCCCGCGCAGCGCGACGTCGCGTTCCTCGGCGCCCTCCGGCAGCGGTCCCGCGTCGAGCGCGCCCGCCGCGAGGCGCTCGGCGAGGTGCTTCACGCACGCGTCGAGGCCGTGCTGACCGTCGAGCGGCTTCGCAACGGCGACGAGCCAGGGATCGAGCGGACCTGGCTCGTGGCGTGCGCCGGTGACGACCGGACCCTGGTCGAGCTCCACGCGCGTGACGGCCCGCAGCCGCGGCACGTAGTCGAGCTCGCTCGGGATCGAAGGTCGCCACGCGACGAGCTCGACGATGCGTCGCTGGACGAGCTCCATCACGTCATCGAGGAGCGCCTCGATCGGCGCGGGCTCGGAGGCCTCGGGCGGCACGATCTTCGACCAGCGTAGGTTCTGCGCGGCTTGCTCGACGAGCCCCTCGGCGTCGAGACCGCGCGGCCACGCGTCGGCGAGCGCCACGAGCGCGGCCTTGAGCCACGGGTCGTCCGTCGTGACCCGAGCACCCCCCGCCGCGTCGAAGTCCATCGGCGTGCCCGCGGTGAGCGCCGGCGCGCCCGTCACGCGAACCGGCGCGGCGTAGAAGCCGGTCCTTCGCAAGGAGCCTTACTCCGCGAGCGGTCGGATGGCATGCTCGGCGCGGGCGAAGAGCGTCGCTCGGACGCCGCGCCCGGAGAGGAGATCGAGCCCCTCCTCGGCCTCGAGCCGCGAGAACCCCCGCTCGAGCCAGTCCGGGAGGGCCGTCCGCTCGAGCGTGCCGCCGGGCATCGCGGGGTACGCCTCGGTGACCAGGTCGAGCCCGACCTCGCGGGCGGCGCCCAGCACGTCGGCGAGCGCGAGCGGCTCGTCGGGCGCGAGCAGCGCGAGCGGCTCGGCTTCGGCCTCGAGGGTCAACGACGTAAGCTCGGCGCGCAGCAGCTCGAGCTGAGGCGTCGCGGCCCGAGGCAAGGCCGCCGCGAGACGGTCGAGCCGCTTCCGCGCCGCGCTCGACGCCTCGCCCGGCCCTTGCTCCGGTCGCGCCGCACGCCCGAGCACACTGCGGAGCGAACTCTGCAAGCGCGCCCCCGGGAGGACACGGTAGCCGACGAGGAGGATCCCGTCCTCGGCGAGCAGGCGGGCCACCTCCTCGAGAAACTCACGCCGCTTCGTGGCCGACAGGCGCGTGAAGACCTTGCCCGCGACGACGTAGTCGAAGGGCCCCTCGGGCGCGCCGTTGGCGGCAAAGCGCAGGTTCGTGAGGCCCGCGCGTTGAGCCCGTTGCGCCGCAACCTTGACGACCTCCGCGCGATCGACGCCGACGAACGCCGCGTCCGGAAAGCGTGCCGCGAGCGGCAGCAGGTTCGCGCCCTCGCCGCATGCGAGCTCGAGGTAGCGGAAGCGCCCGACGTCGAAGGCACCGACGCCGTGCGCGGCCGCGAGCGCACGAAGGCGCGCCGGATGCGCGTGCGGGAGGATCATTCGTCTTCGGCGGCGAGCAGCTGCGCGCTCAGCTCGCTCTGCTTGTCCTCGAGCTTGCGAACGGAGCCCTCGAGCTTCTCGCGCGTGGCCTCGAGGGCCGCCCGCACCGCCTGCTCCGCCTCGACGCCAACCTCGGTGAGCAGCTCGATCTTCTCCCTGAGCTCCACGACCGTCTTCCGGGTCGCGAGGAGCTGGGCGTGGTTCACCTTCTGCTGAGTCGCGAGCTTCCGAAGCTCGGATTGAGCTTTGCCGCCGGCTTCAGCTGCTGGGCGCTGGGAATGGCCGAGCCTTGGACCGTGAGCACCCCGCCGATGTCGACCTTGCCGTGGATGGTCGCGCCATCGTTCTTGACGGAGACCACCGCCTTGTTGCCGGCAGTCAGGACGACTTCCTTTTCCGCTTCGAAGCTGGCCGTACCGGCGACGACGTCGATCTGCGCGCGTGACTTGTTGGCGCCGAGGGTTGCCCTCTTCGCCTTGAGGTCGAAAACGAACCCGACGTTGGATGAGTCCACCTTGCCGTCGACCTCACTCTTCAGTGTCGCGAAGCCGTTGGTCCCCGAGCCGAGCCGCAACTTCAACCCGCTGCGCTTCTTGGGGTCGTTGCCCTTCAGCGCGGCGAACGTCAACGACTTCGAGGCCCCAACCGACACGGTCTCGGTCGGCGCCTGGGTCTTCTTGTTCTGGGCATCCTTCGCGCCATCGAGGTCGCCGAGCTCGAGCGCCTTGCCCCGGACGCGGGTCGTCGCGGCGTGCGCAGCGAGCACGACGTCGTTTTTCGCGTCGAGGTGGAGGGTCCGGCCGACGAGGTAGACGTCGCTCTTGAGCGACATCAAGGTCATGGTGTCGGAGGCGACGAGGTTCACTCGGCCGCTGCTGAGCGCGGCGATGTGGCCGACCTTCTCGAACGAGGGGCGCTTCGCGGCGTCGACCTCGAGGAAATCCTCGAGCTTCTTGTTGTAGGTGAAGATCAGCCGGCTCGTCAGCACCTCGAACAGGGTCTGCTTCTCCTCGTCGGGGATGCCGGGCTTGCCGACCGCAAACAGCGTGATCGAGTGGCCGACCGCGCCAATCTCGCCGAGGCTCGCGAGCGCGAGGCCGCCCTTGCCGGCGATCATGCCGATCGATGGGATCGACGAGGCGCCGAGGAGCGCCTTCTGCATCGTCTTCAGCTGCTTGTCGATCGTGTCCCACACCTCGATCAAGCGGTCGGTGGCCTCGAAGAGCGGCTGTGCCGCGGCCTGAAAGGGTGCGAAGAAGCGCGTCGAGTTCTCGAGGTAGGCGAGCCGCTTCGACGCCATCGTCCCGCCGTCGGGTGCGGCGGTGCCGGAGGCCGTTGCCGGATCGGAGCCGAAGAGCGTCGCGGCGAGCGGCCCCTTGAACTCGAGGTACGCCGTCGCGCCGGTCGCCGTGGACGTCACCTTGAGCGTGCGGGCTGGAGCCGTGCCCTCGAGCACCACCTTCGCGCGCGGCCCCACGGCGGCCTGCAGGCGCGTCTGGACGGTCTCGGCATCGAGCTCGACGCTCGGGGCGACGCCCGTCCCGGCGAGACCGAGCGCGGCGGGCAACGTCGCCGCCGCGAGCGAGACCGAACCCGCCGCCCCGCGGACGACGCCCGTGAGCGTGAGCTTCGCGCCGGAAGCGCTCGCCGTGCAGCCGAGCTTGCCGCCGAGGAGCCGGGCCAGCTCGGCGGCCCGCGCCTCCGCGCCCGGCGCATTGACTCTCGTCAAGTCGACACCCTCGTACCGTCCGTCGACGTCGAGCATGGCCTTCGCACCCTGGAGCGTCCGGTCGACGAGCGTGATGCCCGGCGAGGCGCTGACCGTGAACAGCGCGCCGCCCTTCGTGATGACGCCGGCCTGCTGGCTGAAGCCCGCGGGGAGCACCCAGCGATCCTGGGCGGCGTCATAGCTCGCGGTCGCCCCGTCGAGCACGAGCGCGGCGGGCGGCGCCAGCAAGACGGGGACGGCCTCGACGGCGGTCACGAGCCCGCTGACGGTGAGCACGAGCGTCGCGGGCAGGAGGCGATCGCTGAAGTCCGCAGTGCCGACGACCGCGCCGCCCTTCTCCGCGACGAACGGGACGGTCGCGCCGAGCTGCGGCGAAAGGAGGTAGGGCTCCGCGCCCCCCAACAGCGTCGCCGGCTGAGGCTCGTTCTTCGGATCGGCGGAGGGGCTCACCCAGTACGCCTTGTTCCAGAAGAGCTTCGCGTCGGGCATCGGCTTGAAGTTGTCGGCGTTCCAGGTGCGGCCGATCTGGTTCGACCAGTCGGTGCGGTTGACCTCCACGACGTCGTAGAGCGACTTGACGGCGCCGATGAAGCTCCGCGCCTTGTCGAGCAGGATGAAGTTGTCGAGCTGGCCGAGGACCATCTGCATCGCCTCGGCCATGCGCTTCAGGTAGACGCCGATCTGGGTGAGCCAGGCCTGCGCCTTGTTGAGGGTGAGGAAGAAGCCCTTGCCGTAGAAGCTCGTCGGGGCGAACGGATCCAGCGGGATGCTGACGGGGTACTCACTCGTCGTCCACTTCAGCGGCGACAGGTGCGCGGTGATGAAGTTCGGCTTCCAGCGCATCCCCTGCAGGAACGACTCGACCTCCCCCTTGATGGTTTCGTTCTCGACGACCTCGACCCCCTCGGCCATCCGTCTCCGCTCGACCTCGACGTCCTTCGCGCGGAAGCCGAGTCCCTGGAGGAGGTCGACCGAGTCGCGGATGAGGCCCCCGGCGGGCTCGTCAGCAGCCTTCGGCGCGGTGAGGAACCAGTCCTTCTGGTCCGAGGCCGACTTGCGCTGGAGCTTCTTCCAGGCGCTCCCGTAAAACATCGTCTTCAGCGCGCTCGCGAGGCCGTCGACGTTGTAGTGAATGAGGAGGTTCTGGTAGTCGAGCCAGGCCGGTTCGTTCGGGCTGTAGTTGGCGACCGGCGTCGAGCCGCGGCCGGTCCCCGGCGAGCAGCTGATGATCATCTTCACCTTCGCCGCGATGGTGGCGGTCGCGGTGGTCGCGAGGACGAGGTTGCCGGTCGCGTACTGTTCCCAGTACCCCTTGGCCTGGAGGCGCACGTGGCTGCCGGACTGCAGCTGCGTGATCTTGCCGACGTCGACGTAGAGATGCTCCTTGGTCGTCAGCGACGCGCCGGGGTAGCCGAAGGTGTTCTTCGTGTCGGGCTTGCCGAGGTTGAAGCGCGTCTCCGGCTTCGGGACGTAGTTCGAGAAGCGGTTCGCCTTCTGGAGGTTGTCGGGGATCGCGGTCGTCATCGGGATCTCGCCTCGGCTGGGCCATGGGGGCTACCAGCCCTCGCGAGACCCGGGGGGAGCGAACGCGCGCTCCGCGAGCATGACTTGCTGCGTCGGGCGGGTGCCCGACCCGACCAAGCCGTGCTACCACCCGCGGGCGCCGTGAAGCTCCGTGAGACAAACCTGGAGAAGCTCGAGCGAGGACCGTTCGACGTCCTGGTCCTCGGGGGTGGCATCAACGGCGCCGTCAGCGCGGCGGCCCTCGCGTCCGGCGGCGCGCGCGTCGCCTTGCTCGACCGCGGGGACTTCGCCTGCTCGACGAGCCAGGAGTCGTCGAACCTCGCCTGGGGCGGCATCAAGTACCTCGAGACGCTCGAGTTCGGCCTGGTTCGCAAGCTCTGCCGCTCCCGCAACGCGCTGATCGCGAGCCACCCCGCGACGGTGCAGGAGATCCGCTTCTTCACCATCCGGCCACGCCGCTTTCGACATGGGCTCTGGAAGCTCGTCGCCGGCGCCTGGCTCTACTGGCTCATGGGCAGCTTCTTCACGAAGCGGCCGCGCCTGCTCACCTCGGGCACGATCGCACGGGAAGAGCCGCTCGTCGCGCTCGACGAGGCCGACGGTGGCCTCGAGTACTCGGACGCGTACCTCCATGACAACGACGCGCGCTTCGTGTGGAGCTTCGTCCGCTCGGCGCTCGATCACGGCTGCGTCGCGGCCAACTACGTCGAGTCGCTCGGAGCACGCCGCGGCGCCGACGGGCTCTGGCGCTGCCAGGTTCGCGACGTCCTCTCGGGTCGTGAGTTCGAGGTCAAGGCCCGCGTGCTCATCAACGCGTGCGGCCCCTTCGCCGATCGCCACAACCGGGCCTCGGGGGTGACGACCGGGACACGGCACGTCTTCTCGAAGGGGATCCACCTCATCGTTCCACGGCTCACCGAGAGCCGGCGCGTGCTCACCTTCTTCGCGAACGACGGACGCATGTTCTTCGTGATCCCGATGGGCCCGCGCAGCGTGATCGGCACGACGGACACCCGCGTCGAAGAGCCCGAGACCGAGGTCACCCCCGAGGACCGGCGCTTCGTCCTCGACAACATCAACAAGCGGCTGAAGCTCCCTCAGCCGCTCACCGAAGCCGACGTGATCGCCGAGCGCTGCGGCGTCCGCCCGCTGGCCGTCACCGGGAGCGGCGGCGGCACCGACTGGATCCAGCTGTCGCGCAAGCACGTCGTCGAGGTCTCGACGAGCGACGCGCACGTCACGATCTTCGGCGGCAAGCTCACCGACTGCGTCAACGTCGGCGACGAGGTGGCGGAGCACGTGCAGCGACTCGGCGTCGAGCTGCCCTACCGCGATCACCCCTGGCACGGCGAGCCGCAGGAGGCCGTGCGGGTCGACTTTCTGCACCAGGCGAAGCTGATGCGGCTCGACGAGCGGACGTCGCCGCGCTCGTCCGAGCCCCTGTCGACGCGGCTCTGGCGGCGCTACGGCACGCAGGCCTTCGAGCTGCTCGAGGCGATCCGGCGCGACCCGGAGATGGCCGAGGTGCTGATCGAGGGCGCCGAGTACATCCGGGCGGAGATCGAGCTCACGGCGCGCAGCGAGATGGTGACGAAGCTCGAGGACTTTCTGCGGCGGCGCTCGAAGATCGCGCTCGTGCTCCGGCACGAGGAGCTGCGGCGGGCTCCGGGCCTCGAGGAGGCGTGCGAGCGGTTCTTCGGTGCCGAGGCGCGCGCGCGGCTCGACGAGTACTTCGCCTCGCGGGCGTGAGCCGAGAGCGGCCCGGCGGCGCGCCGCGGACGACGCTTGTCAAAAGTCAAGCGCCGCCCCACAGGCGACGATAAGCTCCGTCCGGGTCGTAGCGGTCGGCCTGCGCGCGAACGTCGAAGGTGCGGTTCCTCGGATCGTTGCCGACCCCGGCGACGTACTGCCAATTTCCCCAGTTCGGGCCGACATCGTAGTCGACGAGCTGGCTCTCGAACCACGCAGCTCCCCAGCGCCAGTCGACGTGGGCGGTGCGCGCGAGCCAGCTCGCGACGTTCTGGCGCAGGCGGTTCGACAGGTAGCCCGTCGCCGCCAGCTCGCGCATGCCTGCGTCGACGAAAGGCTCTCCGGTTTCGCCGCGCCGCCAGCGCTCGAACGTCGCGCCATCCTGCGCGCCGCACGACGTACGACCGAGGACACCGTGCCCGGCGAACGCACGCGCACCCCAGCGTCGCACCCAGAAGTGGAAGTAGTCGCGCCACAGGAGCTCGAAGAAGAGCCAGTATGTCGACTCGTTCGCCACCCGCTCCGCTTCGTAGCGCCGCACTTCGGCGACGACCTCGCGCGGCGACAGCGCCCCACACGCGAGCCACGGCGAGAGCTTCGACGAGAAGGAGGTCCCCGCGAGGCCGTCGCGCGTCTCCTTGTAGCGCGCGAGCGCATCCTCGTCCCACAGCCAGCAGCGCAGCCTCGCGAGCCCTTCCGCACGACCGCCGCGGAACGGAAACGAGCTGCGAGGGTCGTCGAGGGGGTCCGCGAGCCCGAGCTCCTCGAGGCTCGGCGTCGCCCACGTCTCGGCCAGTTCGAGCGCACCGTCGGGCGGCGAGAACACTGCCGGTGCGCGGGTCGGCGAGCGCAGCACGAGGGCCTTCTCCACCGCGCGACGGAAGTCCGAGAACACGCGCGGCAGCGCGTCGAGCGAGAAGGGCAAGTCCTCCGGCGCGAGGAGGGTCGTCTCGTCGCGCCGCACGAGCTCGACATGGACGGCGCGCAAGCCTTCGGCGACCCGCTCATCCTCCCCGACCTCGTCGTGCGCGCGGCACGGCGCGGTGACGACGCGGTCGACACCGAGTCGCGCGGCGAGCTCCGGCACCATCTGCTCGGGTCTGCCCCGCACGACGAGCAGCGTCGAGCCGCGCGCCTCCCACGCCGTGCGCAGCGCCGCGACGCTCTCGAGAACGAAGCGCATGCGGCGTGGCCCGATCCTCGGGATCCCAGGCAGAAGCTGGGAGGACGGCTCCGTGGGCAGGCACACGACGCCGCAGGCGCGCGGGTTCGGGTGGGCCGCGGCCTCCTGCACCGCGGCGTTGTCCTCGAGCCGAAGATCGGTGCGGTGCCAGACGAGGCTTTGGCGACGCGCGGAGGTCGGCACCGGCGAGGCCTCGGGCGCGTCGGGCGTGGGCACGCTCAGAGGAGGTCGAGCTCGAGCGTGTAGGCGCCCGCCGAGCCGCTGGTGCCTGTGACGACGACGTAGAAGGCCTTGCCGGCGGTGACCATCAAGGTGTCCTGGAAGCCCAGCTGCTGCGTCATCTGCTTGCAGTACGGCTCGGTGCCCTTCGCGAGCTTGCAGTCGGTTCGGAAGGCGATGATCGGAGCATTGAAGCCCACCTGCGGCTTCATGGTGGCGACCATGCTGCCCGTCTTCGAGGGAATCACCGCGTAGATGGCGTCGCCCGCGCTCTTTCCGCCGCAGTTCGTCTCGGTGATGTTGGGAATGCCGACGGTCGAGCCGGAGAGGATGATCCGATCCGCGAGGTCGATCGTGACGCCACCAGGGCAGAGGCTGAACGAGCCCTCGACCGCGCACGCCTCGCTGCAACCGTCGTTGGCGATGAGGTTGCCGTCGTCGCAGGCTTCACCC
>VGRJ01000073.1 GCA_016875405.1 Deltaproteobacteria bacterium | reverse complement strand
GGTGACAACGTCACCATGAACATCGAGCTCATCGCCCCCGTCGCGCTCGAGGAGCAGATGCGCTTCGCCATCCGCGAGGGCGGCAAGACCGTCGGCGCGGGCGTCGTCACCAAGATCATCCAGTGAGTGCCGACTCTCCGAAGGGGCCCGGGGCTCGCACCCGGGTCCCAGCAGGTGACCCATGAAAGCTCAACGCATCACGGTGTCGCTCACCTGCACGGAGTGCCAATCGCGCAACTATCCGATCACGAAGCGTCGCGAGCAGAAGCTCGAAATGAAGAAGTTTTGCAAGACGTGCGGTAAGCACACCTTGCATCGCGACGCGAAGTGACCAACGTCACGGGTCTGGCACGCAAAAGCCTTCGTGGCCAAAGCCTGCCGACCGAAGGGGTATAGCTCAGTCGGTAGAGCAGCTGATTCCAAATCAGCAGGTCGGGAGTTCGAGCCTCTCTGCCCCTGCAAGCGGCCACGTGCCGACCCAGTTCTGAAAGAATCGAATGGCCTCCAGCAGCAACAAGAAGCGCGCTCCGAAGGGCAAGCTGCTCTCCGAGTCCCTTCGCGACAAGGACGCGAAGAAGGCCGCAGACGCTGCCGAACTCGATGCCGAGTTCGCCGCCGACGAGGAGTCCGAAGAGTCGACTGACGCCTCGGGAGAAGACCTCGGGAGTGACGAGCAGGACGATTCGGTTGGCGACGACGACGAAGACGGCGGCGAGGATGATGGGTCCGATGAGCGTGACGAAGCCGAGGGCGCTGCTGAGGAGGGTGACGTCGACGACGAGGATGCAGAAGACCTGCAGGTCGCCGCGTCGCTCGGGTACCTCCGGTACGTACAGCTGAGCTTCGCGACGCTCGCGCTCATCGCGGGCTACGTCGTGAGTCGCGCACTGACCGAGGCTTGGTCAGAGCTGGCGAGCATCCCCAAGGTGGTCCAGGCGTTGCCGCAGTTCTCGGCGATCCCGCACGAAGGCGAGTTGCTCAGCCGGACGACGCTCTCGACCGCGCTGGGAATGGTGGTCGGCGTCGCGATCGTCCTGCACTATTATCGTCGCCCGGACGTTCGCTCTTGGGCCGACGAGGTCGCGGATGAGGTGACAAAGGTCAAGTGGCCCTCTCGCAAGGAAATCGGCAGCTACACCGTGATCGTGATCGCGGGTAGCGCCTTGCTGACGGCTTACCTCGCGCTCCTCGACCGATTTTGGGCATTCGTCACGAGCCTTATCTACTCCACGGGGGCATGACCTCGTGTCTGCCGCCCTCAACGCCGTCGCCTCTGCGCCGGAACGGAATCAAGCCATGTCGTCCGAAGCGAAATTGAAGTGGTATGCGGTGCAGACCTACTCCGGGTTCGAGGGGAAGGTCCGCGACTCGCTGCGGCAGCGCATGCAGCAGCACAACATGGAGGACAGCTTCGGCGAGATCTTGATCCCGAGCGAGACGACGACCGAGACGACCTCGAGCGGCAAGCAGCGCGTGCGTCACAAGGTGAGCCTGCCCGGTTACCTCTTCGTCGAGATGAAGATGACCGAGCGCGCGTGGCATCTCATCAAGGACACCGCGCGGGTCATCGGCTTCATCGGCAACCAGACGCCGCGTGAAGTCCCGATGAGCGAGATCGACAGCATGCGCCGCGGCATCGTCGAGGGCGCGGTGAAGCCGAAGCCTCGCCTGTCGTTCACGGTCGGCGAGGAGGTTCGCGTGCTCGACGGAGCCTTCGCGAACTTCACCGGCACCGTCGACGAGGTGAACGGCGACAAGCAGAAGCTCAAGGTCATCGTCTCGATCTTCGGTCGTCCGACGAGCGTCGAGCTCGACTTCGGCACGGTCGAGAAGCGCTGAGCCCTAAGCGGCCACCGCCCCGGTATCACGGATTGGAGTTTCAAGTCCCCCCGTCGATTTTGCTGGAAAAGCAAACCGCTTGTAGGTACAACAATGCCCCCTCGCCGCCAAGACGTCGAGACGCCACGGGGGAGGGCTAAGAAGCCCGCTAGAACCCCGAACTCCAACGAATCCATCGAGCAGCCTGTCGGGCTGCGTCACTTGGAGCAAGACACATGAAAAAAGTAGCCGGTATCGTCAAGCTGCAGCTTCCGGCTGGTAAGGCCAACCCGTCGCCTCCCGTGGGCCCCGCCCTCGGTCAGTACGGCGCGAACATCATGGCCTTCTGCAAGGACTTCAACGCCCGCACGGCGAAGGAAGGCGACATGATCATTCCGGTGGAGATCACGATCTTCGCCGACCGGTCGTTCACCTTCATCACGAAGACGCCGCCTGCGTCGGTCCTCCTGAAGAAGTTCGCCGGCCTTCGCCCGTCTGGCAAGCCGGGTTCTGGCTCGGGGGTCCCGAACAAGAACAAGGTCGGCAAGGTCACGAAGGCTCAGGTTCGCGAGATCGCGACCCAAAAGCTCCCCGACCTCAACACCACGTCGATTGACGCCGCCATCCGCAGCGTCGAGGGCACCGCGCGCTCGATGGGCATCACGGTGGTCGACTGACGTAGATCCCTTCGGCTCGGACACGACCGGACGTTGAAGCCCCGAGTGAACCGAGACCGAGCTCCAACCACCACGTCCGGCGAGCCGCCGACTCGCGTGGAAGGCCAAGGCCGCTAGGAGTCCCATGAGAAAGTTCTCGAAACGTAGCCGCGCACTGCGCGAACAAGCTGACCGCTCCCTCAAGCTCACCCTCGCGGAGGCGTGCGCGAAAGTGAAGAGCCTCGCCACCGCAAAGTTCGATGAGACGATCGACATCGCGGTTCGGCTGGGCGTCAACCCGCGGCATGCCGACCAGATGGTTCGTGGTGCCGTCGTCCTCCCGTTTGGAACCGGCCAGACCATTCGCGTCGCCGTGTTCGCAAAGGGCGACAAGGCGAAGGAGGCACTCGACGCCGGTGCCGACGTCGTCGGTGATGATGACCTCGTCGAGAAGGTGACCGGCGGGTTCCTCGACTTCGACCGCGTGATCGCGACCCCCGACATGATGGGCAAGGTCGGTAAGCTCGGTAAGGTCCTCGGTCCGCGCGGCCTGATGCCGAACCCTAAGGTCGGCACGGTGACCGCAAACGTCGCCGGCGCCGTGAAGGAGGCGAAGGCCGGCAAAATCGAGTACCGCGTCGAGAAGGCGGGAGTCGTCCACACTCGCATTGGCAAGGCAAGCTTCACCGCGGACGGACTGACCGAGAACGCCCGCACGCTGCTCAACCAGCTCGTGCGACAGAAGCCCGCGACGGCCAAGGGCGTCTACATGCGGAGCATCACCATCTCGTCGACGATGAGCCCAGGGGTTCGCGTCGACACGGCAGAGTTCGCCGGAACCAAGACGGAGGGCTGACCCATGCTGCGTTCCGAGAAGCAAGAGAACCTCGAGGCGGTAAAGGACCGCTTCAACCGCATGACGAGTGCGGTGTTCGTCGACTTCACTGGGCTCGATGTGCCGACGGTGACGAAGCTGCGCGATCAGCTTCGCAAGGCGGACGTCGAGTACAAGGTGGTCAAGAACAAGATCACGAAGCTCGCAATCAAGGATAAGCCGTACGCGTCGTCGATGGACACGACGCTCCGAGGCATGACCGGGATTGCATGGAGCTACGAAGACCCGAGCGCCGCCGCCAAGATCTTCAAGGAGTTCGTCAAGGACAACGAGAAGTTGAAGATCAAAGCCGGTCTCGTCGAAGGCCGCATGCTCGACAGCGAAGCGGTCGTGAGCCAGTTGGCGACGATGCCTGGCAAGGACGAGGTCCGCGCCCAACTGCTGTGCACCCTGCAAGCTCCGGCTCAGCAGTTCGTGCGACAGCTCAATGCCGCAGCGCAGAACTTCGTTTACCTGCTCAAGGCAAAGGAAACGAAGGAAGGTTGATCGGCGCACGGGGGCGCCGCCGACTCGTCGGAATTGGTCTCCGGCAGTTGGCTATCCCCGGACGATTCGAGCGCAGGGCACCCACTGCGCGCCAAGGTTTGCAAAGTTGCGGCGCACGCCGCATTTGAAGGAGTCAGGTCATGGCTGATGTTACTCGCGAGCAAGTTGTCGATTTCCTCTCCAACCTCCCGGTCCTCCAGATGGCGGAGCTCATCAAGGAGCTTGAGGACAAGTGGGGCGTGAAGGCTGCCCCGGCGGCGGTCGCTGTGGCGGCTGGTCCGGCGGCGGGTGGCGGTGCTGCGGCCGCTCCTGTCGAGGAGAAGACCGAGTTCACGGTCGACCTCACCGACGGCGGTGCCAAGAAGATTCAGGTCATCAAGGTTGTCCGTGAGCTCACGGGTCTTGGTCTCAAGGAGGCCAAGGACATCGTCGAGGGCGCGCCCAAGACCCTCAAGGAGGG
This sequence comes from Deltaproteobacteria bacterium, assembly GCA_016875405.1. Lineage (GTDB taxonomy): Bacteria > Myxococcota_A > Polyangia > Polyangiales > Polyangiaceae > SYFR01. The sequence continues at coordinate 19,915 of VGRJ01000073.1, read as the reverse complement.
CCTCTCGAAGGCGGACGCCGAGGACTGGAAGAAGAAGCTCGAGGAAGCTGGCGCGGTCATCACGCTCAAGTGAGCTCTGGGTCTTCGACCTGAGCTCTTCCTGGGGCAGCATTGACCACGGATGGGTCCAGAACGGATTCGTCCCGATGCTGCCCTGCACGCGCTCCACGGGCGGCCCTCTACCGAGGGTTTCGCCACAATCGCGCGCAAGCACCCGCCACTCGTTTCTTCTTCGTATCACATGACGCACGCAAGGCTCCTCGAGGGAGCAAGCGACTCTTGAGAGCGCCGGACTCTGACGGGTAAGTGTGCCCGTCGGTTCCGGCTTGCGTCGTTTCTGGACCTCGTGCATGCGCATCCCAGCCAGTCGCTGGCTGAGGGCTACAGCGCTCCGCGAGAGTCGCCAGCCGCCCGTACTGATTCCCGAAGCCGCCCTACCCGAGACGCCTGTCTCGGGAACGATCGAGGACCCCGATGGCTCACCCCCAGATCCAGAACAACTTCCGTCTGCGCAAGAACCTCAGCCACGTGCGTCGCATCATCGACGTGCCGAACCTGATCGACATCCAGAAGTCGAGCTACGACAAGTTCCTGCAGATGACCGTCCCCCCGAGCGCGCGTGAGGACGTGGGGCTCCAGGGTGTGTTCCGGTCGGTGTTTCCGATCAAGGACTTCAACAACACGAGCGAACTCGTGTTCGTCTCGTACAACCTCGAGACGCCGAAATACGACGTCGAGGAGTGTCGGCAGCGGGGCATGACGTTCGCCGCGCCGATCAAGGTCACCACGCAGCTGATGATCTACGACACCGGCGAGGGCGGCGAGCGCCTCGTTCGCGACATCAAGGAGCAGGAGGTCTACTTCGGCGAGATCCCGCTCATGACGGACACGGGCACGTTCATCATCAACGGGACGGAGCGTGTCGTCGTCAGCCAGCTGCATCGCAGCCCGGGCGTCTTCTTCGACCACGACAAGGGAAAGACCCATTCGAGCGGCAAGGTCCTGCACTCGGCTCGGGTGATTCCCTACCGCGGCAGCTGGCTGGACTTCGAGTTCGACCCGAAGAACCACATCTATGTCCGCATCGATCGCCGTCGGAAGATGCACGCGACGGTGCTCCTGCGTGCGCTTGGCTTTAACACGCAGGACCTGCTCAATTATTTCTACCAGACCGAGGTCATCTACCTCGAGAAGGGCTCGAAGTACTCGAAGAGCCTCGACGTCAACCTGCTCCCCGGCCAGCGCGCGACGAAGGACGTCAAGCTCGACGGCAAGGTCCTCGTCAAGAGGAACCAGAAGTTCACCCGCGGGGCGATCAAGAAGCTCAAGGACAGCAAGGTCGACCGGCTGCCGATGGACCTCGACGAGCTCGTCGGCAAGGTGAGCGCGCACGACGTCGTATCGCCAGAGACCGGCGAGGTCGTGATCGAGTGCAACGAGGAGGTCACCGAGGCGAAGCTCGACGCGCTCCGCGAGGCGGGCATCGAGAGCTTCGAGGTTCTCTTCATCGACGGCCTCAACGTCGGCAGTTACCTCCGTGACACCCTGATGGCCGACAAGGTCAAGACTCAAGAGGACTCGATCCTCGAGATCTACCGCCGCCTCCGCCCGGGTGATCCGCCGACGCTCGAGACGGCGCGCTCGCTCTTCGAGAACCTCTTCTTCAACGAGGAGCGCTACGACCTGTCACGGGTAGGTCGCCTCAAGCTCAACTACAAGTTCTACCGCGACGTCGCGGACGATCAGAAGCCTGGTCTCGATGTCGGTGTTCTGACGCCGCAGGACATCCTCGAGACGGTGCGACACCTGATCGAGCTCAAGAACGGTCGCGGTTCGGTCGACGACATCGATCACCTCGGCAACCGCCGCGTGCGCGCGGTCGGTGAGCTGATGGAGAACCAGTACCGCGTTGGCCTCGTGCGCATGGAGCGCGCGATCAAGGAGCGCATGAGCATGTCGCAAGAGATCGACACGCTCATGCCGCATGACCTCATCAACTCCAAGCCGGTCAGCGCGGTCGTCAAGGAGTACTTTGGGTCCTCGCAGCTCTCGCAGTTCATGGACCAGACGAACCCGCTCAGCGAGGTGACCCACAAGCGCCGCCTGTCGGCGCTCGGGCCTGGCGGCCTCACCCGCGAGCGTGCCGGCTTTGAAGTCCGCGACGTCCACGCGACCCACTACGGCCGCATCTGCCCAATCGAGACCCCTGAAGGTCCGAACATCGGCCTCATCGCGTCGCTATCGACCTTCGCCCGAGTCAACGAGTACGGCTTCGTCGAGACGCCTTATCGTCGCGTCGAGGAGGGCCGCGTGACCGATGAGGTCCAGTGGTTCAGCGCACTCGAAGAGGAAGGAAAGTACATCGCGCAGGCGACCGCGCCGGTCGATGGGAGGGGGCGCTTCGACGAGCAGGTCGTCTCGGCCCGCTTCAACGGCGACTTCAAGATCGTGCCGCGCGAGATGATCAACCTGATGGACGTCGCGCCGCAGCAGATGGTGAGCGTCGCTGCCGCCCTCGTGCCGTTCCTCGAGCACGACGACGCGAACCGCGCCCTCATGGGCGCGAACATGCAGCGCCAAGCGGTGCCGCTCATCAAGACCGAGGCGCCGCTCGTCGGCACCGGTATGGAGGAGCGTGCCGCGCGTGACTCGGGCATGTGCATCATCGCCCGACGCGACGGTATCGTGGATAGCGTCGACGCGACTCGCATCGTCGTTCGCCCGACGGGCGAGGGCAGCGAGGTTCCGGACATCTACCACCTCATCAAGCACCAGCGCTCGAACCAGTCGACCTGCTACACGCAGAAGCCGATCGTCCGAAGCGGAGACCGCGTGAAGGCAGGTGACGTGCTCGGCGACGGCCCCGCGATCGACATGGGCGAACTCGCGCTCGGCCAGAACGTCCTCGCGGCCTTCATGCCCTGGCAGGGCTATAACTTCGAGGACTCGATCCTCATCTCGGAGCGAATCGCGAAGGACGACATCTTCACCTCGATCCACATCGAGGAGTTCGAGTGCGTCGCGCGCGACACGAAGCTCGGCAAGGAAGAGGTCACCCGCGACATCCCGAACGTCGGTGAGGAGGCGCTGAAGGATCTCGATGAGGCCGGCATCGTCCGCATCGGTGCCGAGGTGAAGCCGGGCGACATCCTGGTCGGCAAGGTGACGCCAAAGGGCGAGACGCAGCTCTCGCCCGAGGAGAAGCTTCTCCGTGCGATCTTCGGCGAGAAGAGCGGCGACGTTCGCGACAGCTCGCTGAAGGTGCCGCCGGGAGTCAGCGGCATCGTCATCGATGCGCGGGTCTTCAACCGCAAGGGCCAGGACAAGGACAGCCGCGCCCGCGAGATCGAGGACATGGAGCGCGCTCGAATCGAGCGGACTCGCGATGAAGAGATCAAGATCCTCCGCGACTCGTTCTACCGCCGCCTCAAGGAAATCCTGAAGGGCAAGGCCACCGACGGCAAGCTCGTGGATGACAAGGGCAAGGTGCTGCTAGCCAAGGGCGATACGCTCACGGACGAGAAGCTCGAGGAGGTGCCGCGCAAGTACTGGGGCGAGCTTCCGGTCGCGAACGCCGAGAAGGTCCAGCAGATCCTTCGCGATCTGGAGGACATGGTCCGAAGCCGCGAGGAGCACTTCCGCGACAAGATCGAGAAGCTCTCGCGTGGCGATGAGCTGCCGCCTGGCGTCATCAAGATGGTGAAGGTCTACATCGCCATCAAGCGCAAGCTGCAGGTCGGCGACAAGATGGCCGGTCGGCACGGCAACAAGGGCGTCGTCTCGCGGATCGTCCCCGAGGAGGACATGCCTTACACCGAGGACGGCACGCCGGTCGACATCGTGCTGAACCCGCTCGGCGTTCCGAGCCGTATGAACATCGGGCAGATTCTCGAGATCCACCTCGGCTGGGGCGCCTATTCGCTCGGTCGTCAGATGGAGGCGATGCTCCGCGAGAAGCGCACCGCCGACGAGATGCGGAAGTTCATGCTCGCTTGCTACAAGGGCGACGAGGATGCCGTGAAGCTCATCGAGGGGCTCTCCGACGCCGATGTGAAGCGCCTGGCAGGCAAGCACTTCCGCGGCATGCACATGGCGACCCCCGTCTTCGACGGCGCCCCTGAGTCCGAGATCATCCGCGCGCTCGACCTCGCGAAGCTGCCCCGCACCGGACAGGCGACCTTGTTCGACGGGCGCACCGGTGACGCCTTCCACCAGGATGTCACCATCGGCGTGATGTACATGCTGAAGCTTCATCACCTCGTGGATGACAAGATTCACGCACGGTCGATCGGCCCGTACTCGCTCGTCACGCAGCAGCCGCTGGGTGGCAAGGCGCAGTTCGGCGGTCAGCGCCTCGGTGAGATGGAGGTCTGGGCGATGGAGGCCTACGGCGCGGCGTATGCGCTCCAGGAGTTCCTCACCGTGAAGAGCGACGACGTCCAGGGCCGCACCCGGATGTACGAGTCCATCGTGAAGGGCGACTACCAGCTCGACGCGGGCCTGCCGGAGAGCTTCAACGTCCTCATCAAGGAGCTCCAGTCGCTGTGCCTCAACATCGAGCTCATCGAGACGGTGGCCGAGGCTGCTGCGGCCGAAGAAGAGTGATCGAATCGCAACGAATCTGCTGAGAACCGAGAAGGCGAGAGAACACCATGCGTGACATTTTCAGCTTTTACGAGAAGCCCAAAGATCCGCTCAGCTTCAACGCGATTCGCATCTCCCTCGCGAGCCCCGAGAAGATTCGCGAGTGGTCGCACGGCGAGGTGAAGAAGCCGGAGACCATCAACTACCGGACCTTCAAGCCCGAACGCGACGGCCTCTTCTGCGCGAAGATCTTCGGGCCGGTGAAGGACTACGAGTGCAACTGCGGCAAGTACAAGCGCATGAAGCACCGGGGGATCGTGTGTGAGAAGTGCGGCGTCGAGGTCATTCCCTCGAAGGTCCGCCGCGAGCGCCTCGGTCACATCACGCTCGCGACGCCGGTCGCGCACATCTGGTTCTTGAAGTCGCTGCCGTCGCGCATCGGCAACATCCTCGACATCTCGCTGAAGGACCTCGAGCGGGTCCTCTACTGCGAGATGTACATCGTCATCGACGCCGGCGACACGAAGCTGTCGCTCGGCGAGCTGCTCAGCGAGGAGCGCTACCTCGAGCTCCTCGACGAGTACGGCGATGGCAAGTTCAAGGCCGGCATGGGTGGCGAAGCCGTCCTCGACATGCTCAAGCAGGTCGATGTTCACGCGCTCGCCGAGGTCCTCCGCAAGGAGATGCGCGTCGCGACGAGCGAGGCGAAGAAGAAGAAGCTCGCGAAGCGCTTGAAGGTGGTCGAGGCGTTCCGCGAGAGCGGGAATCGCCCGGAGTGGATGATGCTGAGCGTCATCCCGGTCCTGCCGCCCGACCTGCGCCCGCTGGTGCCGCTTGATGGCGGACGATTCGCGACCAGCGACCTCAACGACCTCTATCGCCGTGTCATCAACCGCAACAACCGCCTAAAGCGTCTGCTGGAGCTGAACGCGCCGGAGATCATTATCCGGAACGAGCGACGTATGCTCCAAGAGGCGGTCGACGCGCTCTTCGACAACGGCCGCCGCGGCAAGACCATCACCGGTCCGAACAAGCGTCCGCTGAAGAGCCTCAGCGACATGCTGAAGGGCAAGCAGGGGCGTTTCCGACAAAACCTGCTCGGCAAGCGCGTCGACTACTCGGGCCGCTCGGTCATCGTCGTCGGTCCGCACCTCAAGCTGCACGAGTGCGGGCTCCCGAAGAAGATGGCGCTTGAGCTCTTCAAGCCGTTCATCTTCAACAAGCTCGAGGAGCGCGGCTACGTCAACACCATCAAGAGCGCGAAGAAGATGGTGGAGAAGGAGCGTCCCGAGGTTTGGGACATCCTCGAGGAGGTCATCACCGAGCATCCGGTGATGCTGAACCGTGCTCCGACGCTGCATCGCCTCGGCATTCAGGCGTTCGAGCCGGTCTTGATCGAAGGCAAGGCGATCCAGCTTCATCCGCTCGTCTGCACGGCCTTCAACGCCGACTTCGACGGCGACCAGATGGCGGTCCATGTGCCGCTCTCGGTCGAGGCGCAGATGGAAGCGCGCGTGCTCATGATGAGCACGAACAACATCCTGTCGCCCGCGAACGGTCGCCCGATCATCAACCCGACGCAGGACATCGTCCTCGGCCTCTACTACGCCACGCGTGAGCGCCGCTTCTCTCGCGGCGAGTACAAACCGGACACCCTCACCGTCGACAAGAAGGGTGTCCTTCAGGGGCATCTCGTGGGGGTCTTCGCGTCGCTCGACGAGGTCCGCATGGCCTACGACGCGGGCGAGGTCGCGCTGCACGCGAAGATCAAGGTCCGCGTTCCTGAGGTGGACGAGAACGATGAGCCCGTTCGGGACGAGCACGGCCGGTCCAAGCGCCGCATGGTCGAGACGACCGTCGGGCGCGCGCTCGTGAGCGAGGTTCTTCCGCCCGGCACGAGCTTCGACCACGTCAACAAGACGCTCGACAAGAAGGCGCTCTCGAAGCTCATCGACGTCGCCTACCGTCAGCATCGCAACAAGCACACCGTGCTGCTCGCCGATCGGCTCCGCTCGATGGGCTTCAGCTTCGCGATGCAGGCAGGCATCTCAATCTGCCTCGATCACATGACCATCCCCGACAAGAAGAAGGAGCTTCTCGGGGACGCGAACGCCGAGGTTGAGAAGGTCGTCGAGCAGTACCAGGAAGGTCTCATCACCGACGGCGAGCGCTACAACAAGATCGTCGACATCTGGGCGGGCGTCGCGGACGCGGCGACCACCGAGATGATGAACGAGATCGGGCGCGAGACGGTCGTCGACGACCAGACCGGCCGGGAGTTCGTCGACCCGAGCTTCAACCCCATTTTCATCATGGCGGACTCGGGCGCGCGCGGTTCGACGCAGCAGATCCGTCAGCTCGCCGCGATGCGCGGACTCATGGCCAAGCCCTCGGGCGAGATCATCGAGACGCCGATCACCGCGAACTTCCGCGAGGGCCTCAGCGTCCTCCAGTACTTCATCTCGACCCACGGTGCTCGTAAGGGCCTCGCGGACACCGCGCTGAAGACGGCGAACTCCGGTTACCTCACTCGCCGCCTCGTCGACGTCGCGCAGGATGCGGTCATCTCCGACATCGACTGCGGGACGCTCGATGGCATCCGCGTCACCAAGCTCGAGGAGGGCGGTGAGGTCATCCAGGCGCTCGGCGAGCGCATCCTCGGCCGCGTCGCGCTTGACGATGTGATCGATCCGCTGACCGGCGAGGTACTGATCCGCGCGAACACGGAGCTCGACGAAGAGGCCGTTCGTCGCATCGAAGACGCCGGCGTCGAAGAGGTAATGATCCGCACGGTTCTTACTTGCCAGACGCGTCGTGGCGTTTGCGCGATGTGCTACGGCCGCGACCTCGGCCGCGGGTACCGCGTCAACATCGGTGAGGCAGTCGGCATCATCGCGGCGCAGTCGATCGGTGAGCCTGGTACGCAGCTCACGATGCGCACGTTCCACATCGGTGGCGCCGCGGCGCGCGGTAAGGTCGAGGCGAGCTTCCTCGAGGCTCGCACCGAAGGCGTCGTGCGCTTCCGTCGCGCCGTCGTTCAGGCGAAGAAGAGCGGCCAGATGGTGGTGATGAACCGCCACGGCGAGCTCGTGGTCGTGGACGACACGGGCCGCGAGCGCGAGCACAACCGCCTCGTCTACGGCGCCGAAGTCAAGGTTCGTGACGGAGATCGTGTCAAGCCGGGCCAGCTCCTTGCCGAGTGGGACCAGTTTGCCACCCCGATCCTCACCGAGTGCGCGGGGCGCATCGAGTTCGGCGATCTCGTCGAAGGCGTGTCCTTCCAGGACCGCGTCGACGAGGTGACCGGCCTCTCGGCGAAGGTCGTCATCGAGTCGAAGGCCGCCGATCTTCGTCCGCGCATCACCATCAAGGATAGCGAGACGGGCGAGACGCTCAAGCTGCCGAACAGCCAGCTCGATGCGCGCTACTTGTTGCCGGTCGGCGCCTACATCGTCGCGCAGGAAGGCGACGTTTACGAGGCCGGTGAAGTCATCGCGAAGATGCCCCGCGACACCGCGAAGGTGCAGGACATCACCGGTGGTCTGCCGCGCGTCGCCGAGCTCTTCGAAGCCCGCAAGCCGAAGGACCACGCGATCATCTCGGAGGTCGAAGGGCAGGTGTCCTTCGGCAAGGACACGAAGGGCAAGCGCAAGGTCGTCGTGACGCCGTACGGTCCGGACGATCGTCTGATGCCGGAGCAGGCGCGCGAGTACCTCATCCCCAAGGGCAAGCACATGCAGGTGCAGCCGGGTGACCGCGTTCGTCCGGGCGAGGCGCTCCAGGACGGTCCGCCGAACCCGCACGACATCCTTCGCGTCAAGGGCGAGCGCGAGCTTGCGGCTTGGCTCGTGAACGAGATCCAGCAGGTTTATCGGCTCCAGGGCGTCGGCATCAACGACAAGCACATCGAGGTGATTGTTCGCCAGATGCTGCGCCGTGTTCGCGTGAAGGAGGTCGGTGACACGAACTTCCTCGTCGACGAGCAGGTGGAGAAGCACCTCTTCGAGGCCGAGAATGAGAAGGTCCTGTCGCGTGGCGGTCGTCCTGCCACCGCCGAGCCGCTCCTCCTCGGCATCACGAAGGCATCGCTCTCGACCGAGTCGTTCATCAGCGCGAGCTCCTTCCAGGAGACGACGAAGGTGCTCACCGAGGCGTCGATCTACGGAAAGACCGACGACCTTCGCGGCCTCAAGGAGAACGTCATCATGGGTCGTCTCGTGCCTGCCGGCACGGGGCTCCCTGCATACCGTCGACTCCGCGTCACCACGGATGAGGACGAGGGACATCGTGGCGAGATCGTCTCGATGGGCGGAGCCAGCGGCTATGCCGCGATGAGCGAAGAGGAGTGATCCCAAGCTCGCTCCGCGACCTCTCGAGGTCCTGAGCGACGAGCGCGGCGTCCCTTGCGGGGCGCCGCTTTCGTTTGCCTGTCTGGTGAGGAGCGTGGCCGTCCCGAGCCGAGGGTTGGGGGGAATCATTGCCAACCGAGGCAGGGTTGCTCTAGCGTCCTTTTCGGAGGTCACTCGGATGAACTGGAAGACGAACGCTGGCGTTGCCGTGCCCCTTGCGCTCGCGCTCCTCGTCGAGGCTCGGGATGCTCAAGCTTGCGGCGGGTGTTTTCACCCTCCGACCGAGGTTACGCAGGTCACAGGGCATCGAATGGTCTGGTCGATCGGCAAGGACCAGTCGACGCTTTACGACCAGATCGAGTACTCGGGTTCACCCGAGTCGTTCGCGTGGGTCCTACCGGTGAAGGGGCAGGTCGACGTTGGTGTGTCGTCGGACCTCCTCTTCAATCAGCTCGGCTTCGACTCACAGGTGACGATCCAGGCTCCGATCCAGACCTGTCCCGCCATCGTCTGCGATGGGCCAAGCGCGGTTGGTGCTTGGGGCGATGGCGTGACCGGAGCGACCTCGGGCGGTGGCGTCGACGTCATCGCACAGGAGGTCGTCGGGCCGTACGAGACGGTGCAGCTCGCTTCGAGTGATCCTGGCGCGCTCGCCGGATGGCTCGAGGGACACGGGTACGAGCTCACGGCCGACGTCGAGCCGCTCATCGGCAACTACGTGAAGGAGGGCTTCAACTTTCTCGCGGTAAAGCTGGTCCCTGGGCAGGGCGTGCAGGCGATGCAGCCGATTCGCGTCACCACCAAGGGGGCCGCGGTCTCGCTCCCGCTTCGGATGGTCGCGGCGGGCACGGGCGCAGTGACGACCATGACGCTGTTCGTCGTTGGCGAGGGGCGCTGGGCGACCGCAAACTTCCCAGGCTTTACGCTGAGTCCGGACGACGTGGTCTGGGACTACGCACAGGATCGCTCGAACTACACCCAGCTGCGCACCGACGCCTATGCGAAGAGCAAGGGCATGGGTTGGTTGACCGAGGCAGCGAGCCCGTACTCGTCGACGAACCTTCGAGTTACCTTAAGCAGTGTCCTCACCTACAACGGTGTCGAGGCGTCAGGTTATGCGGGGACGCCGGCGGAGGCCGCCGAAGCGCTCGACGCCGACCTCGACACCCTGTTCAGTGGGATGGATGCGGGCTCGATCTGGCTGACGCGACTGCGAGCCGAGCTGCCCCGCGAGGCCCTCGGTACGGACCTCGTCCTCGAGGCAGCGTCCACGCAAGACGAGGTCTCTCGCCTCCTTCAGACCACCAAGTTCATCGGCCCGCAGCCAGCGTGTCCCGCGCCGCCACCGGGCTGTGAGGTCGAGGATGAGGCACAGGGCGGAGGCTGCGCCCTCGTCGCCAGCTCTCGGGCGAGCGAGCTTCTCTTCGCCGGAGGTCTCGCGGTGATGGGAGTGCTCGCGCGTCGGCGTCGAGGCCGACGAGGCTGAGGCGTGGCCCTGGCACGGCATGGGCGTCCGAGAACGCGCCAGTTTGTGCCATGGGCAATGCCACTGTCACGCCATCGTCAGCCAAGTTTCTGGAATTGCTAAGTGATTGAGTTGGCTCGAGGCTTGCTCAACGTTGGTGATCAGAGGAGTTCAAGATGACCTGGACGAAGACGTTTGGAATGGTCGCGCCGCTGGCGCTCGGATTGGTGGCTTACTCGGGGGATGCGCTCGCCTGCGGAGGTTGCTTCGTTCCGCCCGACGAAAACAGTCAAGTCACGGGGCACCGCATGGTGATGTCGATCGGTATGAGCCAATCGACGCTTTACGACCAGATCGAGTACTCGGGGTCACCGGAGTCCTTCGCGTGGGTCCTCCCCACGAAAGGCCAGGTCGAGATCGGCGTCTCGTCCGACCTCATCTTCAACCAGCTTGGGTTCGACAGTCAGGTGACCGTCGCGGCTCCGCCTCTCGAGTGCCCCTGGTACAACTGCGGCTACGAAGACGGGTCGGCGACCGGCGGCCTTGCGACGAGCTCAGGCGCGGGCGGTGATAGCAAAACTGGCGTCGACGTCATTGCGCAGGAGGTCGTCGGACCGTACGAGACCGTGCAGCTCGCCTCCACCGATCCGGAGGCGCTCGCCACCTGGCTGAAGGACCACGGCTACAACATCCCGAAAGACATCGAGCCGCTCGTGGGGACCTACGTTCAGGAGGGCTTCAACTTCCTCGCCGTGAGGCTGGTCCCCGGTGAGGGCGTCCAGTCGATGCAGCCGATCCGCATCACCACGAAGGGGTCGGCCGTGGCGCTCCCGCTCCGAATGGTCGCCGCGGGCACGGGTGCCCTCACCACGATTACGCTCTACGTACTCGGCGAAGGACGCTGGGACACGAGCAACTTCCCGGGCTTCACCGTAAAGCCCGAGGAGGTGATCTGGGACTACAACATCGATCGCTCGAACTACACCGAGCTCCGCGCCGCGGGCTACGCAGCGTCGAAGGGCTATGGCTGGCTCACCGAGTCGGCGCGCGCCTACTCGATGTTCGGCTTCAAGAATAGCGTCCGGAACATCTTCGACTTTCGCGGTCCCGCCGTCGCGGGGTACGCCGGCGAGTACGAAGCCGCGCAGGCCAGCATGGAGGAGGACCTCGACACCCTGTTCGCGGGCATCGACGAGAACTCGGTGTGGCTGACCCGGTTGCGAGCCGAGCTGCCGCGCGAGGCCCTCGAGACGGACCTCGTGCTCGCGGCCGCCTCGTCGCAGACGGAGGTCTCGAGCTACATCCAGACGACGAAATTCGTCGGCGAGCCGCCCGCCTGCCGGCCCCCTCCCCCAGGGTGCGAAGAGAGCTCGGGCAGCGGCAGCGATGGCATCGGTAGCGACGGTGGCGTGTCGGCTTCTGGTGGTAAGGGATGCTCGATTGGTTCGTCCGGGTTCGGGGACGCAGCTTTCGGTGGCGCGCTCGCGCTGCTCGGCTTCGCGTTCTATCGACGCCGTCGGGCGAGCTGATATTCGGAGATTCGAAGCCACGAATCGATGCGCGGTGCGCGAGGAGGGCCCTGCTGGACGTCGTCCAGCGGGGCCTTCGTTCGTCTTGTCGTGACGTACGAGACTCCGCGCGCAGCCAGGCGTCGGCGGTCATCGAGCCCGCGCCCCAAAACAACGGGGCTCGCCCTCACGAGGCCACGTCCAAGGGTCGCCGCCGAAGCCTCCCCCGCAAGAACTTCGCCCGACGCCGTTTTCGGATGGTGCGTCAGTCTCCCTTGCCGTCGTAACAGTCATTGAAGCGCTGGAGCGTCTTCGCTCGGGAGGCGCAGACGAGGTGACGGCGAACCATCCGCGTCCCGACGATCCGCGCGCACGCCTTCAGCCAGTTTTCTCCGGCCGTCTCGGCTGCCTCGCGCTGGCTCGCCTCGGCGGCTTCGCGGAGCTCCCCGTCCTTGGCGGCCGCGCCTCTTTCGAGAGCGTTACGCAGCCAGACTTTCTTGTAGGTCTCCGCGAGGACGGTGCAGTCCTCGTAGTTGACGTCGATCTCCTCGGCCTGTCTCGGCGGTGCGAGCGGCGTCCTCGCAGCTTGCTCGCCGGGAGACGGCTCGCTCGGAGTGGCCGGGGGCGTCGTCTCCTTCGAGGGGCTCTGGGGCGCCAAGGAGGCAGCGCCGCGCGAGGAGGGCGTGGCTTCAGCCTCGTGGTGCGCCTCCGCCGTCTTCGAGCTCGGCGGAGACGAGCAGCCAGAGAGGAGCAGGGTGAAGCAAACCATCGAGACGATGCGCATGGCGGCATCAAACCGGGGCTGGATGGGCGCCGTCAAGCGCGAGGCCGGACGACGGCTTGACGCCTGGGCCTGCGACGAATAGAAGCCTCTCCTTCTGGGGGACAAGGTTTGATTCACATGCCCAGGCAGTCCAAGCTCGTGTCCAGCGGACCAAGCCCCGACCCCCGAACGGTAGGCCCGCAGACTCCGCCGTCGATTGGTGCGTGGTCCCTCGGAGCGAAGGCTCTCGACGCGGTCCGTCACGCCCTCTCGTCACGCCTAACGTCGTCGACGGAGCCTCGTCGCGAGGCCCTCGCGGGCATCGGCTCGTGGGGCGACGTTCGACGATCCTCGGTGTTCCTCGGACGCTGGGTCGCGCTCGACAACGTCCGTTACGAGGCAGGCCACGTTGCAGCCGGTGATGTCCTCGACGCCGACACCGACCTCGCGGCGCTATGCGCCCGCGTTCAACGAGACGACGGCGCACCTTGCGAGATCGTCTACTGCGATCCGAACACGGGCCGCGCTCAGCGACCCGGGCTCGGCTGATCGAGGCCTTCGAAGCGTCGACGCGTGCTGCGTCATTCGCAACGGCGGAAGGTCTGTCCCTCGATAGTCGGTCCTGGCACGGCGACGCACGTCAGGCCGCCAGGACAGGCCCCGTCCACCGTGCAGTCGCGGCTGCATAGGTTCTTCGCGCTGCAGTAGCCGAACGCGCAGTCGCGGTCACGCGTGCATGGGGAGCCCGGCTCTGCTGCGCCGACGGGCAGACAGAGGCCAATGCGCTCGCTCGCCACGTTGCCCAGCCCGACGCACGCGAATCCGAAGGGGCACCCTCCCTGGTAGCGGCACGAGTCCACGCACGCATCTCCGGCGGAGCCGGGGGTCGTCGTGTTCGAGTTGCAGTTCACCGGCGGCGGCGAGGGGACGATGAACTTGTCGAAGTCGATGTGCTGCGCGTCGTTGCACAGCGCGACCGGGTTCAAACTGGCGTCGCAGAAGTACTCGACCGGCGAGTACCCGCCCGGCAGCGACCCGACGACGTCTGGAGGGCGCTGGCAGGTGCCGTTGCACGTCCAATTCGCGAGCGGTGCGGCGCGCTGCGGGCAATCTGCCGAGGACGTGCAGGCGAGCGTGCAGCCTCCGATGATCTGGGCCGGGGAGAGGTCGCACGCCGCAGGGACAATGCAGTTCGCGGTGTTGCCCGAGTCGCAGTAGTTCGACGCGCGGACGCAGACCTTCGTCGGCGGATTGCCGACCGCCATGCAGCCGAATCCTGCGGGGCAATCGGCGCCCGACGAGCAGGCCGCGGTGCAGTACTTCGGCCCTGTGAGGCAGCCGTAGTTGCAGGCCGACGGCGCCGCACAGCCGCGGCCGACGTCATCGCCCAAACAGAACTTTCCACCGCGGTCGATGCACCGCGTCCCGACCATGCAGTCCGCGTCGGACGAACAGGTTCGGGTGCATCGAGAGACCCCGCCGACCGTCATGGGTTGACACGACCATGGCGCGTCGCAATCGCTCGGTGCCGCGCACTTCTCGAGCAGCCCCTGAGCACCCGTGCCGGACCCGGTCGAGGCCGAACCCCCGGTGCTCGCTGCGACCGAGGTCGGGCCGCTCGCCGCCGAGGCTGCGCCCGCGCCGCCATCCGCGGGCTCGCATTGCGCGATCGCGTTGCAGAAGTGGTTCTTCGGGCAATCCAGCGCGCTGTCGACGCAGGCACGCCGACACTCGCCGTCGAGACAATAGCCTTCGACGCAATCGCTGTTGAACTCGCAAGGGGGAGTCCCTGCGCACCCCAAATATGCTGTCGCCGCAGGCGCCAGGACCGCCGCGAACCACGCCATCGCGCGAGCGAACCGCATCCGAAGAACCTATCACACGAGCACAGCGACTCGGGGTAGAGTGCGGGGCGCCTTGAACGAGTACACGAGACGCGAAGAGATCTTCTGGACGCTGGTGAGCTTCTGCATCCTCGTGATGTCGATCGTCGGTGACACCCTGAAGTTCGGTTGCGCTCCGGGCAAGGGCCCGATGGTGCAAGACCCGGTCGCGCTCGAGGTGCTCCGCCGTGCGGAGGCGACCGAGGCCGACTTCGCGAAGGCACGCTGCGCGAAGACCGCCGTCAAGCTCGGCGAGGAGGTCGCGGTGTTCAAGCAGCGCGCCGCCAAGGCTGAGAAAGAGGCGAAGGACGTCGCGGAAAAGGCGGAAAAAGCCCGAAAATCTGGCCCGAATCCTCCTCCTGCGCCCGAGGTCGAGTTGCCGACCCAGCCTGCCCAGAGCGTCCTCAAGCAGACGAAGGCGCTCGCCGGCCCGAACTGCCGAAAGCTGTCGGAGGAAGCCGCCGGCGTGAGCCAGAATGCGGCCGCGGGGTGGTCTGCGGCCGAGGCGACGGCTACTCTGCCAGAGGGAGGCGATGACAAGACCCAGCAGCGAACGGCCCGAGAGGTCCTGTCGCAATGGAAGGATGAGGTCCGCGTGAAGTCGATCGCGCTTCACACGGACGCAGCACGCCAGGCGCTCGAGAAGAAGCTCGCAAAGGCTCGAGAGGACTCGACGCGGCTCAAGGAAGGCGAGCCGTCGGTCGGGCTCTTTTCCCTGAAGGCCGCGATCCTCGTGGGCGTGCTCTTGCCCGTGATTGCGCTGGTAATAAGCTACTTCAGCCTCCGTTCGGCGTCGCTTGGGCGGGCTAAATTGCTCGTCGCCCTCCGACGCTTCGCCAACACCCCGGAAGCCGGGCTTCAGGCCGCCGCGATCGTTCGCCTCGCGGCCAACCCGAATGGTGGCGAGCCCGGGATGGTGATCGGCGCCTCGCTAGGTGGCTTGCTCGCCGCCTGGCTCGCGCCGAGCGACAACGCGAATGTCTATCGCGCCGACTTGTTCGTCGCGGGAGCGATGGGCGGCCTCCTCGTTGGCCTCGCGGGCCAATGGCTCGGTCGCCTCCTCATAGGGGTGAGGCGCTGGCGCACGCGAACTCAGGAACTCGGCGACATCGAGAAGCCGACGATCCCTGTGGCGCTCGTGCTCGGGGGCGTAAGCCTTGGGCTCGAGAAGCAGTTCCTCCGCTACTTCGAGGCGCTCCCGATCGGCGACGCCGCGGTGTGGGTGCAGAAGTTGGCGACGCAGGCCGAGGAGCAAATCCTGGCGGCCGCCGATGCCGCAGCGCAAGCACAATTCGCCGGGGGTGCGGCGTCTTGAGGAGCGCCGCCGCCGACGTGAGCGACGCGTCGGCGGTCCCGCATCCGTGGAGGTCGCGGCGTCAGACGGAGTGGGGACGGGCCTCGGGGCACCCGTCGCGTCACTTCACGACGGGCTTGATGACGGCTTTCCCGTCCTTTTGTACGACCTCGAAGTCGAGCGTCCGGTTCGGGTGCTGAGCGCGGAGTTTGTCGCCCTGCTCGGAGAGCGACTTCGCGACGCGCTCGTACGTTAGGCCCTCGACCGACTCTCCGCTGCGGCGACGAGCGGCGACGTACTCTTGGTAAATGGCGCGCGAGCGCGAGTCCTCCGACGCTGCGGGCTGTACGGCTCCGTGCGGTAGACCCTGCGGTGTCCCATACGACGTGGGTGGTGTCGGCCAGGCGCGTCCTCCGCCCGCGGCCCGCGCGCGCATCTGCGCCGCGAGCTCCTGTGGGGACAAGAGGGGCCGCGCCGTTGGAGCAGGAATCCCTGCATAGGGGCTGGCGTGCGGTGCTCCCGCCTGGGCATGCCCAGGATGGGGCGTCGCGGCTGGCCATGCAGCGTACGCGGTAGGCGCAGAAGGCTGCGCGGGTGGAGCTTGCGGGCGCGGGAAGCCAAACGGAAACGGGCCCGCCTGAGGTGCCGATGGGGGCGCCGCGTGCGACCGGAGACCGGGGTACGAAATCGCTGCCGGATTGCGCACGGTCGGCGGAGGTCCCTGCTCGAGGTGCCCGGGCGCGACTCCGAGGTCGCTGAGGCGCATGTTCGGAGGGGTCTTCGCGTCGTCGTCCCAGTCGCCGTTCGCCTCGTCGACATCCCAGGCGCGGCCGCGTCCGGCATCGCTCGGGACGGCGCGGTCGACGTCGAGTCCTGCCGCTGCCTTGCCCAGGGCCGAGCGCGCATGCTCTTTGCCCACGAGCTTTGCGGCGCGGATGACGTCGCGCTTAAAAGTTCCGTTCTCGATCTGACGAAGGGTACGCGCCCAGTACTGCTCGTACGTGTTGTACCGCTGGAGAATCTGCTGAAACTTGAAGCGCGTTCCGGTGGTCGGCAGGCGCTCGCGTCGGAGATGCCAGAACGCGCGGTCGACCTTCTTGCGAAGCACGGCAGGGGGCAGTTTTTCGAGCCCCATGAAGTACTGCTGGTAAAGCGCCTTCAACCGTTCGACGTCGGTCTCGAGCTCGTCGAGCATCGGTTGAAGTTGCTTCGTATCCATCGTGGCTCTCGCGTGACTTGTTGCTCAGCGTGGCTCTTACACAACCATTCGCGCACGCAAATCTCAAGGTCGTCGAGCGGCATTCGAAGCGAGCCGCGCTTGCTCGCGACCCGCACTCCTCTTATGCACGGGTCATGCACCCGGTGCTCTTCCGCATCCCGACGCCCGGCTGGAGCTTGCCGCTCATCGGCACGCTCGGGGCGGTGCCCATCTTCAGCTACGGGGTGATGCTCGGGTTGTCCCTCGTCGTGGGCTGGTATCTGACACTCGGGTTGTGCGAGCGAGACGGTCTTGACCGAGAGCAAATGGGGTCGTGCTACGTCGTGACCGCCATCCTGGCCGTCCTGGGCTCCCGCCTGCTGTTCCTCGTCACGAACCCCGATCAATTCCACGGCCTCTCGGACCTCTTCGCCTTGCGCGGCGGTGGGCTCGTCGCGTACGGCGGGTTCCTCGGCGGGTTTGTCGGCTCGTGGGCGTTCCTGAAGGCGAAGGGCAAGCGGCTCCTTCCGTGGGCGGACGCGGCGGTTCCGAGCCTCGCGAGCGGTCTCGCGATCACGCGCATCGGCTGCTACCTCTTCGGGTGCGACTACGGTCGGCGGCTCTCGCCCGAGGCCCCTCGATGGCTCGCGAACCTCGGTACGTTTCCGCGGTGGGGTGATGCGTCGGCGGCGGATGCTGCTGGGTCGCCGGCGTGGGCAGAGCACGTTTCGAGGGGCTTGATCGCGCCAAGCGCGAACGCCTCGCTCCCGGTGCATCCGACCCAGCTCTATGAAGCTCTTTGCGGCGGGCTGCTCCTCGCCTTGCTGCTCGCCGTGCGCAAGCGCAGGCGCTTCAGAGGTCAGGTCTTTTGCGTGGCGACCGTCACGTACGGGGCGGCGCGCTTCGCCCTTGAATTGTTGAGGGATGACCCAGAGCGGGGCAGCATCGCCTTCGGCGCGCCGAACCATCTGCTGCTCCCCGCGTGCTTCGGTCTTCTCGCAGTATGTTGTGCCGTCGCGGTGTTCGCCGACGTCGAAGCGGCTCTCGTCAGACGCAGCCTACAGGCCCTTGGGTTCGTCCCTGCCATCGGCGCAGCAGTGTGGCTCCGGCCACCTCCGTTTGCCTTGCCCGAGCGCGCGACGCTGTCGACCTCGCAGCTAATCGGGCTCGCGAGCGCCGCCGCCGCCACCGCGCTGTTTTGGGTCGGGGCGCGCGCGGCGAAGGCGAACCCCGCTGCGGCCATGAGCCTCGAACTCACGCTAACCGCGAGCGTAACGGAGGACCCTCGTGATACGACGGGCTAGTACGATGCGGCGTCTCCCGGAAAGGTCCACATCGCGCCGCGCGAGGCTCGGCGCGTTGACGCTGGCCGCGATCGTGCTCCTGATGTTCGAAGGGTGCACGCTCGTCGCATCGATCGATCGCACCCAGATCCCGCATGTCGACGGCGCGGGGCATGGGCACGGCGGCGGCGAGCATTCCTCGGGGGTCCCAACGAGCTCCGGTGTCGGCGGCTCCGGAGGCGGGCTCGCGGTGGAGTGCACGGTCGAGGACGTCGTCGGCGCGTGCGGCCTCGACACGAGCTGCCGTAAGTTCGCGTGCGTCGATGCCACGTGCAGCGTGACCGCGGCACCCGCTGGTACGCCATGCAGCGAAGACAACGGCATCGCGTGCGACGGAAAGGGTAATTGTCTCGATGCTCATTGCGGAAACGGAGCGATTGACGGGAACGAGACCGACCTCGACTGCGGCGGTACCACGTGCCTCGCGTGCGTGAACGGGCGTGCTTGCGCCTCGCTCTTCGACTGTGAGTCCGGCGTGTGCTCGCCTGCGATGTCGGGAGCAGCTGGTGCCGGCGGTGGCCCCATGGCTGCGGGGATCTGCGTCGCCTGCACCGACTCGTTTCAATGTGCCCCAGGGAGCTACTGCGACCCGAAGGCGGGAGGCACCTGCTCGGCTCGCCTCGCCGTGGCGCAGAAGTGCACGGTCGATGATGCGTGTGCCTCTGGTCACTGCGTCGACGGGATCTGTTGCGCGACGTCTTGCATCGGGACCTGCCTTGCGTGTCACGAGGAGAAGACTGGCAAGGCGAGCGGCCTCTGCGAGCCCGTGGCTGCGGGCATCGACCCCGACTCGGAGTGCCCGGATTCGCCGATGAGCTGTCTGACCGGCATGTGCGATGGCAGCAGCGGTGTCTGCGCTCGCACCCCGAGCGGGACGGTCTGCCGACCCGCAGCGGGACCGTGCGGCCTGGCCGAGTTGTGTGACGACTCCGTCGAAGGATGTCCGGCCGACGCTCACGCCGGACAGACCTTCGGAGCCTGTGCTTCCCCAAAGGTTTGCGACGGTCTCGGGCCGGGCGAGGACCACTGCAAGTACCCCAGCGGAGAAATGTGCAACGACGATGTCGATTGCATTTCCGGCAACTGCTCCAACGGCGTCTGCGGCTAGCCCTTCGAGACGAACCGGTCTGTCGAGGGGAATTCCCGTCTCGGCACTTGCCGAAGAGCAGAGACTACGAGTAGCCTTCCGGTTGCCGCAGTACAGCGGCTCGAAAGCGACACGGTAGGAGGATTCATGCGAGCGAGTTTCGGAATGGCAGGGTTTGGCGGTTCGGCGATGGTGATCGGGGCGATTCTCGTCTCGACGACTGCGGTCGCGCAGCCCAAGGCTCCGGCGAAGGCTCCTGCCGCCGCGAAGGCGCCCGCTGCGGCGCCAGCACCTGCCGCGAAGGCGCCCGCTGCGGCGAAGGCACCCGCTGCCGCTCCGGCACCTGCCGCGAAGGCACCCGCCGCCGCTCCGGCACCTGCCGCGCCCGCGGCTGCGGCGAAGGCACCCGCCGCCGCTCCGGCACCTGCCGCGCCCGCGGCT
>VGRJ01000072.1 GCA_016875405.1 Deltaproteobacteria bacterium | reverse complement strand
GCGAGGCCAGGCTCCGTCGTTCGGGTGAAGCTCGACGCCGCGAAGGCGAACAAGGGGCTCGGCGTTCGCATCGGCGCGCACTCCGACGAGCTCTGGCACACCGAGTCCTGGCGTCGCTTCCCCGCGATCGACCGCGTCGACCGCCTCGACGCGCCCGAGACCGAGATCGCGAGCGCCTTTGGCGGATTGATCTACATCACCGTCCCGGCTGGGACCGAGCTCGGTCTGGTTTCGGTCACCATCGACGGCGCCGTCGCGGCGCCGCGCTTCGTCGCGGGCAAGACCACCGCCGCCGAGTGGACGGCGCTCAGGGACGCCCCGGCGCCGTGGGCCGAGCTCGAGTCCGACCGCTTCGTCGTGACGCTACCGTCGGAGCTCGTGCGCTCGCTCGTCGACCCCACGCCGGTCCTCGCGCTCTGGGACGATGTGCTCGACGCCTCCGCCGATCTCGCGGCGATCCCTCATGCTCGCCCTCGCGCCGAGCGCTTCGTCGTCGATCGACAGATCGGAGCGGGCTACATGCACTCGGGCTACCCCATCATGGCTCACCTCGACGGCGGGCCGATGGTGCTCGATACGGCGGCCATCGAGGCCGCCGGTTCGTGGGGACCATTCCACGAGATCGGGCACAACCATCAGTGGGGCGACTGGGTCCTCCCCGGGACGATCGAGTCGAGCGTCAACCTGTGGTCCGTCTACGTCTCGGAGGAGGTGTTCGGGGTGCCGCGTGCGGCCGCGCATCCCGCGCTCGTCGCCGAGGAGCGCGCCAAGCGCACCGCCGCTTACCTAGCCGCCGGCGCGAAGCTCGAGGACTGGCAGGTGTGGACGGCGCTCGAGACCTACCTCGAGCTGCAGGAGGGCTTCGGCTGGGGGCCCTTCAAGGCCGTCTTCGCGGAGTATCAGACGCTCTCGCTCGCCGACGCGCCCAAGGACGACGCCGAGCGCATTGACGAGTTTTGTCTGCGCTTCGGTAAGGCCGTGGGGCATGACCTCGGGCCGTTCTTTACGGCGTGGGGGTTGCCGCTCTCGAGCGCCGTGAAGGCCGAGCTCGCGACGCTGCCGGAGTGGACCGAGGACCCGAGGGCGAAGTGAGCCGCGCCCGCCGCCGCTCCCTCGCTCACTTCTGCATCACGACGCCGTGCGCGGTCTCGGACAGCACGTAGTGTGCGGGGAGGTATTTGGCGGCCGAGCGGAGCTGCCAGTCGCCCTCGAATAGGATCACCGGGCGGTCGCGCACGTCGACCACGACCATGCCGACGCGCGCCTGGCGCAGCTCTTCGAGGTCGACCTCGCTGCCGTCCTCGCGCGTCACCCAGCGCGCGAACGTGCACGCGACGCCTGCGAGCTGTGCCTCGACGTCGTACTCCGACTTCAGCCGGTACTTGACGACCTCGAGCTGCAGCTGGCCGACCGCGCCGAGCACGACGTCGCCGGCGCGGCCCGCGGGCGGGCGGTAGAGCTGGATGGTGCCTTCTTGAGCGAGCTGCTCGATGCCCTTCGACAGCTGCTTCCGCCGCATTGGGTCGAGCATCTCGAGCCGCGAGAAGTACTCGGGCGCGAAGCTCGGGATCCCCTCGAAGGTGAAGGTCGCCCCGTCGGTCAGCGTGTCGCCGATCTCGAAGACGCCCGGATCGTGGATCCCCATGACGTCGCCGGCGAAGGCCTCGTCGACGATGCTGCGCTCCTGGGCGAGGAACTGCGTCGGGTTGGCGAGCCGCACGTCGCGTCCGGTGCGTACGTGCCGGACCTTCATGCCGCGGGAGAACTTCCCCGAGCAGATGCGGACGAAGGCCACGCGATCGCGGTGTGCGCGATCCATGTTCGCCTGGATCTTGAATACGAACGCGCTGAAGCGCGAGTCGTCGGCGGGGATCGGCCCTTCGCTCGTCGTGCGAGGCGAGGGCGACGGCATCAGCTTGCAGAACGCTTCGAGGAACGCCTCGAGTCCAAAGTTGTTGATCGCGCTCCCGAAGAACATCGGCGAGACCTCGCCGCGCGCGAAGCGCTCGTGATCGAACTCGTCACCGGCGGCCTCGAGGAGCTCGGCCTCGTCGCACAACTGCTGGTAGCCGTCGTCGTCGAGCTCCTCCCGTAGCCGCGGGTCGCCAAGGCCGGTCACCGTCACGGGTGCGACCTCGGAGCCGAGCGTCGCGCTCGAGCCTGCACGGGCGGGATCAAAGAGGTACACGCGCTTCTCGACGCGGTGGTAGACGCCGCGGAAGGTCCCGCCGCGAAAGATCGGCCAGGTCACCGGGTAGACGCCGATCCCGAGGACGCTCTCGACCTCCCCGACGAGCTCGAAGGCGTCGCGGCCCGGGCGGTCCATCTTGTTGACGAAGGTGAAGATGGGGATCGAGCGCTGCTTGCAGACGCGGAAGAGCTTCTTCGTCTGCGCCTCGACGCCTTTCGCGGAGTCGAGCAGCATCACCGCGCCGTCGACCGCGTGCAGGGTGCGGTAGGTGTCCTCGCTGAAGTCCGCGTGGCCCGGCGTGTCGAGCAGGTTCATCGAGTAACCCCGATAGGGGAACTGCATGACGCTCGTCGTGATCGAGATGCCGCGCTCGCGCTCCATCTCCATCCAGTCGCTGACGGCCGCGGCGCGTCCGCGCTTCGCCTTCACGGCGCCCGCGAGCTGGATGACGCCTCCGTAGAGGAGCAGCTTCTCGGTCAGCGTGGTCTTACCCGCGTCGGGGTGCGAGATGATGGCGAACGTCTTCCGGCGCGCGACTTCTTGGGCGAGGCGGGGATCGGTCGACGTCATGGCGGCGCCTCTTTAGCACGGACTCGTACCCTCGGTCGTTCAGCGCCGCTCGGCCGCCTTGATCGAGTCGAGGCGGTCGTAGTGACGGTAGCCGAGCTTGTCGAGCGCGGCGCGCGGTGCGAGGCCGATGTCGACGAGCGTCTTGATGTCGTAGGTGCCCGCGAGCACCGGCGGGGCGTAGGCGGCGGTCGCGCTCGCGTCCCGGAACGGCTCGAGCGGGAAGAGGAGCTCGTTCGGCGCGAGGTGCACGAAGTGCGCGCTCGAGAGGCGCGACCAGCCGGGGACGCCGCACGCGGTGATCTCGTGGGGCGTCGCGAGGAAGCGCCCGCCCGACAGGATCTCGAGCTGTTGCCCGACCTGCGCGACCAGGCACCCCTCGGGCACCGAGCCGCGAACGCGAACCCCCCGCGGGTTCTCGGCCGTCGCGCGCGTGCGAAGGTAGAGCCCGCTTCGATCGTCGGGGCGCGCGGAGGGCTCGCCCGCAGGGCTGTAGAACTGACCGCCGGGGAGCAGCGTGAGCAGGTTGAAGTCGGTGTGCTCTTCACCCCAGAGGACGCCCGCTTCGATTCGTGCGGCGTCGAGCGGCAGGTAGTCGAGCACTCGGGTGACGTGAGCGCCGCCCTCGATCTTGCGCGTGAAGGTATCGTCGGCGAGGCCGAGGGCGCGCGCCGCCGCGACGAGGAGCTTGACGCCCGCCTCATGGAGCGCGCTCCCGAGCCCGAGGTAACCCTCGCGAAAGCCCGGGACGGGAGGCTCCGGCCACACGTTCTCGGGGTAGAGTTCGGGGTATTGAGAAGCGTTCGACGCGTCGCGCGGGCAGGGCGCAGCGAAGTAGCACTCCTTGAAGTCTGGCTGTCCCCCGGCGGCGACCGCCTTCTCGGTGTTCGCCGGCGTCCAGCCGCGCTGGTACCAGTCGTCGGCGCGCAAGCACTGGCGCTTCTCGTCCTCTGAGCGCGCGACGAACGTGCGGAAGGCGTCGTAGAACGGCCGCAGCGCGGCGCGATCGACGTCGTGTCCCTTCACGTAAACGAGCCCGTAGGTCCCGAAGCCCTCGCGAAGTGCGGCGCTCGCGCGGGCCTGCGCGGCGGGATCGTTCGAGGACACATCGGCGAGATCGACGACGGGAATGACGGGATCAGACATGGGGCCTCCCTTCGCACGAGTTGGCGCGGGCGTCACCGACCCTCAGGTGCCGCTACGTCGCCGGTCGAGGAATCCATTTCGACTTGACCGAGATTGAACGGCCGTGAAGGTTAACGCCCGTTCACCGACTGGTCGTGGCGAATGCCCAAGCGAGCCCGCGCCCCCGAGATCGCGAATGCCGTCCGAGACTCGATGCTCGACGCGGCGACGGCGGTGTTCGCTCGGAAGGGCTACGCGGCCGCGACGATGAAGGAAATCGCAGCCGAGGCGGGGTACACGGCGCCGGCTTTCTACAACTACTTCGAGGGTAAGGAGCAGCTCTTCGAGGCGCTGCTTGGTCGCACCTTCGAGGAGATCATCGCGACGCTCGTCGAGCCTGAGCCAGGGCCGAGGGGGTTCGCCCGGAGGCTCGAGGCCCTCATGCGGAGGCAGTTCGCGCTCGCCGACGTTCGCACCGACACCTTCCGAGTGTTGATGTCCGCGCAGGTCACGCCGGAGAGCGACTCCACGGCGGGGACCGGGGCGCTGCGACCGGAGCCCGAAGGCTATCGACGCCTGATGGGGCTGCTCACGGCATGGTTCGCGGAGGCGGCCGGGGGGGTGCGGATCGGGAAGCTCGAGGCGCGCGACGCTGCGATGATCTACATGGCGGTCATCCAGGCGTTTCACGCGCAGTGGATGGCCGAGCGTCCGCCGGGTCGGTTCGTCGATCGGGTCGGGCTCGTCCTCGACGTGGTGCTCCACGGCCTCGGCGGCGGAAACGCCCGCGGCGCCGCGCGAGCCCGAGGGCAGGCGAGTCGCCCGCGCGCGAAGGTCGGCGCTTCGAGCAGGCTGGTGTCGGAGCGAAGGGCGGGCTCACGCCCGTCGCGACGGAGCAAGGGTTGAGATGAGCGAGACGCAAGGACAGACAGGGCGGAGCGGCGGACGGACCGGGCTCCTCGTGGTCGGCGCGATGGGCGTCGTCCTCTTCGGGGCGCTCGGCAAGCGCTTCGCGGAGGCCAAGGCTGAGAAGGCGGCGATCATCGCCGCCAACGCGGAGCAAGTCGCGGCAACCTCGGGACCACGCGAGGTGAAGGTGATCCGGCCCGCCCCAGGCACCTGGCAGCCGACGGTGAAGCTCACCGGCGAAGTGACGCCGATCAAGGAGTCGTCGCTCGGCTTCAAGCAGCCCGGGCGGCTCGGCACCGTCGACGTGAGGCTCGGCGACCGCGTCGCGCAGGGGCAGGTGCTCGCCACGCTCGATCCGGTCGATGCCTCCGCGCAGGCGGCGACCGCCTTCGCGATGGTGAAGGGGGCGGAGCTCGAGGTGTCGATCCATGAAGAGAACGTCGCGCGAACGAAGCGCCTGTTCGACGAGGCGGCGATCTCGAAGACCGAGTTCCGCGCAGCGGAGCAGCAGCTCGACGGGGCGCGCGTCCGCCTCGAGACCGCGAAGGCCCAGGCTGCAGGGGCCGGCGTCCTCGTCTCCAACACGCGTCTCACCTCGCCCTTCGCAGGGACGGTCGTCCAGGCCCCGTCGGCCCCCGGCGCCGTGGTGATGCCCGGCATGCCGCTCTTCCGCGTCCAGGACACCTCGGCGCTCAGGCTGTCGTCTTCGGTGCACCCCTCCGACGTGGCGAACGTGCCGCTCGGCTCGGTCGTGACCCTCGACGGCGAGAAGAAGCTCGAGGGCAAGGTCACCGTGGTGTTTCCCTCGGTCGACGCGCAGACGCGCCGCGTGCCCATCTTCGCCGAGCTTCCGAATGACCCCTCCGCGCCGCTCCTCGCCGGCGTGTTCGTGCGTGCGCACGTGACGGCGCCCGGCGAGGCGCGCGTCTTGAAGTTGCCCGGGGCCGCGCTGAAGTCCGGTACGCAGGACGAGGTCTGGTTCGTGAAGGGCGGCAAGGCGGCGATCGCGCACATCGTCCTCTCGACGGGGGATGACGGGACGCTCTACGTCCGCGACGGCCTCTCCGAGAAGGACGAGGTGATCCTCGCGGCGGGCCAGACCTTGAACGAGGGCGACGCCGTCCGAGGCACCAGCATCTCCGACGGGAGGACGCCTTGAACCTCTCCGAGATCGCCGTCAAGCGACCGGTCTTCACCGTCATGGTCGCGTTCGGGCTGATGGTGCTCGGCCTCGTCGGCCTGACGCGCCTCGGTACCGATCTCTTCCCCGACGTGTCGTTCCCCGTCGTCACGGTCACCGTCGTCTACCCGGGGGCAGCTCCCGCCGAGGTCGAGACGCTGGTGACGAAGCCCCTCGAGTACGACATCGTCTCGCTGAACGGGATCGATCGCGTGATGAGCAACTCGCGTGAGGGCGTCTCCACGGTGATCGCGCTCTTCAAGTTGGGTGTCGACATCGAGGAGGCGACCACGCAGGTCCGCGAGCGTGTCGCGCGGAACCGCATCAAGCTCCCGGCCGACATCCTCGAGCCGAGCGTCGGTCGCCTCGACACGACGGCCGCTCCCGTCGTCGTCTACACGGTGCGCGGGAACCGGAGCCTCAACGAGCTGCGAAACTTCGTCGATGACGTGGTCCGCCCGGAGCTCGAGCAGGTCGACGGCGTCGCCAAGGTCACGGTGAACGGCGGCGCGGACCGCGAGTTCCAGGTGAACCTCGACCAAGCGCGCCTCGACGCGCTGAACCTGTCGCCCGACCGCATCGTCGGCGCCCTGCGCATGGGGGGACTCACGGTTCCGGCGGGGAAGCTCACCCAGGGCTCGCAGGACATCGCGGTCCGCACCGTCGGCGACCTGCGCGACGTCGAGGACCTACGAAACCTGGTGGTGGCGACGCAGCCCAACGGCTCCGAGGTGAGGCTCCGCGAGGTCGGCACCGTCGACGACGGGTGGAAAGAGATGACGTCGCGCATCTTCGTCAATGGCCAGGAGGCCGTGTCGTTTGACGTCATCAAGCAGTCCGGCCGGAACACGATGGCGGTCGCCGACGGGATCCGCGCGAAGGTCGAGAAGATGGAGAAGACCTGGCCCGATGAGATGCGTGCGGCCCGCATCATGGATCAGGCCACCTTCATCAAGGAGAACGCGCACGAGGTCGAGATCGCGATCGTCTTCGGCGGCGCGATGGCGATCCTCATCATCCTCATCTTCATGCTCGACCTGCGCTCGACCTTGATCAGCGCGGTCGCGCTGCCCACGAGCGTCATCGCCACCTTCTTCGTGATGTACGCGCTCGGGTTCACGCTCAACATGATGACGCTGCTCGGGCTCTCGCTCGCGATCGGCCTCCTCATCGACGACGCGGTGGTGGTGCGCGAAAACATCTTCAAGCACCTCGAGCGGGGCTCTCCTCCGATGCAGGCGGCTCTCGAAGGCACGCGCGAGATCGCCCTCGCGGTCATGGCCACGACCTTCACCGTGGTCGCCGTGTTCCTCCCCGTGGCGTTCATGGATGGCATCGTCGGGCAGTTCTTCAAGCAGTTCGGCGTGACGGTGTCGGCGTCGGTCATGCTCTCGCTGTTCGTCGCGTTCACCCTCGACCCGATGCTCTCGTCGCGCTTTTCGAAGCCCATCGAGCACGGCAAGCCCGATCGCTTCGCGGCCGTGAAGGCCCCGTTCGAGCGCTTCTTCGCGCGGATGGATGACACCTACCGGGTCATCCTCGGCTGGTCCGTCAACCACAAGCTCGTCGTCGGCGTGCTGGCGGTCGGCAGCCTGGTGGGGACGGGCGCTGTCGTCGGAGCGATGGGCTCCGACTTCGTCGCGCCCGAGGACCGCGGCCAGTTCAACCTCGAGGTCGAGCTCCCCGCGGGCACGTCGCTCGGCGAGACCGCGCGGCAGAGCGAGGTCGTCGTCGCGAAGCTCCGCGAAGATCCGCTCATCGTCACCGTGATGAACACCGTCGGCGCCGACGGCGACGCGAACAAGGCGCGCTTCCGCATCCTCACGGTCCCGAAGCAACAGCGCTCGGTGTCGCTCGTCGAGATCCAGAGCCGCGCGCGTGAGCTCGCGAAGGCCGTCCCTGGGGCGAAGGTCGCGGTGCAAGACATCCCGATGATCGAGGGCGCGCAGGGCCAGGCGCCGATCATGATCAACGTGCGTGGTGCGAACTACGACGAGCTCGAGAAGGCGGCGGCCGAGGTCGCCGGCGTGCTCCGGTCGGTGCCGGGCATCGTGGACGTGCAGGTCAATCACACGCCCGGAAAGCGCGAGTACCAGGTCGCCATCGATCGCCAGCGCGCCGCCGACCAGGGGATCTCGGTCGCGCAGGTCGCCATGGGGCTGCGAACCGCCATCGACGGGGACGACTCGGTGAAGGTCAGACTTGGCGATGATCAAGTGCCGGTTCGGGTGCGGCTCCAGGCCGAAGACCGCGCCACCTCGGCTTCGCTCCTTCGGACCACGCTCATGTCTCCGAAGGGCCCGGTGTCGCTCGCCGACGTCGCCCGCATCCAGCCGGGCGAGGGACCGCAGGTGATCCAGCGCGAGGACCGCAATCGCTACATCGGCGTCTGGGCGCGACCGCGCGGGCGCTCGCTCGGCGAGGTCACCGCGGAGCTCCAGCCCAAGATCGCAAAGCTCGAGCTGCCGAAGGGCGTCGACATTCGCTACGACGGGCAGATCAAGCAGATGGCCGAGACGAACGGGGCGATGGGCCTCGCGCTCCTGCTCGGCGTGGTCTTCATCTACATCGTGCTCGCGTCGCAATTCGAGAGCTTCATCCATCCGCTGACGATCATGACGACGCTCCCGCTCGCGATCGTCGGCGCCGTCGTCGCGCTCTTCCTGACGAAGAACACCATCGCGATGGGCGCGCTCATCGGCATCATCCTGCTCATGGGGCTCGTCACGAAGAACGCGATCCTCCTCGTCGATCGGGCGATCGAGCGCGTCCGTGAGCACGGCGAGGCGCCGCTGGCCGCCATCCTCGCGGCCGGACCGGAGCGCCTGCGGCCGATCCTCATGACGAGCGCCGCGATGACCCTCGGGATGCTCCCCACGGCGCTCTCCCGCGGCGACGGCAGCGAGTTCCGCGCGCCGATGGCCATCGCGGTCATCGGCGGCGTCGTGAGCTCGACCCTCCTCTCGCTCGTGGTGGTGCCCGCGCTCTACCTCGCCGTCGAGGGAGCGAAGCGAGCCGTGGCGGGGCTCTTCAGACGGGGCGCTTCGGCACCTCAGGCGGCGGAGTGAGTGAGAGGGAGACGATGATGAACAGGCATGCGTGGTTGGGTGGTCTCGCGCTCGTAGCGTGGGGTGCGGGGCCGGCATTGGCGCAGGAGACCGCTGGGGCGGCGACGGGGGCCGCAGGGCGTCCGAGCGGAGGCGATGCGGGGGTCACGTCGGTCCTCCCGGGGTCGATCCCGCGGGAGGCGCTCGAGGCGGTTTCGGGCGGGCTCGTCTCGGACGAGGTCGCCAGTCGCGCCGCGCAGACCAGCCATGACGTGAGGGCGAAGGACGCCGAGGTGCGAGCCGCCGAAGCCGCGGCGACCCAGGCCTGGATCAACTACTTTCCCCACCTATCGGGCGTGGCGCAGTACACCCGCCTCTCGCCGGTGACGCTCCCGCCGATCGGGGTGCTCCCCGACGGCACGCCCGTCACCATCCCCGTGTTCCTCAACAACACGCTCTTTCAGGGGACCCTCGCGGTCCCGCTCACTGACCTCTTGCTCCGCATCCCTCAGGGCCACGGCGCGGCAAAGAGCGGCGCGAACGCGGCGCGCCTCACGGCCGATGCGGCGCGGCTCCAGGTCGCGACGGATGCGCGCGTCGCCTACTACACCTGGGTGCGGACGCGGCTTCAGGTCGTGGTGGCGTCCCTAGCGCTCGAGCAGGCGAAGGCGCACCTCGGGGTCGTCGTGGCGCACGCCTCGCCGGCGGATATTGCGCGCGTCGAGTCGCAGGTCGCGGCGATGGATCTCGTGCTCGAGAAGGCGAGGAACTACGTCGCGATCCTCGAGGATCGTCTCCGCACCATCATGCATGATCGGCCCGAGCGCGCGTACGCCCTCGGTGAGAACGTCGCCGACGTCCTCCCGACGTTCCCTCCGGCCGAGCTCTCCACGCTCTGGGACGAGGCCGCGCGTCAGCGGCTCGAGGTGAAGGCGCTCGGCGAGGTCGCGGAGGCGCACCGCCTTCAGGCACGGCTGAACCGCGCGGGGTATTTCCCGAGGCTCGACGCGGTCGCGAACCTCACCGCTGCGAACCCGAACCAGCGCATCTTTCCGCCGGTCGACGAGTTCCGCACGACCTGGGACGTGACGCTGCGGCTCAGCTGGTCGCCGAACGAGGTCGCGACGAGTCACTACGGCGCGGCGTCGCTCGACGCCAAGGTCGCGCACCACGAGGCGCAGCGCGACGCGCTCATGGACGGCCTGCGCTCCGAGGTCACGGCCACGTACACCGCCGTGCGCGAGGCGGACGTCGCGGTCGGCACCACGTCGCGCGGCTTGCAAGCGTCCGAGGAGTCCTACCGGATCCGCAACGAGCTCTTCAAGGTCGGCCGGGCGACCAGCGTCGAGCTCACCGACGCGGAGGCCGATCTCACGAGGGCACGCATCGAGGCGGTCGGCGCGCGGATCGACCAGCGCATCGCGCGCGCGCGGCTCGAGCACGCCCTCGGCCGCGACGTCGGGAGGCTCGAGGCCCTCGTCCGTGCGACGCCGAGCGGCAGCGCGGCTCGGCCGGCGTCGTCGAGCCCTCGCCGCTGACGGTCCACGAAGGCACGCGCGGGGTTGGTCACCACGTGACGTCACCTCCGTCGGCCACGAAGCTCGTGCCGGTGCAGTAGGCTGACTCCCGGCTCGCGAGAAAGAGCGGCAGCGCCGCCAGTTCCTCGTTCGTGCCCTCACGCGCAAGCGGCACCTTGGCGAGGAGGGCGGCGCGTACGTCCTCGGGGTATTCGGCCGAGCCTTGCTCCTCGATCGTGCGCATCATCCGGTTGTCGATCGGGCCGAGGAGACGTCGGCGGCTCGCGCCACCGCCACCTCCGTCCCGAGCCGTGCCGCCAGCTCCTCGCGCGCGCGCTCCCCGAGTTCGTGCAGTATGAGCCGGGCTCCCTCCCGCGCCAACCTGTGGGCCGTCGCCGCGCCGACGCCGCCGGTCGCGCCCGTGATGAGCGCTACCTTCCCGTCGAGCCTCATCGAGCCTCCCCCCGAGCCGTGAGGGTGCACGAAGCAGGCCGACCGCCCGCGGGGCGGCGACGTGGGCGGCTTACCCGCGGCGTGGCTTCCGCTTGGCGCTCGCGACCGGCATGACGAGCTCGGTCAGCGACGAGACGAAGCGGTCCCGGTCCATGGGGTGCCGCAAGGGAGGGTCGGCGCGCACGACGTCATGATTGCGACGGCCCTCGCGCTCCCGCGCGAGCTGGCCGGCCTCCTCGAGCTCTCCGACGATGCGCTGCACCGCCCGCTCCGTGATGCCGACGAGCTCGGCGTCGTCGCGCATCCGCGACTCCGGCGCGCGAGCGAGGCAGAGCAACTTGCGCGTGGTTCGTGAGGACGGCCCACGACGTAGAGGGAGGCTCCCCGACCTGCGCCGACTCGACCGGGAACCTAAGTTAAGGAATTGTCACGAAGAAAGAAAGACGATCTAGCCTTCATGAATTAAAAGGAGGAAAAGGACTTTCCGAAAGCCGTTATGTCTTCGAACGACCCCCCGGCCGTTGACGGTCTCGAACCCTCGGGAGCGGTGGCCGAAATCGACCGCGTCGCTTCAGCCATCGAGTTTCTCGCCTTGGGCGCCGGCCTCGAGGTCGACCCGGCGGCCGTGCGACGCGCCGTCCGTGAGGCGAGGGGCGGTGCTCCCTCCGCGGACGCGTCGGACTTGCTCGAGGTTGCAGCGCCAAGCGCGGGGCTCCGAGTGGTCGAGCGGTCGCTCTCGGTGCGCGAGGTGGCATCCGTGGGCGGCGGACCGCACGCCGTGTTCGTCCTACTGGGCCCGAAGGGATGGGTCTTCGTGCTCGGTCGCAAGGGCCACCGCCTCCGCGTCGCGGAGTTCGACGGCGAGCCAGGCGAGGGCCGCTGGGTGTCTGAGGAGGAGCTGTGCGTGCGCCTCGGCGCGGTGAACCCCTCGTCTCCCGTCACTTCGTTCGCTGGCGCACCGGTCGCCCCGCTCGAGGCGGTCTCGGCGCATCACGACGGGAACGGCGCTTCTCCTGTGAAGCGCCTCCTCCGCCTCCTCGCGCTCGACCGCGACGATCTCGGCGTGGTGTTCGTCTACGCCTTCGCCGTCGGTGTGCTCTCGCTCGCGACGCCGATCGCCGTTCAGGCGCTCGTGAACTCGGTGGCGTTCGGGGCGGTCCTTCAGCCGGTCGTGGTGCTCAGCATCCTCGTGCTCGCGGTGCTGGCGTTCGCTGCGCTCCTGCGAGGCCTGCAGGTTCGCGTCGTCGAGGCGCTTCAGCAGCGGCTCTTCGTTCGCGTCGCGCTCGACCTCGCGTACCGGCTTCCGCGCGTGCAGGCGCAGGCGCTCGACGAGGTCTACGGGCCCGAGTTCGTCAACCGATTCTTCGACGTCCTCACGGTGCAGAAGACGGCTGCGACGTTTTTGCTCGATGGCGTCGGGTTGCTCTTGCAGGCGGCGATCGGGCTCGTCGTGTTGGGGTTCTACCACCCGGCGCTCCTCGCGTTCGACGTGACGCTGACCCTCGTGGTTGCGGTGATCCTGGTGGTTCTCGGAAAGGGGGCACCGAAGACCAGCATCGAGGAGTCCAAGGCGAAGTACGCCGTCGCCGGGTGGCTCGAGGAGCTGGTTCGGCACCCCTACGTGTTCCGCGCCGCTCAGCCGGCGGAGCTTGCCGCCGAGCGCGCCGAGGCGCTGACGCGTCGCTACCTCGGGGCTCGCCGCGCGCACTTCGGGATCCTCGTGCGCCAGGTGCTCGGCTTGCTCTGGCTCCAGGCCATCGCGAGTGCGGCGCTCCTTGGGATCGGTGGAGCCCTCGTCGTCGACCGCCAACTCACGCTCGGTCAGCTGGTTGCCGCCGAGCTCATCGTCTCGGCGGTCGTCGCGAGCTTGGTCAAGCTCGGCAAGCACTTCGAGTCGTTCTACGACCTCGTCGCGGCGGTCGACAAGCTCGGCCACCTCGCGGATCTTCCGCTTGAGTCCGGGTCGAGCGTCCGAGCGACCGTCGGCGATCCGAGGGGCGCGAGGGTGAGCCTACACGGCGCCAGCGTGAGCTACCGCGAGGGCGTCGCGGCTTCGCCCGAGGTCACGCTTGCGCTCGAGCCCGGTGCGAGGGCCGTCGTGACCGGGGAGTGCGGCTCGGGCAAGACGTCGCTCGCGGAGCTCACCTTCGGGCTGCGCCTGCCCTCGAGCGGCTCGGTCTCGGTGGACGGGCTCGACACGCGCGAGGCGTCGCTGACCGATCTCCGGGACCGCGCTGCGCTCGTCGGCGCGCTCCCCGAGGTGTTCGATGGAACAGTCGCAGAGAACGTCGCGGCCGGGAGGATCGGCGTCGGGCCGCGCGAGGTGTCTGCGGCGCTTCGAACCGTGGGCCTTGATGTCGTCGTGCGCTCGCTCCCTGAAGGGGCCGCGACGCGGCTCTCACCGTCAGGGGCACCGCTTTCCAACGGACAGGCGCGTCGGCTCGCGTTCGCGCGGGCGATCGCAGGGAAGCCGCGATTGCTCGTGGTGGACGACGCCTTGGCGGCGCTCGACTCGAGGTCGCGCGAGCTCGTCGAGGCGGCGCTCCTCGCGCCCGAGGCTCCCTGGACGCTCCTTGCGTTCACAGCGCCGGATGACCCCTTTTGCAGCCGACCTGGAGTTCAGCGCGTGTTCGATCTCGGTGACGGTTCGCCGAATGGCGCTCATCGAGCGGAGGTGTCATCGTGAGTCGAGAGGTCACTTCGTCCAGCGTCGAGTCCACCGATCGACGGGTTGAGGCGCTCGCGCTCAGCCTCGTGCGAGTTCCCCGGGTTCACCTGGTGGTGCGGCGCTTGCTCGCCGCGCTCGGCGTCGCGGTCGTCGTGGGGCTCACGGTCGTTCCTTGGCAGCAGTCCGCTTCGGGGACGGGTCGCGTGATCGCGTTCGCGCCCACCGAGCGGCTTCAGAACGTCGAGGCCCCGATCGAGGGTCGGATCGTTCGCTGGCTCGTGCACGAGGGCAGCGAGGTGAAGTCGGGGGATCTCATCGTCGAGATTTCGGACAACGACCCGCAGATCCTTCTCCGCCTTCGAGACGAGCGGGACGCCGTCCTGAGCCGTCTCGAGGCGGCCCGCACGCGCGCAACGTCGCTCGAGTCGCGCGCCGGTCAGCTCACCTCCTCTCGTGAGTCGGCGACCACCGCCGCGGCCCAGCGCGTCAAGATGGCGCGCGACCGTGTCGCGGCTGCCGAGAAGCTCGAGGAGGCCGCTGCGGCTGGGCTCGCGACCGCGAAGGCGAACGCGAGGCGACAGAACGAGCTCGTGCAGCAGGGGCTCACGTCGACCCGCGCCGTCGAGCTTGCAGACCTCGAGCTCGTTCGCGCACGGACCGAGACGGAGCGCGCGCGTGTGGCCGCCTCGGCTGCTCGCAGCGAGGAGAGCGCCCTCGCTGCCGACTCACTCAAGGTGGGGACCGATGGCAGCGCCGCGATCGACGATGCGCGCGCATCACGCGCGGCCGCGCTCACGGAGGTGGCTTCCGCGTCGGCCGAGCTCGCGCGCATCGAGGTCCGACTGTCGCGTCAGACTACGCAGTCCGTCACCGCACCGCGTGACGGGACGATCCTGCGCGTGATCGCGGGCGGCCAGGGCGGTGACATGGTGAAGGCCGGGGACGCCCTCGCGGTGCTGATTCCTGCGACCGCCGAGCGAGCCGTGGAGCTGTGGGTCGACGGCAATGACGTCCCGCTGCTCGAGGCCGACCGTCACGTGCGCATTCAGTTCGAGGGCTGGCCCGCGGTGCAGTGGGTCGGCTGGCCCTCCGTTGCGGTGGGCACGTTTGGGGGCCGGGTCGCCCTCATCGATGCGCATGACAACGGTCAAGGCAAGTTCCGCGTGCTCGTGGTCCCTGACGGCCATGAGCCGTGGCCGTCGAGTCGCTACCTGCGGCAAGGTGTCCGCGCCAATGGATGGGTCCTGCTCCAGCAGGTGAGGCTCGGCTACGAGGTGTGGCGGCGCTTCAACGGCTTCCCGCCCCTCATCGCGCCGACCGAGCCTGGCGCGAGCGGCAAGGCCAAGGAGGGCGCCAAGTGAGGGCTGCGCTCCTGTCCCATCGCCTCGAGCGGAAGAGGCGCACCTCCAAGCTCGCGGCGGCGGTGGCGCTCAGCGGTCTCCTCGCGACGTCAGGGGCTCGGGCGGACGATGCCCCGGCTCCCTCGCCGCCGGCCGCACCTGTCGCGGAGTCCCGCGCGAAGGCCGACGGTGACGCGAAGCCCGTGACGCTCGATGAGGTGCTCACATCCGTTCGCCTGTCCTTCCCTTTGATCGTCGCGGCGCTGCGCGATCAGGCCGCCGCCGCCGGCGACCTCTTGTCGGCCGAGGGCGCATTCGACCCCACGGTGAAGGCTCGCGGCGGCGTGGCCAGCGGCTACTACGACTATGGTCGCGTCGAGATTTCGGTCGAGCAGCCCACACCCTTCTGGGGCACGTCGCTCATCGCGGGGTGGCGCCTGGGCCAGGGGTTCTCGCCGAGCGGTGGCGGGGGCCAGTTCGGCGGGATCCCGTCGTACTACGGCGAACTCGCGACCTTCGACGCAGGCGAGATCCGAGCGGGCGTGTCGGTGCCGCTCTGGCGAAACGGCCCGATTGATCGACGGCGCGCGAGCATTCGTCGCGCCGAGATCGGCCAGCGCATCGCGAGCCTCTCGACGGAGCAGCAGAAGATCGAAGCGGCGCGCGCGGCGGCCCATCGGTACTGGGACTGGGTCGCGGCCGGCGCTCGGGTCGCGATCGCCCGAGACTGGTACGAGATCGCGAAGACGCGCGATGCGGCGCTCGGGGAGCGCGCGGCTCGCGGGGACATCCCCGCCTTCGAGCAGCTCGAGAATCGTCGAACACTGGTCCAGCGAGAGGGGGCCGTCGTCGCTGCGACGCGTTCGCTCGAGCAGGCCGCGATCGAGCTCTCGATGTACCTGCGCGACGCTCGGGGGGAGCCGGCGT
This sequence comes from Deltaproteobacteria bacterium, assembly GCA_016875405.1. Classification (GTDB taxonomy): domain Bacteria; phylum Myxococcota_A; class Polyangia; order Polyangiales; family Polyangiaceae; genus SYFR01. The sequence continues at coordinate 8,321 of VGRJ01000072.1, read as the reverse complement.
TGGCCGCCTCCTCGCGGTTGCCGCCCGCGTTTCCAGATGCCGCAGAGCCGTTCGGCATGAACGTCGAGGCTTCGATCGAGAGGGCGCACGACGCGAGGCCCGAGCCTGCGAGGCTGTCGGCGCAGCGGGAGCAGTTTGACGTCGACCGCCGCTTCGCCGAGAATCAACTGGCGCCCGGCATCGACCTCTCGCTCGTCGGCGTCAAGGACCTGGGGTCGGCCACCGACGGCATGATCGAGAAGCAGGGCACCCCGATGCTCGAGGTGGGGCTGACCATCGACATCCCGATTCCGAACCGCGCTGCGCGTGGGCGGGTCGAGGCCGCGCGCGCCGGCGCCGAGAAGGTCGAGGCCCAGGCGAAGCTCGTCCGCGACCGCATCGCGGCGGACGTCCGCGATGCGGCCTCTGCCCTCCGCGCGGCGAAGCTCCGCGTCGAGGTCGCGCATCGAGAGGTCGCGCTCGCCGAGGAGCTCGAGGCAGGCGAGCGACGCCGCTTCGAGCTGGGTGACAGCACGCTCCTCATCGTGAACCTCCGCGAGCAGGCGACGGCCGAGGCGCGCATCCGCGAGGTCGACGCGAAGTCGGACGTTCAACGTGCGATGGCGAGCTATCGCGCCGCGCTCGGGGAGCTAGGCCGCTGAGCTGACGCGGCGAGCGGCTCACGGCCGACTCGACGTCACTGCCAGAGGACGGCCTTCTTGCCCTCGAACCAGCCGTCGATCTCATCGTTGGTCGCGCCCTCGATCTTCGAGCGCTTGATCTTCATCGTCGGGGTGAGCATGCCGTTCTCGATGCTCCACGGCTCTTTCACGATGACGAACATCTGAAGCCGCTCGTAGGTCGAGAGATTCGCGTTCACGGTGTCGAGGAATGGGGTGAGCTCGTTCTCGACGCGCTTCTTCGTCGCGGGATCGCTGAGCGTCTTGCGGACGTCCTCGGTGAGCACCACGAGCGCGAAGGCGGCAGGCTTGCCGACCCCGGACACGCACGAGAGCTCGACGAGGGGGTGTTCGTTGATGCGGTTCTCGATCGGCGCCGGCGCGACGTACTTGCCCTTGGCGGTCTTGAAGAGCTCCTTCACGCGGCCGGTGAGCTTGAGCAGGCCGTCGGAGCGGCGCTGCCCCTTGTCCCCGGTGCGGAAATAGCCGTCATCGGTGAACACCTCGGCCGTGAGCTCAGGCTGCTTGTAGTAGCCGACCATCTTGCCCGGCGACTTGATGAGGACCTCTCCCTCCTCGCTGAGCTTCACGTGCACGCCCGGGTAGGGCGAGCCCACGTAACCCGGAGCGCTCTTGTCGACCGACGAGAGGTGCGAGAACGCGAAGTCCTCGGTCATCGCGTAGCCCTCGAGCAGGTTGAGGCCGAGGCGCCGGTACCAGGCGATGAGCTCGGCGGGGATCGGGGCCGAGCCGCTGCCCGCGAGGCGGACCTTGTCGAGCCCGAGTCCCGTCAGGATCTTCTTCGCGATGAGCTTGTTCAAGAACGGGATCTTGAGCAGCGTGTCGAGCTTCTTCGGCGGCATCTTCGCGAAGACGCCTTGCTGGAACTTCAGCCAGAGGCGGGGCACCGAGATGAACAGCGTCGGCTGCGCGCGCTTCAGGTCGGCGACGAAGGTGTCGAGCCCCTCGGCGAAGAAGATGTGCCCACCACCGACGAACGACGCGCACTCGATGTACGCGCGCTCGAAGACGTGCGCGAGCGGCAGGTAGGAGAGGGCCCGATCGTCGCGTACGAACTCGACGCCCTTCACGATCCCCTCGGTCGCGCGCGTGACGTTCTCGAAGCAGTGCATGACGCCCTTGGGCTGCCCGGTCGAGCCCGAGGTGTAGATGATCATCGCGAGGTCGTCGCCCTTGCGCGCCGGCTTTCCGCCGAGCGGCTCGGCCTTGGCGATGACGTCGTCCCACTTGGGGTCCTCCGTCTTCGGCGCGAGCGGGAAGGCGATGCGCTTCACGCCGTCGGGGATGCCGTGCTGCTGCTGCTCCCAGATCGGATCGAGCTTACCGACGAACAAGACCTTCGCCTCGCTGTGTTCGAGGACGTAGCGGATCGTCTCGGCGTTCTCGGTCGGGAAGATCGCGACCGTGGTGTATCCGCCCATCCAGGTCGCGAGCTCGGCCATGAAGAAGTGCGCGCAGTTCTTCGACAGGATCGCGACGCGATCCCCGGGCTCGAGCCCCAGCGTTTGCAGGTGCGCGGCCATCTTGCGTGCCTGCCCGACGACGTCCTTCCAGGTGTAGTCCTTGACGGCGCCTCCCCCCACGGGCTGCGTGAGATAGACGCGGTCGGGGTGGGCGGCCTCTTTCTCGTAGACGTAGTCGAGGATGAGCTTGCTCATGGGAAGGGGGATACTAACGCGACGCCGCCTTCCCGTCACCGACTGCGGACCGGCCGCCGCGAGTTCTCCTGGCCCGTCGAACCTGTCATCGAGGCCCTGGAGGTCGGGGCGATCGTCGAGCAGGGAGTCGACGCGTGCGGGGCTGCGAGGAACGTTGCCGTTCGTTCGGGGAAGAGTAGCGTGCTCGGTGGAGTTCTCATCGACGGAACGCACCATGAACGCTCGAGCCTTCTTCCCCGTCGCCGCGTCGCTCTTCGTGGCCGCTCTCGCGTACGCGGACCCGCTGCCGTCGAGTGAGCCTGCGGCGCTGCCCTGCGCGGCCGGCGCGGTGACCCCCGAGGCGCTCTGCGGCTGCTTGCTCGAGGACTTCAAAAAGAACGCGGCGCTGCAGGGAGAGACCCCGCGTTGCAGCGTCGTCGACGTGCAGGGCGGCCTCGGCGCTCCGGAGCTCGTCGCGCTCTGGTACGGCAACGAGACTCCGGGCGAGGGCTTTCACCTGCTCGCCGTGCGCGAGGCGGGCGTCGTGCGGCCGCTCGCGGATCTCGGCCACGACTATTCGCCTGGTGCGTTCGGCGTCGAGAACTTCGCGAAGGTGCTCGGCGGTGCGGTTCGCAAGGTCGGCGCGAGGAGCCCGGTCGTCGTGCGGAGCGAGCAGCGCGACCGTGACTACAACGCGGCTGGCCTCGAGCTGTGTCTGTCTTCGGCGGATCTCGAGACGGTCTGCTCGATGGGCGACGGCTCGGTTCCGACGCGCTGCATGACCGTACCGGTCGCGCTCGAGGCGGGCTGCGGCCCGGGCGTCGAGCCTACCGGGAGCGACCTGACGGCTGACGTCAAGGCGACCCTCGCCGAGCTCCGCAAGAGCTGGAAGCGCACCAAGGGCAAGCTGCGCTGGTCGATCGCCGAGGACGGGAAGCTCGTCGTGCAGAAGGTGAGCGGCGACGCCGACCTCATCCCCGCAGGGACCGTCGGAAAGCATACGCTGTTCCCGCCGGCGCCGCCGAAGCCTGCGGCCGGAGCGAAGAAGGCGGGCCCTGCGAAGGCGGGCCCGAAGAAGCCGACGGCCAAGAAGCCCTGACTCGTCGCCAGCGCTCGCGTGACGGCTCGCTGGCATAAGCCGCGAACCGCCTCGAGAGCGGCTGGCGCTCACCTGCGAAGGAGCAATCGACATGGCACTGATTCACCTGACCGAGGGCGCGTTCGAAGGCGTCGTCGACAAGCCCGGCATCGTGATCCTCGACTTCTGGGCGGCCTGGTGCGGGCCTTGCCGCATGTTCGGGCCGATCTTCGAGAAGGCCGCCGAGCGACACCCGGACATCACCTTCGCGAAGGTCGACACCGAGGCCGAGCGCGGGCTCGCGGCCGCGTTCCAGATCCAATCGATCCCGACCGTGATGGCGTTCAAGGACGGCGTCGGGGTGTTCTCGCAGCCCGGCGCGTTGCCGGCACAGGCGCTCGACCAGCTCGTCCTCGCGCTGCAAAAGCTCGACGTCGAGGAGCTGAAGCGCGAGCACGCTGCTTCGGGCGGCTGAGCGCGCGAGCCTCGGCCCGCTCGGACGGGCCTGGACGCCGCAAAGCGCGTGGCTCCGTGGACGCCGCGTGCTACTCCGCCCGGAGCTCAGATGAGGGATCGTCCCGACGTCCTCGTGATCGGCGCCGGCCTCGCCGGCCTCTCCTGCGCTCGCACGCTCCGGCGTGCGGGGAAGTCTGTGCGCGTGCTTGAGGCCTCCGACGGGGTCGGTGGTCGGGCTCGCACGGACGTCGTAGACGGCTTTCGGTTCGACCGCGGCTTTCAGGTGTTGCTCGACAGCTACCCCGAGGCGCGCCGACAGCTCGATCTCGCCGCGCTCGAGCTGCAGCGCTTCGTACCGGGGGCGCTGGTACGTCGTCGAGGGCGCTTTCATCGCATCGCCGATCCGCTTCGCCAGCCATCGGCGCTCGTCGGTACTGCGCTCGCCGGGGTGGGCTCGCTCGTCGACAAGCTCAGGATCCTCGGCCTCCGCCGCGACGCCGCGCGCGGCTCGCTCGACGAACTCTTCGCGCGGGGCGAGACCTCGACCGCGGAGCGCCTCCTGCGCGACGGGTTCTCGCCGACGATGATCGACGGTTTCTTTCGCGCGTTCTACGGCGGGGTATTTCTCGAGCGCGAGCTCTCGACGTCGAGCCGCATGCTCGAGTTCACCTTCCGGATGTTCGCAACGGGTAGCGCGTCGCTCCCCGCGAAGGGCATGGGGGCGATGGCCTCGCAGCTCGCCGAGGGCCTAGGCCGCGAGGACCTGCAGCTTGGCGTTCGGGTGACGCGCCTCGAGGGTGACGCGGCGCACCTCGCGGACGGTACCGCCGAGCGCGCCGGTCACGTGGTCATCGCGACGGACGCTGGCGCAGCCGCGACGCTCGCGGGCTCCCCCGAAACGCGGTGGCGAGGGACCACGTGCCTCTACTTCGCCTGCGAGCGCGCGCCGCTGGACGAGCCGATCCTGGTCCTCGATGGAGACGGGAGCGGTCCGGTGAACCACCTCGGAGTCCTGTCGGTCGTCGCTCCGAGCTACGCGCCTCCCGGTGCGCACCTCGTCTCGGCCAGCGTCGTCGGCGACGCGGCCACGAGACCCGACGGCGAGCTCGAGGCGGCCGCGCGCGTGCAGCTCGAGGGGTGGTTCGGTGACGAGTTTCGCGGCGCGAGGCTGCTCCGCGTCGTGCGGGTCCCCGAGGCGCTGCCTCGGCAAGACGTCCCGACGGACGCGCGCGAGGCCGCGCCGCGGTCGCTCCGCCCGGGCCTGTGGGTGGCAGGAGATCACGTCGCGACGGCCTCGATCCAGGGGGCGCTCCTGTCCGGTCGGCTCACCGCCGAGGCGATCGTCGCGAAGGGCTGAGCCTCGACAGGCTGGGCGTCGGGTCCAGGCCATGAGTCCTGGGCCTCGAGAGACGAAGGTCATTTGACCGACATCAAGAATCGCGGCGGAAGGGCAAGAGCTCGCGCAGCCTGGGCTCGCGCAGCCAAAGTCCGAGCCACGCGACGACGCCGATGACGATCGGCGCGACGAACGGGTCCGCGACGCGGACGTGCGTGACCACCGCGCCGCCGAGATAACCCGCGAGCAGAATGGCGCCGAACATCGACGTGCGCGGGAGGACGTAGACGACCACGCAGGCGAGCTCGAGCACCCCGAGCTTCGGGAGGATGCCCGGGTCGAAGCCGAACTTTCCGCCCATCATCTCCTTCAGCGCCGGCGCGCCGGTGAGCTTCCCCAGCGCGCTGCCGGTGAGGCCGAGCGCCGCGAAGGCCGAGAGAACGCGGCCGGCCCACAGCTGACGGCGGTCGAGGGGAGGTGCGGCGGGAGGGCTCGTCGTGGACATGGTGACTCGTACGTCGCCTCGCGCGCGCGGGCCAAGACGCGCGTCGTGGTTGCCCGGTCGTCATGCATCGGTCACCTTGCGCCCATGAGCCCAAGGGTCATCATCGTCGGTGCCGGGGTCGCGGGGCTCGCGTGCGCGCGTGCGCTCGAGGAGGGCGGGGTCGAGGTGACGCTGCTCGACAAGGGCAGGGCCGTCGGCGGTCGCATCACGACGCGGCGCCGTGATGGACACGCCTTCGATCTCGGCGCGCAGTATCTCACCGGGCGCGATCCGCGGTTCACCGCGCGCGTCCATGCGTTGCAGCGGCGCGGCGTGGTCGCTCGATGGGATGGGCGCGTCGCCGCGTTCGAGGGGACGAGCCGCGCGCCGCGTGAGACGGAGCCGGTCGAGCGGCTCGTGGGCGTGCCGGGGATGAACGCGCTCCCGCTCGCGCTCGCCGAGGGGCTCGACGTGCGCTCGAGTCACCGCGTCGAGCGCATCGAAGCGGATGGAAGCCGCTTCCAGCTCGAGGTCTCGGTCGCCGAGGCGGGCGTGACGTTGCCTCCCGTCGGCGCGAGGCCGCCCCGCGATACCGCCTCGCGTGAGCCGGCGACGCTCGAGGGCTCACGCCTCGGGCCGTTCGACGCGGTCGTGGTCTGCGCCCCGCCCTCGCAGGCTGGACCGCTCGTCGCCGGGGTCGCGCCCTCGCTCTCAGCGCGCGTCGCGTCGGTCTCGCTCGTGCCTTGCTTCGCGCTCGGGCTCTCGTTCGAGGGGCACGGCGCCGAGGTGCTCGCCGCGCTTCCGTTCGACGGCGCGTTCGTCGGACGCGACGAGGAGCCGGCGGATTCGGGCCTCTCGTGGCTCGCGAGGGACTCGAGCAAGCCTGGCCGCGCTCCGGGTGAACGCTGGGTTCTTCATGCGCGCGAGGACCTGTCACGCGCCCTCTACGACGAGCCCGAGGCGAAGGTGACCGCGGCCCTCGTCGGCGAGCTTCGCGCGCTCGGCGGGCTCGGCGACGTCGCCCCGTCGTTTACGACGCTGCAGCGCTGGGGGCTCGCTCGAGCGCCGCGGCCGCTCACGGAGGGAGCGTTCTTCGAGCGAGGGACGCGCGTGGGCGTCGGTGGCGATTGGGCCTCGGGCGGCCGGATCGAGGGAGCCTACCTCTCGGGGCTCGGGCTTGCGGAGCAGGTCCTCGCCTCGCTTGGGTGACGCGCTGCTCGAGACGACGAGCCGTCGAGCAAACGACAGGAGGCGAGCATGCCGAAGTCCATCGCGAATCGATGCGGCGACGGGCGTCGCCATTTGACGCATTCGGGATGACGTCACGTCATCGAGGGCCCTGCCTTGTGCGCCGCGTCGCCCTCTCGTAGACCGACGGCCGTGCCCAGCGTCGCGCCACCTCTCGCCAAGGACTCGAATGAGCCCCCGTCGCTCGTCGAGCTCGCCCGGGTGTTCGGGACTCTCGGGCTCACGGCGTTTGGCGGACCGGCAGCCCACGTCGCCTTGATGCGCGAGGAGTTCGTGTCGCGCCGTCGCTGGCTCGACGACGCGGCCTTCCTCGATCTCGTCGCGGCGACCAACCTGATCCCTGGGCCCAACTCGACCGAGCTTGCGCTTCATCTGGGTCACCGGCGCCGCGGCCTCGCGGGCCTCGTCGTCGCGGGGCTCGCGTTCGTCGGACCGGCCGCGCTGCTGACGGGGCTCCTCGCGTGGGCCTACGTCCAGTACGGACGCTTGCCTCGAAGCGTCGCGCTCCTCCAAGGCGTGAAGCCTGCGATGCTCGCCGTGATCGCTCACGCCGTCGTGGGGCTCGCTCCGACCGTGCTCCGGGGCCGAACGCGGTCGCTGCTCGGTGTCGGGGCGCTCGCCCTCGCGCTCGCCGGGGTGAGTGAGCTCGTCGTGCTCGCGACCGCCGGGGTCCTCTCGGCGCTGGTCGGCGCGGCATCGAGCTCGTCGGGCACGGCTCGTCGTGGAGGGGCGGGGCTGACCCTCGCGGCGCCGTTCTTTGGAGCCGCAGGGCTCGCAGGAGCGCCGACTCCTGCAACGGTCTTCGAAGTGTTTCTTCGGATCGGCAGCGCGCTCTTCGGCAGCGGCTACGTCCTTCTCTCGTTCCTTCGAAGCGAGCTCGTCGTCAAGCTCGGTTGGCTCGCGGAGCCGCAGCTCCTCGACGCGGTCGCCGCCGGTCAGGTGACGCCGGGGCCAGTGTTCTCCACCGCGACGTTCGTTGGTTACGTGCTCGCCGGCGCGCCCGGCGCGCTCGCTGCCACGGCCGGGATCTTCTTGCCCGCGTTCGTCCTCGTGGCGCTGAGCGGTCGCATGGTGCCCCGTCTCCGGGCGTCGAGGTTCGCGGGAGCCTTCCTCGACGGCCTCAACGCGGCGTCGCTCGCGCTGATGGTCGCGACTATGTGGACGCTCGGGCGCGCGTCACTCGTCGACCCGGTCTCGCTCGCGCTCGGTGCGACAGCCTGCGTCTTGTTGATTCGGTTTCGCGTCGGAGCGACGCGCGTCGTCCTCGGCTGCGGTTTCGCGGGCGTCGCGCTCATGGCCTTGGGCGTGATGCACGGTTGAGGTCGGCTCCGGGTCGAGGCGCGCCGAGTAGAGCGTCGTCTCGCCGAGCATCGCGCTCGCGGCGGTGGTCACGAGGAGCGCG
>VGRJ01000071.1 GCA_016875405.1 Deltaproteobacteria bacterium | reverse complement strand
CGCCGAGAACATGCAGCACAAGGAGCGCGAGCACGTGGCCTTCTGCTACCAGAAGATCACCTGGACCTGGATGGACGGCGGCATCACCGCCCAAGACGACTGGGAGGCGCCGGTCGTCTGATCCGACCGCGACGCCTCCACGGCGCCCACCTCACCACGACGCGCGAGCCGCACGGGAGACCCTGCGGCTCGTCGTCGTTTCGGGGCGGCGCGACGCTCCTCGGGGGGACCGAGAGCCGTGGTACGAAGGCGCGATGCGCTCGCGGAGCGCTCGTCCTCATCGCCGCGCTGTTCGGCCTTGGGTGCGAGGCCGACCTACGCGACGTCGTGCCACCGTTCCGTGTGGCCCTCGAACCGAAGCTCGCACGCTTGCCCGCCACTTATAGGGCCGCGAAGGCTGCGCCTGAGACGGTCGCGGACTGGCTCAAGGTCGAGACGCCGTTGCCCCGCTACGTGCTGCCGCGCAGCGAGAGCCTCGTCCTCTACCTCGAAGACCTCGAGGACCGGAGCGAGCTCGGGAACGTGGCGTGGCGCATGCCCGGCTCCGTGCACGTGAGCGCCTGCGCGGACGGCGCTCGGTGGGAGCCGCGACAAGCCGCGGTCCCACACTGAGTACTGGACCTTGCTCCGAAGCGTCGCGGCCCCCGACCTGAGAGGGTTTGGTTGCCCCGCGTGCGGGGCGCCCCTCGGCCACGTGATGACGATGCGCTGCGGTCACTGCGGCGCGCTCGTGGAGGCGAGCACCTTCGACTGGTTGCTGAGCCGGAGCGATAAGGACGAAGCCTACGGCGGCTGAGCCATGTCAAGCGTCGAGTGGCTCGTCGGGCCGCGCGGAGTTGCGCCGCGGGGCGCCGCTTCGCGCGTCGCGTTCGTGCTGACATGCCGACCGACGTGGGCTACTTCGTCTAAGTCCCATCGGAGGTCTTCGATTTGCTCACTCGTCTCGCGCCCGCTCGCCGTCCGCTCCGCCTCGCCCTCGTCGCTCTCGCCGCCCTGTCGGGGCTCATGGTCCAGCACCGCGACGCCGGCGCCGGCCAAAACGTGCACGTCCTCATCTTGATGGACAACGGCGTCGGGAGCCCGGGCCAGGCGCAGCCTTACGTCGACAAACTGATGGACGTCGCGAAGGCGGCGAACGGGTGGGACGCGGTCGAGGGAAAGTATCTCACGAAGCGCAAGCAGGCTAAGGCGTACATCCAAGAGAAGCAGCCCCTGTACGGCATCTTCTCACTCGGCTCGTTCCTCAGCATGCGTAAGGACAATGGCCTCGAGGTCGTCGGGGTCGCCGAGGTCGACGCCGCGGGAGGACGCAAGTTCCACCTCGTGTCGAAGACCGCCAAAGAGCTCGCGGGCTGCAAGGGGCAGAAGGTCGCGAGCAACCATTTCGGCCAGAAGAAGTTCCTCGAGAAGGTGGTCTCGGGAGGTGCGTTCACGCTGAAGGACTTCGAGGTCGTGAAGACGAAGCGCCCCGTGCAGACGCTGAAGGCCGTCGTGAAGGACGAGGCCGTCTGCGCGCTCGTCGACAACGCGCAGCTCGCCGAGCTCGCGAAGCTCGAGGGAGGCGCCGCCGTCCGGCCCGTCTGGAGCTCGGCCGACTTGCCGCCGATGGCGGTCGTGGCGTTCTCTGGCGCCGGGACCGCAGAACGTGCAAAGTTCAAGGTCTCTCTCGGCTCGCTATGCACCGGCGAAGGAAAGGCTCACTGCGACAAGGTCGGGATCAAGGCTATCCGGCCCGCCGACCCAAGCGCCTTCGCCGCGATGGTGAAGCAGTTCGGCGACTGAGCGCGCTCCTCGCCCTGGCGGTCGCGATCACCGGGTGCTTTGACGTCATTCACCTTCGGCCTGAGCTTCGCGCCCCTGCGTCGCGGCGCGATTCGCTCGCGCTCGCCGATGCACTCGAGGCGCTCATTGAGAGTGGTCGCGCGACGAATGACGACCGTAAGGCTGCCTACGACGCGATCTGCGGCTTTCAAGTCGAGTCGATCGAGTACGCATTCGCGCGCGCATCGCTCGCGGGGCGCCTGGCTCAGGTGCGCGGGCTGTCCGCCATTGGCCTCGTGCGAGACATGGAGCGCTGGGGTCGCCTCGCCTTCAGGCTCGACGCCCGCTGGCGCGACGGGGCGCCGCGACGCCTGCTCGGCACGATGTACGTCCTGGTCCCGGGCAGCCTCGTGCAGCACGGCACCTCGGAGGATGGGCTCGAGCTGCTCGAGCGACAGGTGAAGGAATTTCCTGGTGATCCGGTGAACCGGATCCGCCTCGCCGAGGGCTACGTCTCGCTCAGCGATCCGGACCCCGCGTTCGAGCACCTGTGCTTCGCGCTCGCCCGCGAGAAGGAGCTGAAGCGCAGCGACGACGCGCTCCTCGATTCGCTGGTCACCCAAGTTGGCGGCCGCGCGAAGCTCGGCTGCGACGGGGACTGACGGCTCCGAGGCCGGCGGCCGACGACTCGTCGAGGGTGACCCTCACCCCGGGAGCGCGAACGCCGCGCGCGTCTTCTCGGCGCTCGGACCGCTGCCGCTCATCACGACGCGGATGAGCTCGTTCCACATCGTGCTCACGTAGTCGAAGCGATCTTTCTGTTCGATCGCGAGCGCCTTACGGACCCAGCCGTCGAGCGCCGCGGCCGGCAGCTCGGGGCGTAGCGGCGAGAGCGTCGGACGCTCGCCCATGGTGGCCGCCATCAGGATGTCGACCATCGAGTCACCGACGAAGGGAGGCCTGCCCGCGAAGGCGCGGTAGATCACGGCTGCGAACGAGTAGACGTCGATGCGGTGATCGAAGGGCTGCGCTCGCCACACCTCGGGGGCGATGTAGCTAGGCGAACCAGCGACCATGCCAGCCTGGGTGAGCTGCATCGAGCCCTGGATCTTCGCGAGCCCGAAGTCCATCAGCCGAGTGCCGCCGCCCTTCTCGGGATGGAGCAGGATGATGTTGGAGGGCTTGATGTCGCGGTGAATGATCCCGCGGCTGTGGGCCGTGTGGAGCGCGCGCGCGACCGGGTCGAGCACCTCGAGCACACGGTAGGAGCTCATCTTGTCGTCGAAGAGCTCGAGGTCGCGGAGGTGCTCGGCGAGCGTCTCACCCTCGAGCAGCTCCATCGCCATGTAGACGAAACCGTCCTCCTCGTCGGTGCCGAAGCCGAAGACCTGGACCACCGACGAGCCCCACAGCGCTTGGAGGGACTGCGCCTCGCGCCACAGCCGCACGGTGTACTGCGGATCGTCCGCGATCGACTGGCTCAGGATCTTGAGCGCGACGTCGATGCCCTGCTCGTTGTCGAATGCCCGGAAGACGAGCCCGTGCCCACCGCGCCCTAGCTCGGAGTCGAGTCGGTAGCGCTTGTCGATCAGGTCGCCTGGTTTCGGATCCGCACCGGCCGCCAAGGGGCTCTCCTTCGCAAGCCGACCTTAGTGCAAAGCCGGGCCGAGCGCGAACTATCCCGCCGCCGACGGCGTACCGGCCGCGCTCTCCTCGGGGGTCGACGCTCCGGAACCGCCGTAGCTCGTGCGGCGCGCGAGGGCAGGGATCACGACGAAGGTGGCGACGGCCGCGGCGAGCATAGCTGCGCCGGTGAGCCCTCCGACGGTCTTCAGCGGTCGCGCCTCTCCGAGCGTGAGCACGAAGAAGCCCGCGCTCACCATGAACGCGTTGCTAAAGCTCGCGAGCCCGGAGTGCACCGCGGCGTGACGTGCGGCCTCTCCGAGGCCCTCGCCCCGGGCGGCGCGGTACCCGGCGAGGAGGTGCACGCCGTAGTCGACGCCCGCCCCGATGATCAAACTCGCGAGCATCGACGTGCCGATCTCGAGGTGTAGGCCGAGGAGCCGCATCGAGCCGTAGATCACGAGCAACGTGAGCGCGGTCGGCGCGATGCCGAGCAGACCGGCGCTCACCGAACGATAGAGGCCGACCATCACGAGGAGCACCAGGCCGAGCGAGACGGCGAGGCTCTTCCACTGGTTCGTCGCGACGCTCGCCGAGAGCCCGCGGTTCAAGACCGGCGTCCCGCTGACGGTGTAGGCAATCGTGCCGTCGGGCTTCGCGCCGCGCGCATCGACGAGCACCGCCGTGTTGTCGAGGTCGCGCAGCATCTCACCGACCCGCCCCTCGAGCCGCTCTCCCTTCGCGCCGTCGGGAGCCGTGACCCCGAGCGACGTGAGGAGCTGCCTCGCGCGAGCCCCGGCGAGCTCGGGGCGCCACGCCTGGTCGATCGCCCCGCGGATCGAGTCGGCGGTGTCCTCGAGCTCGTCGGAGTTTGGGTCCTCTTCCATCGCCTTGGCGAGCGCCTCGAGGAGGGCTTCCTCGTCGGGTGCCGGGCCGAGCGTCACGATCTGTCGCGCGATCGCGTCGGCGTCCGCGGCGACCTCTGCGTCAGCCTTCGCGAGCAACTTCGCGAGCCGTGCCTCGACCGCAGCCGCATTCGGAGAGGGCAGAGGGCGCGCGAGCGCGTCCGGGAACGCCGCGCCGTCGGGGACTGGGAGCCCGTACGCGTGGAGGAGCGCTCGGATCTCTGCCGTGACGAGGGCGCCCACGCCCGCGACGCGCGCTGGGTTGTCCTCCGGCGACGCGCCGAGACGTCGATACGAGACGATCGCGCGCTCGGCGACGAGCCGCTCAATCTGCGCGAGGAGCTGCCCGACCGCGCCGTGCTCGTCCGTGTCGATCTTGACCAAAATCACGGCATGCGGGCGGGCCGCGCCTTCGGGGCTCAGCTCCTCCGCGACGAGCTGGCGCACCGAGGGGCGCCCGGCCAGGAAGCGGTACAGCGGCAGGACCTGCGACGTCGTCGAGGGAATCCTGCGCTCGCCGACCATCGCCGCCGCCGACAGCGCCAACACCTGCCCGACGTGCGTCACCGAGGTCACGTGCGGCAAGAGCGCGATCTCGTCCGCCACGCGCTGCATCTCGCGGAGCACGTCGGCGTCGTTCATGTCTCCATCGACCGCAACCTGGATGAACTGCGAGCCGCCGAAGCGCTCACCCAGGAAGCGCTCCGCGTCGGCCGGAGGGCTGTCCTTCGCGAAAAAGGCCGAGTTCTCCATGCGAGCGTCGACCTGCGACGCGAGCGCGCCGAACACGACCGCGAGGACGGCGAGCCCGGCGACGACCACCCGGGACCGACCTGCCATGCGCGCCGCGAAGCCGCCGAGGACAGCCTTCAGCCGCTCGCCGCCGAGCGCGCGCGCGCGGGCCCCCGTCAGCGTGAGCACCGCGGGCACGAAGGTGAGCGAGAGCACCAGCGCGACGAGGATGCCGAGCCCGGCAAAGAGCCCGAACTCGCGCAAGGGGCCGATGTCCATCGCGCAGAACGAGAAGAGCCCCGCGGCGGTGATGAGCCCGGCGCCGAGGACGGGCGGACCGACGGTTCGAAGCGTGGCGACGAGCGCCTCCTCGACGTCGAGCCGCGCGCGCACGTCGAAGTACTCGACGAGCACATGCGTGACGTAGGCGCTCCCGAGCGCGAAGAGGATCACGGGGAGCGAACCGAGGACCACGTTGGCCGGGACGCCCGTCGCCCCCATCAATCCTTGCGCGATCACGATCCCGATCCCGGCCGACGCGATGGTGAGAAGCACGCCGACGGCGCTGCGGAAGACCAGCAGCACGATCACCAGCTTCACGAGGATCGCCCACGGCGTGAGGCGACGCATATCGAGCTGCGTCACGTCGTAAATGTAGGTGGAGATGAACGGCGCTCCGCCCCAGTAAATCTTCTGGTCGGGGAAGCTCGCGAGCACATGCCTTCGAACGGCGGCCGAGAGATCGCGAGGGCTGACGCCTGGCTTTCCGAAGTTGTAGACGAGGATCGAGCGGCCGTCGGCGGAGATCAGGTTCCCGACGACGTGGTCGCGGCTCATCACCTTCTCGCGCAGCGCCGCGCGAGCCGCGTCGCTCCCCGGCAGCTCCCCAACCAAGTAGTCCACGCGCGCGCCGCCCTTCTCGAGCGTGAAATCCTCCACGCTGGTGAGGCTCAGCGAGTACGCGACGAGCGGCTCTTCGTTCAGCGCCTTGGTCATCGCGCGGAGCTTCGCGAGGTAGGCGGGGTCAAAGGGGTCGTCGACCTCCATGCCGACGAGCGCGACGTCGAGGCCTCCGAAGCGTCGGTTGATTTCCTGGAAGCGCGCGATGTCGGCGTTGCCGCGCGGCAAGAACTTGAGGACGTCGTCGTCCTGGTCGACGCGCCGTGCTTGCCAGCCAGCCGCCGCGGTGACGGTGAGCGTCAGCAGCACGACGAGCCAGGCGACGGACTTCCGGGACAAGAGGCGCGCGAAGGCTTCCATCATCGAGGGGTCTCCAGAGCGAGCGCCGCGAGGGCCGCGGCAAAGCGGTCGATGCCGCGGAGCACGTCGGCCTTCGGGACACCGGTGAAACACAGCCGCGCCGAGCGCGCGTGCGCTTGGCCGAACGCATCGCCAGGCGCGAGGAGCACACCGTGATCGATGCCGAGCTCTAGCGCGCGCGAGAGCGAGTGGGGGCCGAGCCTCTCGTCGAGATCGACGAAGACGAAGCTCCCGCCGTGCGGCGCGTCGTGCGCGATGCCATGCTCGCGAAGCCTCTCGCACGCCGCGTCGCGCGCTTCGCGGTAGAGACGACGGGCCTGCTCGAGAAAGCCGTCACCGTCCTCGAGCGCAGCGAGCGCAACGCGCTGCATCGCGACCGGGACGTTGTAGATGGTGTGATTCGACATCCGCCGAACCGCGTCGATGACGCGCTCGGGCCCGCTCACATAGCCGACGCGTGCGCCCGCGAGCGCGTGGCTCTTCGAGAGCGAGTGGCAGGTGACGGTCCGCTCGGCCATGCCCGGTAGCGTCGCGAAGGGGCGATGCTCTCCTTCGTAGACGAAGTCCGCGTACACCTCGTCCGAGAGGACCCACAGGTCGTGCGTCTCGGCGAACGCTGCGAGGGCGTCGAGGTCTCGCGCGCCGAGGACGTAGCCATCGGGGTTGCCAGGCGAGCTGAAGTAGAGGGCGCGCGTGCGAGCGGTCTTTGCGGCGCCGAGGCTCGAGGCGATGTCGACGTCGCGTTCGCGGTGCAGCCTACCCGTGAGCGGCACCTCGACCGGGACGGCGCCCGCCGTCGCGAGGACGCCCACGATGAGCGGCCAATACGGCGTTACCACGAGCACCTCGTCCCCAGGATCGAAGAGGGCTCGCGCGGCGCAGAAGAGCGCGTGCGTGCAGCCGGCTCCGACGTGGACCTCGGCTGGGCCGCGCACCGTCGCGTGCCCCGCCGCAGCGAGCCTCACGGCGAGTGCGGCGCGAAGCTCCGGGAGACCAGGGACCGCGCCGTAGGTGGCGAGCGAGTCGTCCGCGAGGGCCGCGAGGGCCGCGCGCGCGCGCGCCGGCGGGGGCAGGCAGGTGTCGCCGATTTGCAGCGGAATGAGCTCGCCGCCGGATCCACGAAAGGCGTCGATGCGCGCCTGCAGCGAGGCGAAGACGCTGGGACGGACCGCGCTCGCAGCGGCCGATAAACGTGGTCCCTGGGCCGGCATGAACGGCGTTCACGCTACCACGAGGAAGCGCTCGGCCCCGCGTAAGTGGTGACGACCGTGGCGCCGATCGCGCGGGATCGTCAGAGGCCGAGCCAGGGGCCCGCCTCGAGGACGCTGCTCCCACGACGGAGCTCAAAGTGTAGCATCGCAGACTTGCCTTCGTGGCGCTTCACCCAACCGATGCGACCGCGCTCCTGCAGCGAATCGCCGATTTTCACGTCGAGATTCTGCAGGTTGCCGTAGGTCGAGAAGTAGTGGTCGCCGTGATCGATGACCACGGTCATGCCGCGATCGGTCTCGCCCGCGAAGGCCACGGTGCCGGCGTACACGGCGCGTACGGCGGTGTCGCGACTCGCGCGGAGCTGCAGCATCGTCGTGCCGCGATCCTTCTGAGAGACGACCGCGCGCCCGGCGAGCGGAAAGGAGAGGCGGCCACGCATCTGCGCGAAGTGCGACTTCGGGTCGGGCGCGAGCGGCCCCGTGTCTGCACCGTAGATGGCGGTCTGCGGCGGATCGGACGAGTTGCCGAAGGCGCGCTGGAACGCATCGCGGCGATCGTCGGCTTCTTGCATGACATGCTGGGCCTGCTTCATCGCCTCGCGCTGCACGACCATCGGCGCGCGCTCGGCGCGCACCTGTCGGAGCTCCTTGCGGACCACGGCCTGCCGCTCGCGGAGCTCGACGTCGGTCGCCACGTCGCGAGACAGCGCCGCGCGCAGTCGCTCGACGCGGGTCGCGTGGTCGACGAGGCCGTCGAAGCCCCCGCCGACCGGGAGCATGCCGACGCGCACGAGGCGGTAGTACTGACGACCACGCGCGAGGACTCGCTTACCTACGACGTCGAGCCTTGGGCCGATCTCCTCGAGCTCCCGCTCGAGCTCGCGCTCTCGCCGCTCGAGCTTGCTGAGGATCGCATCGAACTCTCCCGCCGAGTCGGCGTCACGCGGGAGCGTCGGCGCGACCGGATTGGGTGCGGGTGCGGGCGGCGCCTTCGAGGCCGACGGCACGTAGGCCGCGGCGGTCCCGGCGACGAGCACCGCGGCGACGAGCCCGACCACGGCGCGCTTCACGCCCGATCGTCCCTCGTCGTTTGGGCGCTTCGTGGGCATGTCAGATCCGTACGGCCTTGCGGAGGCTCACCCATGCCGTCGTCGCGCCGAGTAGCGCGCCGACCATCACCATCATGGTCATCGTCGTCCAGGGCAGGAACGCGGGGTGCACCCCGAGCAGCGTGGCGAGCTCGTGGTCGAAGCGTCCGCGCACGATGTTGTAGAGCACGCCGAGCAGGAGGATCGCTGCGGCGGCACCGCCTGCGCCCTGGAGCGCACCTTCGACGATGAATGGGCGGCACACGAACTGCGTGGTCGCGCCGACGAGGCGCAGCACCTCGACCTCGAGCTTTCGGCGCTCAAGCAAGAGCCGCATCGTCGACGCCACCACACTGACCACCGCGGCGAACACCACCATCGCGAGGAACAGGCTCGCGGTGACGCCACCACGGAGGAGCGAGGAGAGCCGCTCGGTCCAGCGCTGATAGGTCTCGACGGTCTCGACGCTCGGGAGCGCGCGGAGCTTCAGCGCCATCACGCCGAGGCCGGCGTCGTCGATCGAGTCGTCGAAGGAGAGCTCGACCGAGCTCGGGAAGGCGTCCACCGGGAGCGCCGCGAGCTGCGGATCGCCGCCGGTCTGCATGACTTCGCTACGGGCGTCCTCGCGTGAGACGAAGCGCGCCTTCTTGACGCCAGACGTGGCCTCCAGCGCCTTGACGAGGGCCTGCACGTCCTCCGTCGAGGCGTCTTCGCGCAGGTAGACGGTGGCGCGTCCGGCGCGCGACCATCGGTCGCGTACCGCCGCCAGGTTGGTCACCACGAGCATCGCCGAGGCGAGGCAGACGAAGGCGACTGCGAGCGAGAACACCGTCATCGCTTGGAGGCGCCAGTTGCTTCGGCCCGCACGCCACGTGCCGAGAAATCGATAGGTCGATCCTGATTCGCTCATCGCCACACCTCACCCGGCGACGCGGATGCCGCTGTCGTCGTCGGACCAGTCGAAGCCCTCGAGCCCGCTCCGCGCGTCGGTCGCCTTGCCCTCGTCGAGCACGACGACGCGCCTCGGTCGAACATCGAGGAGCGAGCGGTCATGCGTAGCGAACAGCACGGTCGTGCCCGACTCGTTGATGTCCTCGAACATGCCGAGCACGTCGACCGCGAGCAGCGGGTCGAGGTTGCCCGTGGGCTCGTCCGCGAGAATGAGCGCGGGCTCTGCCACGATCGCGCGAGCGATCGCGACGCGCTGCTGCTCTCCACCCGACATAAAGCCGACGCGCGTCGCGCCGCGGCCGTTCAGCCCGACCCGCTCGAGCGTCGCGCCGACGCGGGAGCGGACGATGCGCGTCGGGAGGCCGAGCACCTCGAGCGCGATCGCCACGTTCTCGAAGGCCGACCAGTCTGGAACGAGCCGAAAATCCTGAAAGACGATGCCGATGTTGCGCCTCAACGCGGGGATCGACTCGGCGGTGAGCCGCGCGATGTCGCGTCCGAGGAAGCGGATCGTGCCCTCGTCGGGGAGCTCGGCGCGGTACAAGAGCCGCAGAAGCGAGCTCTTGCCCGAGCCGGATGGCCCGGTGATGAAGACGAACTCACCGCGCTCGATGGTGAGCGAGAGCGAGCGCAAAACGGGCTGATCCGCGATGTACGACTTTCGCACGTCCTCGATGACGAGGATGGGCTTGTCCGCGGCCGATGCATCGAAGCGCTTGCCCTTCGGCCCCGCGTCGTCGTCGCGCGCACCTTTCCTGTCCGACCATGCCGCTCGCATCGCTGTACGAGGTAACAACGGGCCCAGGCTCGGGGAAACTTTTCGGCGGCCGAAACGGAGCCCCTCCGACAGGCAGTTTTGGTAGTCTTTCTTGACGCTCATGTCGGAACTCAACGAACTCGCCAGCAAAGCCCGAAGCACCCTCTCGCAAGCGCTGGAGGCCCTCCAGTCGGGAGACGACGTCCCGGAGAAGCTCGTCGAGGCCGCCGCCCCCATCGCGAAGTCGATGAGCGTGCTGCACCGGATCGAGAAGACCGGCGCCGCGACCCAGGCGGACGTCGATGGCGCGCTCGCGAACGTTCGGAGCGTGCTCGACGCTCTCCAGGAGGTCGGCGAGAACCACCCTGCCGTCGACGCGGCGATGGAGACGGTCGCCGCCTCGCTGAGCAAGCTGTTCGCGCTGTCGAAGGCGGTGAAGATGGCCCCCGCGAAGGCGGAAGCCCCGAAGGCCGAGCCCGCGCCCAAGGCCGAGCCCGCGCCGAAGTCGCTCCGGAAGCCTGAGCCCAAGGCCCAGCCCGCGGCCGTAAAGTCCGAGCCCGCGCCGAAGTCGCTCCGAAAGCCCGAGCCCGCGAAGGCGGAAGCCCCGAAGGCCGAGCCCGCGCCCAAGGTCCAACCCGCGGCCGCGAAGTCCGAGCCGGCGCCGCAGTCGATCCGAAAGCCCGAGCCCGCGCGCGAGGACGAGACTCCGAGGTCGATCCGCCGCGCCGAGCGTGCCGCCGCGAAGCCTGCCGAGCCGCCGGCTCCCCCGTCCAAGGAGAAGGAGGTCGTCCCCGGCGCCGAGAAGGCGCCGCTGCCCGCGGCCGACGCGCGCGTGCACGACGTCGAGCTCGGCGCGCACTCGGAGTCGAATTTCTACAAGGGTCTCTCCGGCAACGAGGTAATCGAGCATGGCGGCCTCTTCGTCGCGACGTACAAAGTCCCGAAGGTTGGCCAGCCGGTGGCGATCCGCGTGCACTTGCCGGGCGACCTCGAGTTCGAAGCCGACGCGATCGTGCAGTGGACCCGAGACGCGGGCGGCGAAGAGAGCAATCCAGGATTTGGCGCGCGCTTCACGCGCATCTCGGCAGAAGGTCGGCAGCTCGTCTACCGCTACGTGCGGAACCGCGAGCCGATGTTCTACGACGACCTCTGAGGACCTGGCGGGAGCTCGTCTGCGCAAGGGTCGGCTCCGCTCACTCCGAGCTCGTCTCGCGGCCCTCGCCTTCGGGTTCGGCGCCGTGGCTTGGGCCGAGGAGGCGCGCGCGGAGAACGATCCGTCCCTCGAGCGCTGGACGCTCGAGACCAAGCATTTTCGCGTCACCTACGACACCGTGCTCGAGCCCGTCGCGCTGCGGGTCGCGCAGCTCGGCGAGCAGATCCACGAGCGCCTCGTCGGACCGCTCGGCCATGACCCGAAGGACGTCACCGAGATCCTGCTCACGGATCAGACCGACGTCGCGAATGGCTCTGCGATCGCGACGCCCTACAACCAGATCCGCCTCTTCGTCACCGCGCCGGGAGATCTCTCGCCGCTCGGTGACTACGACGACTGGTACCTCGGCCTGCTGACACACGAGTACGTCCACATCCTTCACACCGACACGATCTCGGGCCTGCCCTCGATCGCGAACGCGATCATCGGCAAGCAGCTGGCGCCGAACCAGGCGCAGCCGCGCTGGATCCTCGAGGGGCTCGCGGTCGTACTCGAGAGCGAGCACACCTCGGGCGGTCGCATTCGCTCGTCGCTGTTCGACGCTTACCTCCGTGCCGACGCGCTCGACGGGCGGCTCGCGGGCCTCGACGCCGTCTCGAACAACGCGCAGCGCTGGCCTCAAGGGCAGCTCTGGTACCTCTACGGCTCGCGCTTCCTCCACTGGATCCGCGAAGTCTACGGGGCCGACGTGCTGCGCGCGGTGTCGGTCGACTACGGAGCCACGGTCATCCCGCTCGGCATCAACCGCGCGATCCGCCGTCAGACCGGGCGGACGTACGAGGAGCTCTACCAGGGCTTCAAGGCGCATCTGACGCGGAGCTACGAGGCGGAGGTGCGAGCCCTCGAGCGCCGGGGTCTTCGTGAGGGGCGCCGCGTCACGTTCGACGGACGCGAGGCGCTCTACCCCCAGTTCGTTCCGGCCTCGGCGCTCCCACCCGACGCGAAGGGGCCGGTGCTCGCGTATTTTCGCAACGAGCTCGTCGCGCGCCCCGGGGTCTACATGCTCTCGCTCGCAGGCGACGAGACGCGCCGCGAGCCCGAGCTCCTCGCGCGGGCCACGAGCGAGTCACCCTTTGCGTTCGGGCCCGACGGGAGCCTCTACTTCTCCAGCATCGTCCCGTACCGCAACGTCTACGCGAGGAGCGAGCTCTTCCACCTGCCGCCGCACCACCGCGCCCCCGACGGACGCGAGGCGTACCGACGCGCGCTCACCGACGGCCTTCGCGCCACCGCACCGACCGTGAGCCCGGACGGCTCGCAGGTCGTCTTCACGGTGAACGCTCGCGGAACGACCACGCTCCACCGAGCGCCGCTCTTGGACGACGGGACGCTCGGCCGCTCGCGAGTCCTCGTGAAGCCTGCGCACGCGTTCGATCAGGCCTACACGCCCGTGTTCTCACCCGACGGGAAGCGCGTCGCCTGGAGCCGGTGGACCAAGGGCGGCTTTCGCGACATCGCCGTGCTCGACCTCGCCGACGGTCGCGTGATCTCGGTGACGAACGACCGCGCCCTCGACCTCGGGCCGGTCTGGTCTCCCGACGGCCGGGCGCTCTTCTTCGCGTCGGATCGCAGCGGCATCTTCAACATCTACCGCCACGAGCTGGAGACGGGCGCGCTCGCCCAGGTGACGAACGTCAAGACCCTCGCCGTGATGCCCGCCGTGAGCCCCGACGGCAAGACGCTCGCCTACGTCGGGTACACGTCGGCAGGGCATGACCTCTACGTGATGCCGCTCGAGCCCGAGCGCTTCCTTCCTGCTCCTCAACCGCCGGTGGGCGAGCGCCCCGAGGCCTTCGACGAACCGCCGCCGATAGCCTACCAGAAGCGCGCGTACCGCCCCCTGGAGACGCTGCGCCCGCGAAGTTATGGCTTTGATTTTGGTCAAGGTCCGTTCGGCTCCTACGCGCTCGGCTTCAACGTCGCGGGGGCCGACATCGCGGGCCACCACGCCTTCGGCGCGCGGCTCGTCGCAGACTTCGGCGCGCCCATCCCGCAGGCCACGGTCGGCTACGAGTACACCCGCATGCCGTTCGATCTCGGCGTGCAGGTGAGCAACCGCGTCACGCCGCGGAGTGCCTTCCGGCTCGGCGACCAGACGCCGCCGTACCTCGAGCGGAGCCTCAACCTGCGCACCTCGCTCAGCTACCGACGCCCCGCCGAGTTCGCCGTGCAGACCTTCGGGATCTCGTACACGGCGCAGCTCCTCGACCAGGATCTTCCCGTCGCGGGCGTGCCGGTCGATCCGCTCGGCCAGGTCACGGTCCTTCCGCGCCGCGGCTTCCTTGGGACGCTCCACCTCGGCTACGGCATCGGTCGCGTCGAGGGTGGGCTCGACACCCCAGGGCCCGCGCGCGGCTTCGCGCTCTCGGTGGGCATCGACGTCTCGGACCGCGCAACGGGGAGCACCGAGAGCCTGTACGAGGCGAGCTACAGCGCCTCCGGCTACCTGCCGCTCCCCTGGGCGAAGAACCAGGTCCTCGCGCTGCGCAGCGCCGGTGGCCTCGCGACCGGGAGCTACTCGCGCCGCGGGCTCTTCTACGTCGGCGGCTACAACCTCGCGAACCCGTCGCTCCTCGACACGCTGACGAGCGGGAGCATGAGCGGCGCGTTCGCCTTGCGGGGGTACCCAGCGAGCTCGTACAGCGGCTCGGCCTACACGCTGCAGACTGCCGAGCTGCGCTTCCCGATCGCGGTGCCGGACGTCGGTCTGTCGACGCTGCCCGCGTACCTGCGCCGCATCGACGGAAACCTCTACGTCGACTACGGCGGCGCCTTCGACACCTTCGACTTTCGCGCGGTGCGGTTCTTCGCCGACGGCGCGCTGATCCATAGCCCGCAGCTCCATACGGGCGCCGGTGGCGAGCTCTGGTTCGGGACCACCCTCGGGTACCAGATGGATGTGAACATGCGGCTCGGCTACGCGTTCGGCTTTGGCGGCGCGCGCATCCCGGGCGGACAGCTCTACTTTCTCGCGGCGAGCGCCTTTTAGTCCAGGTGGGCGAGGCGACGTCCTGTTGGGATGGGACAACGCCGCCCGCGGAGCGACGCGCCGCCCCGAAATGACCACGAGCCGCAGGGTCTCCCGTGCGGCTCGTGCGTGAGGTCGACGCCTGCGAGGCGTCGCGCCGTCGTCGGATCAGACGACCGGCGCCTCCCAGTCGTCTTGGGCGGTGATGCCGCCGTCCATCCAGGTCCAGGTGATCTTCTGGTAGCAGAAGGCCACGTGCTCGCGCTCCTTGTGCTGCATGTTCTCGGCGACCTTGTTGTTCAGCATCTCGGAGCGGATGCTCGCGATCGACGCGTTCTCGAGCTCGATCGTGTAGTGCTGCACCTCTTGCCCCGACGGCGAGGGCTGCCAGAAGCGCAGCTCCCACTTCGAGATCTGCTCGTTGTTGGTGAGCACGTTCATGAGCAGGGGAGTCGACTTGTCGATCTCCTTGGTGACCGTGAGGGGCTTGTGCTGGCGCTTGCCGGTGGGCAGCCCGCTCGCCGCGTCGCGGGGCGAGACGACCTCGTGGCTGTAGGCGATGACCATGATCGAGTCTTCGCGTCCCGACTGAGTGACCGAGCCTTTGATCTCGCCCTGGGTCTTGCCGGAGAGCTTGAGGTACGCGTTGAGAGCCATGGTGGTCGTCCTTTCGTTCCCTGAGGCGTCGACGAGCGGTGCTCCGTCTACAGACCATTCCGCGCGGGCCACGCGCCGGCGCCTCGGGTTCTATGCGGTGAGTGTCGTGGGGCCTCGCGCCGAGCCGGCGTCGCTGCCGGGCTCGTCCGTCGAGGTGACAAGACGATAAGGCTCGAGCCGGGCACGTCAACCCAGCGGGCAACAAAATCCTCAATGTTTTCAAGTGCCCAGGCCGCAGGCATGGGCGTTGGCCGATCCAGTTGAGGACGCACCCTATACCCCGGCCCGCGGGCGCACCACCGGGCCGCTTCGCCGTTTTCTTGGCCCGCTCGCGGCGCGTTCGCTACGGCCCCCCCATGAGGCGACTCTCCCTCCTCGCGTTCGCGCTGGGCTCGGCCGGGTGCATGGCGCTCCCGCCAAGCTCGATGGAGCGGCTCAGCCAGTCCGCCTACGATCTCAACACCGCGACGCGCTTCGGTCGCATGGACATCGCCGCCGAAAACGTCGCCGTCGAGGCCAAGAGCGACTTCGGTCGGCGCCACCGCGCGTGGGGTCGCGAACTCCGCATCGTCGACCTCGAGCTCGAGGGCGTCCAGATGCTCGGGTCGGACTCGGCCGAGGTGAACCTGATCGTGTCGTGGCATCGGCTCGACGACGCGACGATCCACAGCTCGCTCGTGGCGCAGCGCTGGACGCAGACTTCGGCAGACTGGAAGCTCGTCGAGGAGACGATCGCGAGCGGACCGCCAGGGCTCTTTCCGCCGCCGAAGCCGAAGGACGCCGAGCGGCCCGGCGAGGCGAAGCGACGGGAGCTGCTCGGCAGCGTCGACGTGCCCTGACGGGCGCGCTCAGGCCTCGCCCTGGCGCACGTCACGAGGGCGAAAGCAGGCCCGACAGCGCGCCTCGTAGCACTCGGAGCCACCGACGAGGACCGTCGCGCCCTCCTGAATGATGCGCTGCGAGCGGCTCGCCGCGCCGCCGCACACGGTGCAGACCGCGCGAACCTTGGTCACGTCCTCGGCGATGGCCATGAGGTCGGGCATCGGCGGGAACGGGCGCCCGAGGTAGTCTTGGTCGAGCCCCGCGAGGATCACGCGGCGCCCCTCGTCGGCGAGCCGATTGCAGACCTCGACGATGCCGCGATCGAAGAACTGCGCTTCGTCGATGGCGACGACCTGCGTGTCGCCCTCGACCCGGCGGAGGAGGCTCTCGCTGCTGCCGACCGGAACCGCCTCGATCGCGATGGCGCCGTGGCTCACGATCCTCGTCGCGTCGTAGCGATCGTCGATGCGCGGCTTGAAGGCCTGCACCTTCTGGCGACCGTAGAGCGCGCGCTTCACGCGGCGGATCAGCTCCTCGGTCTTGCCGCTGAACATCGAGCCACAGACGACCTCGATGCGGCCTGCGTGCGCGCGAGCGGCGCCGGGGCCTCGGCGGATCGACTCGACCTCAAGGTCGCCGTCGACGGCGGGATCGCGGGGGGTCATCGCGGGAACCTCACAGGGCGCCCATACGCCGTGGGGTCGGTGGCGACAAGGTCCCCGCCGGCCGCGGCGCGCACGAATGGATCGGTGCTGAAATCGATGTCCCGTGCTAGCCTGGGGACGTGCAGGTTGTTCTGCGAAAGCTCGGCAAGGGGGGACGGAGCGTCGCCGGCAGGCTCGTGCGTGCGCCGCGGAAGGGCTCGGTCATCGTGATCGAGTTCGCCGATGGGATGCACGAGTACGTCACCACGCCCGTGCGTCGCGTCTTGAAGCTCGCGCCGGGTGAGGTGTTCTTCATCGAGACGATGAACTCGCGCTACCGCCTCGAGGTCCAGACGCGCGAGGTGTCGCTCGACGGCGCCATCGGCAGCGGCACGTCGACCTGAGGGCGACGAGCGGACGCGACGGGTTCAGGTCCCGTCGTCGGGCTCGTCCGGCATCGCGACCTTGGCCTCGGCGCCCGGATCGGCGGGCTTCGCATCCCCCGGCTCGGTCGGCGTCGCGCCGGCGTCCCCTGTCGAGCGGGCACGCAACCGGATCCCCGGCGGGGGCCGCACCGACGAGACCCCGCGGTCGGCGAAGTAGACGCGCAGCATGTCGGCCGCGACGTTGGTGGCCTTCACGCGCCACGCACCGCGATTCATCACGAGGACCGACAGCGCGATCTCGGGCTGCCGCGCGGGCGCGTAGCCGACCCACCACGTGTAGAGCGAGTCGGTCTTCTTTTCGGTGAGGGTGCCGGTCTTGCCGGCGACACGGACGTCCGGAAGGTACGGTCGCCCCGAGCGATCGTGGAACGACTGGAAGCTCGTCCCGTTGCGAACGGTCTGCTCCATCATGCGGCCGACCGCCTGGGCCGTCCGAGCATCGAGCGCGCGCTTCAGCACCTGGCGCTCCTTCGGGCGCTCGTAGATGACCGAGCCGTCCTCCTCGAGGACGCGCTCGACCACGTGCTGGCGCACCATTTCGCCGTGATTGGCGACGGTGAGCGCGATGTTCAAGCCCTGGAAGGGCGAGAGCGTCGTGTGCCAGAAGCCCGCGGCCATCCGGGCGTACTCGAGCTCGTCCTCTGGGATCTCGAGGGTGCTCGGCTTCACTAGGACGTCGAACGGGATGTCCTGCGCGTAGCCGAAGCGCATCGCCGCGGCGCGCAGCTTGTCGCGCTCCACGTGCTTCAGCGCGAGGCGCGCGAACACCGCGTTGATGCTCCGCCCCATCGCCATGCCGACGGTGGCGCACCACTTGTCGCGCTCCTCGCTCGGCTCGAGATCGCGTCGGCTGAGGCTGTGCTCGCCGCCTCCGTAGCAGTACTTCTCGTTCAGGGGTACGCCATGCTCGACAAGCGCCGAGCCGGTGACGATCTTAAACACGCTCGCCGAGGGTGCAACGGGCTCGGTGCAGACATCGCGGCGACGGCCCGGGCTCACGCTCGACCAGGCGAGGACCTTGCCGGTCGCGACCTCGGTGAGGATGATCGCGCCGGTGTGCATCTCGCCGCGCTGCAGGAGCGTGTCGGCCGCCTCTTGAAAGGTCGGATCGATGGTGAGTTCGGCGGTGCGCTTGCCATGCGCCGGCGCAGTCGCGATGTCGCGCCGCGTGTCGATGCTCGAGAGGTCGAGGTCGGTGAGCGCCGGCGGGTCGACGACCAACGCCGCACCCGCGCGCGCCTTCGGGTTCGAGACGACGAGCTTCGCCTTGCTGAGCAGGGTGTGGAACACCTCGTCTTGCTTGCGCAAGAACGGCAACGACGCTGCGACGAGCGCCACGGCCGCAAAGAGGGCGTACCCTTGCCGCATGAACGCGGGGGTAACAAACGCGTCTCCGCGGGGCCAAGTTTGGTCGCCGCAGCGCGTCATGCGACGCGAGAGGCGCCCCCCGCGAGCGCCCGTCGCAAAGGCGAGCGAGGCTCAGGCCAGCGCTTCGGAGGCAGCCACGAGGGTGCGGTCGATGTCGTCGTCGGTGTGCGCGGCGCCGAAGAACGCGGCCTCGTATTGCGACGCCGGCCAGTAAATCCCGCGCTCGAGCATGCCGCGATGGAAGCGCACGAAGCGCTCCTTGTCTTGGCGCGCCGAGTCGCTCCAGTTGCGGACGGGCCCGTCGGTGAAGAACGGGGTCAGCATCGAGCCGACGCGCTGCACCCTGAGCGGCACGCCGAGCTTCGCGGCCGCGTCACGGAGGCCGCTCTCGAGGCGCGCGCCGAGCCGCTCGAGCTTGGCGTAGAGCGCGGCGTCGAGTCGGCGAAGCGTGGCGAGACCGGCCGTCACGGCCGCGGGGTTCCCGCTCAGGGTGCCGGCCTGGTAGACGGGGCCGAGCGGGGCGACCTTGCTCATGATGTCGCGGCGTCCACCGTAGATGGCGAGGGGCATGCCACCACCTGCGATCTTGCCGAGCGCGGTGAGGTCCGGGCGCATCCCGTAGAGCCCCTGCGCGCCGGACGGGCTGAGCCGGAAGCCGGTCATGACCTCGTCGAAGATCGAGACGGCGCCGTGCTTGCGGCAGAGCTCGAGGATCGCCTGGAGAAATCCGGGCTCGGGCGGGACGCAGCCCATGTTGCCGACGACCGGCTCGACGATCACCGCGGCGATCGAGGACCCCACCTCGGCGAAGGTGCGCTCGAGCGCCGCAACGTCATTGTAGGGCAGCGTGCGGGTCAGTCGCGCGATGGCCTCGGGGACGCCCGCGGAGTCAGGCTCGCCAAAGGTCGCGGCGCCGCTCCCGGCCTTCACGAGCAGGTGGTCGGCGTGACCGTGGTAGCAGCCCTCGAACTTCACGAGCACGTCGCGCCCCGTGAACCCGCGCGCGACGCGGATCGCGCTCATCGTCGCCTCGGTCCCGCTCGAGACGCAGCGGATGAGCTCGAGGCTCGGGATCCTCGTGGTGACGAGCTCGGCGAACTCGACCTCGAGCCGGGTCGGCGCGCCAAAGCTCAGCCCCATGCCGAGCGCCGCGCGGACCGCCTCGACGACCTGCGGGTCGGCGTGACCGAGGATGGCGGGGCCCCAGCTCCCGACGTAGTCGATGTACTCGTTGCCGTCGGCGTCGTACAGGCGCGCGCCGAAGCCCCGCTCGATGAAGGGCGGATCGCCGCCGACCGCGCGAAACGCGCGCACCGGGCTGTTCACGCCTGCGACGATCACTCGCTGGGCACGCTCGAAGAGGGCCTTGCTCTGCTCACGCTTCATGACGCACTCCTTACCATGAGCGGTGTGGCCCGGCTCGTCGCGCCTCAGAAGCCCGCTTGAACGCGCACGGTAAGCTCGTGCATCGCGGGCGAGCCGCTGGCGACACCGCTCCGATCGGGCACGTTCCCCGGCATGAGCGCGAGGTTCGCGTCGCTGCCCGCGTCGGGCGCGAGGTAGGCCGCATAGTGTACGCCACCTCGGAAATGACGGCCGAGCCAGTACTGCGCGCCGCCGCCGAGCTGGTAGACGACGAGGTCTCCGCTTGGCGAGGAGGCGGTCGCCTCGCCGCCGCGGCTCGCCGCCTCGTAGCGGGCGTGAATGCCCGAGGCGATGGCGACGAGCTCGAGGCCTCGACGGACCTCACGGCCGCGCGCCGCATCGGAGCCGCGGCGGTCGAGGTCCACGTGACGCGGGCGCACGGTGCCGATGGCCTCGTCGCGGACCGGGCCGCCGCAGCACCAGAACGAGAGCTGGCCGTACCAGCCCACGCCCGCGAGCCTTCCGAGCCGCTCGGTGTTCGAGGTGAGGAAGCCGGTCACCGCCTCGCGCGTGTCGTTCGAGACGTGGTAGGCCTCGGCCTGCAGATCCAGGACGCGACCGCCCGGAAGCCGGAAGGGCAAGCGAAGCTCACCGCCGAGCGCGCGCTGCAAGCCAGACGCGAGGACGTGCGTACGACGGCCGAGCGGGTCGAGGTATCCCGGCTGCCAGAGGACCCAGCCTTGGCCGGTGGTCACGTTGGCGAGGTCGTACGCGACGCGCTCGGGGTCGCGCGATCCGACACGCGCCGAGAAGCCGATCCGCGCCTTCGAGAGCGCGAAGCCCTCGCCCAGCGCGTGAAAAGGACGCGAGGTGATCCGCCCCGCGAACTCGGGGAGCGCGTCCGCGAGCACGTGCTCGTACCCGTCGCCTCCGAAGACGCCGAGCTCGTAGTGGAGGTACTCCCCAGGCGCCGCATCGCCCCACACGGTCAGGCCGAGGTCGCGATGCCACGGCACCGCGAAGGCGCGGATCGCGAGGGGCCGCTCGGGGAGCGAGTGCGCGTCGTCGGCGGTGCGGTTCGAGGACGAGAACGGGAGCAACTGTTGGCCCGCCGTGAGGTTCAACCAGCGACGGTAGCGGTAGCTCACGGTCACGTCGGCAGGCAGCAATCGGCCGTCGTGGGCGTTGGCCATCGCGACGAGTCCGACCGATGCCGCCTCATCCGAAGGGCTCCCGATCCGCCGCCCACCGAGCTCGACGCCAACCGTAAAGGCGAGGCGCGCACCGATCTCGCCGCTGATCTCGAAGAGCGCGCGACGCACGTAGAAGCTCGGCCCGAGGAGCGCGCCGGCCCCCTCCGTTCCAACGAGGTCGGGTGCGCCCGGGGTCGCCGCGAGATCGAGGCTGAGGCGCGCGGACGGGTACAGGCGGATGCGGTCCTGCGCATCTCGAAGAAAGACCTCACCACCCTCGATGCCCGCGAGGGGCACCCCGCCCCCGGCGTCGAGCGACGCGAACGCGGCGGGCGGCGGAGGGGGGATCGACGGGACGGGGATCACGCGCGGCGCGAGGTCGCTCGTCGGAGGCGTCGAGGCCGCAGGGACCACGACCGCCGGCGTCGACAGAGGCGCTGGTGCCACCTCCAAGGGCGCCGCGGGCGCGGACGTCGAGGGTTCGATCGGGGCAGCCGCGCCGGGCGGCGCGACGACGGGCTCCTCGGCCCAAGCGACCCGCGCAAAGAGCACGAGCGCGACCGCGGTCAGACGCGACGCATGGCACTGCATGACGATGGGCCTCCGGGGAAGTATCATCGACCAGCGGTCTCGCCGGACGAGCGGCGGGGAACGTGACACCCACGATGCCACCGGTCAAGAACGGAAGCCGCGCGAGCGACGCGCAGACGCCCCCAACCCCATGAACGAAGCCTTGAGCACGAACGCACAGGTCGAGTGGAGCGACGCGAAGTCTCTCCTCACGCTGACCGGTCCCGGGAACGCAAACCTCCGCTCTCTGGAGAAGCACCTCGGGATCGAGGTCGGCTCGCGCGGCAACGTGCTCCACCTCGGCGGTGAGCCCGCCAAGGTCGCGCTCGCGGAGCGCTTCTTCGTGCAGATGGGCGAGCTCGCCCAAGAGGGCGTGAAGCTCGAGGGCCACGATCACCTGAGGGCGCTCCACGCGCTCAGCCAAGACGAGGGCCTACACCTGCGCGACATCTACGGCGAGGTGGTCCTCCTCAACGCGCGCGGACGCCCGATCAAGGCGCGGGGCCTCGCGCAGAAGAGCTACGTCCACGCAATGAGGACGCACGACCTCACCTTCGGGATTGGTCCCGCCGGGACGGGGAAGACCTACCTCGCGATGGCGCTCGGCGTGACGGCCCTGCTCTCGAAGACGGTGCGTCGCATCATCCTCACGCGACCTGCCGTCGAGGCCGGAGAGCGGCTCGGGTTCCTCCCGGGCGATCTCGAAGAGAAGGTGAACCCATACTTGAGGCCGTTGTACGATGCGCTCGACGACATGATGGACGCCGACAAGGCGGATGGCCTCTTGAAGCGCGGGCAAATCGAGGTTGCGCCGCTCGCGTTCATGCGCGGCCGTACGCTGAACGACTGCTTCGTCATCCTCGACGAGGCGCAGAACGCGACGAGCGAGCAGATGCGGATGTTCCTCACGCGGCTTGGATACCAGTCGCGCTGTGTGGTGACCGGAGACGTCACGCAGGTCGACCTCCCCTCGGGTCAGCGGAGCGGCCTCGCCGAGGCGCGTACGCTGCTCCGCGGAATCGAAGGGATTTCCTTCTGCGAGTTCACCCAGGTCGACGTCGTACGTCACCCGCTCGTGCAGCGGATCGTGGAGGCCTACGAGGTCCGTGACGCCGCCGCCGAGGAGCAACGCGAGCGCAAGCGTGCGGAGGCCGAGGCCCGAAGGCTCGCGAACGAGGCCGTACGAGAGGCCGCCCGCGAGCTCGTCGCGCGAGCGCATGGGAGCGAAGGATGAGCATCGGGAACGGGGGCCCCGAGACGAGCGCGGACGCCGCCACGGACGAGCTTGGCGGTCGGCTCGATGCGCTGCGCGCCGAGGCGCGCCTCGCCGGGAAGCGCATCACGAAGCCCCACCCTCTCGTGTTGTCGCTCCGAAGCGACGAGGACGAGGTGCTGCTCATCCCCGGCTCGTCATGGGCAGCGGCGCGCGACGCGCTCACGCCCTACGAGGTCGTGCTGCGTGGCGGCTCGTCGGTCCTCGTGCTCCTCGGGGCTCCCTCACGACGGGCGCTCGACGAAGCCCTCGAGCTCGGGCTCGCGGCGGTCGTCCGCGCGCAGCCGACCGCAGACGAGCTCTTCGTCGCGATTCACACGGCGTTCGAGTTGTTGTCCGCGCGGGGTCGCGCGGCGCGGCGCGGCGAATGGGTGACGCGCTACCGGAGCGAGATCGGCGAGCTCGTCGAAATCGCGCAAGCGCTGACGACCGAGCGCCGGCTCGATCGGCTCCTCGAGCTCATCCTCGAGAAGGGACGCTACATCACGCGTTCCGACGCCGGCAGCATCTACGTCGTCGAGGGCGACGCGCCGAACATCTCCGAGCGCATGCTGCGCTTCACGCACACGCAGAATGACTCCATCACGTTCGACGCGCGCGAGTTTCGTGTCCCGGTGAGCGAGCGCTCGATGTCGGGCTATGTCGCGCTTCATCGGACGTTGCTCAACATCGCGGACGTCTACGAGCTGCCCGAGGGGGCTCCTTACGGCTTCGACGCCACCTTCGATCAAACGATCGGGTACCGCACGCGCTCGATGCTCTGTGCTCCCCTGCTCGCGCGTAGTGGAGAGGTACTCGGGGTCTTGCAGCTCATCAACCGCAAGGCGCGCGCGGGAGACATGCTGAGCGAGTTCACCGCCGCGCCCGACGAGGTCATCCCGTTCGACTCGCGCAGCGAGAGCCTGCTCACGACGCTCGCCTCGCTCGCGGGGGTCTCGCTCGAGAACGCCATCCTCGCCGCCGAGAACGAGCGCATGCTCGAGGGCTTTGTGCGCGCGAGCGTCGAGGCGATCGAGCAGCGCGACCCCACGACGAGCGGCCACTCGATCCGGGTCGCGCGGATGTCGGTCGGGCTCGCCCGCGCGCTTCAGCAGGGCGCGAGCCCGCAGTACCGCGAGGTCCGCTGGTCAGGAGACGACCTGCGGGAGCTCGAGTACGCCTCGCTGCTGCACGACTTCGGGAAGATCGGCGTGCGCGAGCAAGTGCTCGTGAAGGCGAAGAAGCTCTACCCGCACGAGCTCGAGGCGGTCCGAACCCGCTTCGAGCTCGCGGAGCGGGCGCTCGATGTCGAGCGGCTCGAGCGCCTCGTGAAGCTTGTCCGAGACGGGGCACCCGCAGCGGAGCTCGTCGCCCTCGACGACGAGTTCAGCGAGCGGCGTCGAGACCTCGCCGGGGCGCTCGACGTCGTGTGCCAGTGCAACGAGCCCACGGTCTTGCGGGGCGGAGACTTCGCGACGCTCGAGGAGCTCGGCAAGCGCACCTTCCGAGACCACGAGGGCCGGGAGCGGCCGCTGCTCACTCCGTCCGAGGTGACCTCGCTCTCGGTCTCGCGCGGCTCACTGACCGCGGAAGAGTTCATGGAGATCCGGAGCCACGTCGTCCACACCTTCCAGTTCCTGTCGACGATCCCCTGGGGCACCAAGCTTCGACGCGTCCCGGCGATCGCCGTCGGACACCACGAGAGGCTCGACGGGACGGGCTATCCCCGCGGGCTACGCGACGCAGAGATCCCCCTGCAGTCGAAGATCATGGCGGTGAGTGACATCTTCGACGCGCTCACCGCAGCCGATCGACCCTACAAGCGCTCCGTGCCGCTCGAGCGCGCGCTCGACATCCTCGGGATGGAGGTTCGCGACGGACACATCGACGGGGAGCTCGTCCGGGTCTTTCGAGAGGCTCGCGTCTGGGACGGACTCGACGAGCCGCTCGGCAGCAGCTGACCCGCGCGGTCGGCGCCCGTCCCCCGCGGGGCACCGGACCCACAAAGCACGACGAGCCACTGGTCTCCCAGCGGCTCGTACATGAGGTCGACGCCTGCGAGGCGTCGCGCCGTCGTCGGTTCAGACGACCGGCGCCTCCCAGTCGTCGGAGGCCGTGATGCCGCCGTCCATCCAGGTCCAGGTGATCTTCTGGTAGCAGAAGGCCACGTGCTCGCGCTCCTTGTGCTGCATGTTCTCGGCGACCTTGTTGTTCAGCATCTCGGAGCGGATGCTCGCGA